>NZ_BAAANS010000071.1:0-38710 GCF_039529925.1 Kitasatospora saccharophila | reverse complement strand
CAGCCCGGTGGCCGAGTAGCCGAGCGGCGCGGTGCCGCCGGAGGCCGTGATCTGCAGGCTGGCGGCGCCGTTCAGCGCGGTCGACTGGTTGCCCGGGCTGGTGACGGTCGGGCCGCCGGTGCTGGGCAGCGAGCCGACGTTGACGGCGGCCCAGGCGGTGGCGGTGGCGTTGTACTCGGCCGAGCCCGCGCCGTACAGGTCGGTGGCGGCGGAGAGCATGCCGGCCCGGGCGCTCGCGTAGTTGGTGGTGGAGGTCCAGTAGGTGGTCAGCGCCCGGTACCAGATGGCGGCGGCCTTGTCCCGGCCGATGCCGGTGACGGTGATGCTGTTGACGGTGGGCGAGTTGTAGCTGACGCCGTTCACGGTCTTGGCGCCGCTGCCCTCGGCCAGCAGGTAGAAGGCGTGGTTGCCGACGCCCGAGGAGTAGTGGACGTCCTTGTTGCCGACCGTGGAGGACCAGCTGTCGGCGGAGGAGCCGTCCTTGGAGGGCTTGTCCATGTAGCGCAGCGGCGTGCCGTCGCCGTTGATGTTGATCAGCTCGCCGATCAGGTAGTCCGGGTTGTCGGTGGGCAGGTTCGCGTAGAACTCGACCATGGTGCCGAACACGTCCGAGGTGGACTCGTTCAGGCCGCCGGACTCGCCCGAGTAGTTCAGGCCCGCGGTGTTGGAGGTGACGCCGTGCGTCATCTCGTGGCCCGCGACGTCGAGTTCGGTCAGCGGGTGGGTGTTGCCCGAGCCGTCGCCGTAGGTCATGCAGAAGCAGCTGTCGTCCCAGAACGCGTTGACGTAGTTGCTGCCGTAGTGCACCCGGCTGTACGCGCCGACCCCGTCGTTGCGGATCCCGTTGCGGCCGAAGGTGTTCTTGTAGTAGTCCCAGGTCGACGCGACGCCGTAGTGGGCGTCGACGGCCGCGGACTCGCCGTTGGAGACGGTGCCGTTGCCCCAGCTGTCGGTGGACTTGGAGTACAGCGTGCCGGTGCCGCTGGTCCCGTTGGCCAGGTTGGTGGTGTACATCCCGCCGCGGGTCGGGTCCTTGAGCTGGTAGTTGGAGCCGGACTGCGAGGTGCCGAGGGTGACGTTGCCGACGAAGACGCCGTTGCCGGTGCCGGTCTGCACGCCCTCCCACTTCTGGATCACGGCGCCGCTGGTGGCGTCGGTGACCACGTGCAGCTTGCTCGGGGTGCCGTCCTCCTGGACGCCGGAGACCACGGTCTCCCAGGCCAGGCGCGGGTTGTTGTCGGCGGCCCAGACCACCAGCCGGGGCGCGGTGTCCAGGGCGGAGCCGGCCTGGGCGGCCAGCGCGGCGGCCTGGCCCTTGGCGGCGGCCAGCTTCGGGGTGGTGGAGAGGCCGTCCAGCGAGGCGGAGGAGGCCCGGTCGACGCCCTTGGTGGTGCCGTTGGCGGCCTGGTGGACGATCAGGTCGCCGCCGAGGACGGGCAGTCCGCCGTAGGTGCGCTCGTAGCGGAAGTGCTGGGTGCCGTCGGCGTCCTTGGACGCGTCCTTGACCACCAGTTTCTCCTGGGCGCCCAGGCCGAGGGCCTGGGCGAACCCCGCCGAGCGGCTGCCCGCGTCGGAGATCAGCTGGGCGTGCCCGGCGGCGGCCTGCTGGGAGGCGGCCTGGCCGGCCGGTGAGGGGGCGGCGGGGGCGGCCTGGGCCACCGCCGCGGGGATCGCGGTCACCAGTAGGGCGGTGGTGGCCGCGAGGGCGGCCATGCTCACGCGGGCATGCGTGCGGCGAGACATGCGGGACTCCTTTACCGACCGTCGCGGGGTCACGAGCGGTGGAGAGAATCTGGCCGCGGTTGCGGCGCAGCGGGGGCCCCTGCCGCCGGTTCGCGGCGCGGGGTGCGGTGCGGTGCGGGTTCGCGGTGCCGGACGCACTGGGGTACGCGCGCCGGGGCTGCTGCCGCCGGTGTCCTCGGGGAGGAACGCTCCGGCGGGAGAGGGGAGTTGGGGCTACCTGTCGGTTCGCAGCCGGGGGAATCCTGGCAGCAAACACCATGCGAATGACAGATGCATGCCAGGGTTTGACCGATTAATGACCGCGTCGCCACCTGCCCGACGGCCCCTCATGGTCCGGCATGTGGGACGGATCCGGGAAGGTCCGTGCCAAACCTCCCCGCCCGTCATCGGTTTTCGGCCAACACGGCCAGGGACCCCACCCGGAGGTGAGGCCCCTGTTACCGCTGGGAAACCATCAGTTCTGGACGAACACCGCCACCGTCCGGCCCGGCACCGTGAAGGTCCCCGAGGCCGGGTCGAAGGCTGCCCGCTTGACCACCGGGTCGCTGCCCTTCGCCTGCACCTCGTGCAGCCGCTGCTTGCTGCCCCGCAGGCCCGCCACGGTCTGGGTCTGCGCGGTCGGGGTGGCGTTGAAGACCACCGTGATGCCCTTCTCGGCGCCCTTCAGCCCGGTGCCGTCCAGGTGCATGGTGATCACGCCCGGGTTCTCCCCCGCGGTGCCGGACAGCGGGAAGGACAGCCGGCGCTGCACCTCCGCCGTGCTGGCCAGCGCGAACAGCGGCGAGGACTGCCGGATCTTCAGGAACTGCTGGTAGATGGCCGTGCTGGCGCCCATCTCGTTGCAGCCCATCCGCAGCTTCGGGTCGGCCAGCAGCTGCTTGTCCCGGGCCCACATCGACTGGTTGTCGGCCGCCATCGGCAGGCCGCGGCCCCAGCCGTTGCCCTGCTTGCAGTCCCAGGAGATCGAGTTGAACCAGTCGCCGGAGTCGAAGGAGTTGGCGTCCAGCGACTTCGAGCGCAGCAGGTCGCTGCCGGCCTGGGCGAAGCCCGGGCCCTGGCTCAGCGCGGTCAGCGACAGGCCGAGCGCCTGCATCCGGGCCCGGTCGGCGGGCGAGGTGCCCTGCGGCAGCTTGAACGCCAGCGCGTCGTACAGGTCCGCGTTGTCGTGCGCGTCCAGGTACTCCACCGCCTCGCCGGGGTTGGCCGCGTAGCCGGTCGGCGAGCCGTTGTAGTCGACGCCGCCGCCGGTGACCGGCTTGCCGCTGCTGTCGGTGAACTCGTAGGCCGACAGGTTGCCGGTCAGGCCGACCTTGACCTGGTCCATCTGGTGCAGCAGCCGGGCCTTCTGCTGCTCGGGGGTGCCGTTGTCGGCCGAGCCGTTCGGGTCGGTGAACAGGCCGGAGGCGAAGCCCTGCTGCGGGGCCGAGGACAGCTCGTAGTTGCCGCCGCGCCCGGCGTCCCGGATCCGGTCGTTGAAGGTCGCGATGCCGGTGCCGGCCATGTTGACCTGGGTGGCCTGGACGAACCGGGCGTCGTTGGCGACCGTCCCGAAGTTCCAGCCCTCGCCGTACAGGAAGACGTTCTTGCCGTCGACGCCGTCCTTCTGCGGGGTCAGCGCCCGCAGCGCGGACTGCACGTCCAGCATGGTCGACTTCGGGTCCAGGCCCATCAGGTCGAACCGGAAGCCGTCCACCCGGTACTGCTTGGCCCAGGTCACCACCGAGTCCACGACCAGCTTGTTCATCATGGCGTGCTCGGGCGCGGTGTCGGCGCAGCAGGAGTCGGTGGTGACCTTGCCGCTGTCGCTGAGCCGCTGGTAGTAGCCGGGGACGACCTTGTCGAGCACCGACTTGTCGTCCTGCCCGGCCGCGGCGGTGTGGTTGTACACCACGTCCAGCACCACCCGCAGGCCCGCCTCGTGCATCGCCTGCACCATCTCGCGGAACTGCTCGGTGCGCGCGGTGCCGTTCGGGTCGGTCGCGTACGAGCCCTCCGGCACCGTGTAGTGCAGCGGGTCGTAGCCCCAGTTGTAGGCGTCGTCGGCCTGCACGGCCGCCACGCACTCCTGCTGCCCGTCCGAGTCGGCGGCCAGCGCGGCCAGGTCGCAGGCCGGGAGCTTCTGGTCGGCCCGGTTCTCCCGGATGGTGGCGATGTCGAAGGTCGGCAGCAGGTGGATGGTGGTCACCCCGGCCTTGGCCAGGTCCTTCAGGTGCTGCATGCCCGCCGACCTGGACTGCGTGAACGCCAGGTAGGTGCCCCGCTCGTCGGCCGGCACGGTGCTGTCGGCGGACGAGAAGTCCCGCACGTGCAGCTCCTGGATCTGCTGCTTCACCGCCGGGATCGCCTCCGGGCTGCGGTGCTGGTCCCAGCCCTTCGGCTTGGTCGCGGCCGAGGACAGGTCGGCGACCAGGCTGCGCTTGGAGTCGGCGGCCAGCGCGGTCGAGTACGGGTCGGTGACCAGGTTGGTGACCACCTGCTGGACGCTCGGCGCCCACACCTTCACCTGGTACAGGTAGTACTTGCCGTCCAGGTCCTTGGCGTCCCCGGTCAGCGACCAGACGCCGGTCGCGTCGTCCCGCTTCAGCGGCACGGTCTTCGGGGTACCGCCGCTCGCCTTGTCGAACAGCTGCACCGCGACGTCGGTGGCGGTCGGCGCCCACAGCGACAGCGTCACCTTGCGCCTGTCGCCCTTGTCCTTGTCCTTGTCCTTGTCCTTGCCGTTCCCGTTGCCGTTGTTGCCCTTGCCCTGGTCGCCCGAGTACACCGGGCCGAGCTGCGCGGAGGCCGCCTTGGCCGCGTACAGGTCGTCCAGCACGCCGGGGGTCTGCACGCCGGTGGCGGCGAGCGCGGCGCCGTTGGGCAGGTGCTCGGTGAACACCACCTGGGCGCGCAGCGCGGCGGTGACCCGGCCCGCGTCGCGCGGGTCGACGGTGAACGCCCGGTACCCGGCCAGGTGCGGGAACTTCGCCTTCTGCGCGTCGGTGAGGCCGGCCGCCGGGTCGAGCCGGATCCAGTGGCCCGGCTTGGACAGCACGCCCTTGTCGACGCTCAGTCCGCCCTCGGGGTCGTAGATCAGCTGGGCGCTGGTGCCGCCCTTCAGCTGGGCGTCCGCCGCACCGTAGTTGGCGGGCACCACGACGGTCCTGGCGTCGATCCACTGGGCCTTGGCCGAACCCAGGTCGAGCTGCGAGGAGGTGCCGGCGCTCTGCGGCAGCAGGTGACCCTCCTGCCCGCCGACGATCCAGATCTCCCGGCCGGAGGTGGCGAAGTCGAGCGACTGGTCCTGCGGCAGGTCCTTGTCGCCGCCGTTGTGGATGATGTAGCTGAGGCTGGTCGCGCCCTCGGCCAGCGGCACCTCGAAGACCGCGCCGAACGCGTCCTGCCGGGCGGGCGTCAGCGGGTTGCCCCAGTCGGTGGGGGTGGCCGCGCCGGTCCAGTCGTGCAGGCCCCAGCCGGTGTAGTCGCCGTCGGCCCGCCGGTAGTGGATGACCGCCTTGCCCTCCGGCACCGGCTGCGCGCCGTCCGGGTTCGCGGTGCGGACGGTGGCGTCGCCCTCCTTGATCCACACCTCGCCGGTGGCGGAGATGTCGATGTGCCGGTCCTGGTCGACGTCCTTGGTGCCGTTGTTCTCCACCACGAACCCGACGTCGGACGCCCCGCCCTTGAGCTTCACGTACGCGAACGCGCCGTAGGCGTCCCGCCCGACGAAGCCGTGCCCCTCCGGCCAGGTGGTCGCCTCGCCGTCGGCGAGGTCGCCCCAGGCGTAGAGGTTCCAGCCGTCGTAGTTCCCGTCCTGCCGCTGGTAGTGCACCACCGCGTACTCGCGGGTCACCGCGCTCGGCGCGGGGGTCGGCGCCTGCTGCCCGGTGGTGAACTGCCCGGTGGTGGAGGCCAGCCGACCCGCCGAGTCCTCGACGACGGCCTTGAACCGGACGACGGTGCCCGGCGCGACCCCGTCCAGGTTCTGGGTGACTCGATACACCCCGTTGTCGGCGGTGCCGAGCGTCTGCCAGGCCCCGTCCCCGACCTGCGCGGCGAAGGTGACCCGGTTGAACCCGCCGCCGGGCACGTCCGCGCCCAGCGTGACCGTGCCGTACGAACCGTCGGCCGGCGCGCTGGCCGTGATCGACGGCCCGGCCGCGGGCTTGGCCAGCTTGTGCTTGGCCTTCAGCACCACCGAGGACATCGCCGGGACGGTGACCGTCACCTTGCCGTCCGCGCCGCTGGTGACCTTGCCGCCGATGCCGTACAGGCCGTCGAAGTCCATGCCCGCGGAGAAGGTGTCCAGCGTGACGGTCTTCGCCTCGGTGGCGTTGTTGACCGCCGCCAGGTACTCGACCTGCTCCTTGGCGTCGATCCGGGAGAACGCGTACACGCCCGGCCCGTCGGCCGCGTACCGCTCGACCTGGGCGCCGTCGGCCAGCGCCGGGTTGTCCTTGCGCAGCTTCGCCAGGCCGGTGATGCCCCGGTAGAGCGCGCCGTCCTCGCCGTAGCGGTCCTTCGAGCCGGAGGCGCCGCCGATCACGGTGTCGGTGTTGTACGAGGGGGTCTTCGAGGCGAACATGTCCTGCCGGGCGTCCTTGTCGCCGCCCGCGCCGGTGAAGCCCTGCTCGTCGCCGTAGTAGACCACCGGCTGGCCGCGGGTGAGGAACTGCAGCTCGTTGGCCAGCCGGTCCTTGGCCAGCAGCGCGTCGTTCGAGGCGCCCGGGTTGTCGCTCTGCAGGAAGGAGCCGAACCGGCCCATGTCGTGGTTGCCGAGGAAGGTCGGCAGCTCGTAGGCGTCGGTGTCGGCGGTGGTGTACCGGTAGTCCTGCGCGTACAGCTCGCTGAGCGCCTTGGCCGAGCCGTTCTGCGAGACGTACTTCCGGGCCGCCTCCTGGAACGCGAAGTCCAGGGTGGCCTGCAGCTTGCCCTGGGTGACGTACGGGGAGGTGATCGCCGGGTCGCCCGAGTACACCTCGCCGAACATGAAGAACTTCTTGTTGCCCTGCTGGGCGGCGAACTGCTTCAGCGCGGGCGCCCACTGCTCCCAGAACGCCAGGTTGACGTGCTTGACGGTGTCGATCCGGAAGCCGTCGACGCCGGTCTCGGCGACCCACTGCTGGTAGATCTTCTCCATCCCCGCGACGACCTTGGGGTTCTGGGTGTCCAGGTCGTCCAGGCCGGAGAAGTCGCCCTCGGTCGCGGACTCGCCGACGAAGGTCGAGTTGCCGCGGTTGTGGTAGAGCGACGGGTCGTTCAGCCAGGACGGGGTCTTGGCGGTCGCGCCCGCCTGGTCGCGCAGCACCGGGGTGTAGGGGAAGGAGTCCTTGGTGATGCTCGGCCACTGCGCCCGGGCGTCGGCGACCGCGGTCTCGTCGACCGGGTTGCCGTCCGCGTCGAGGGTCGGGTAGGCGCCCTCGGAACGGTAGTCGTACGTCTTCTCCGCGTAGTCGATGACGTCGGCGGTGTGGTTGGTGATGACGTCGAAGAAGACCTTGATGCCGCGCTTGTGCGCCTTGTCGATCAGCTCCTTGAGCTGGGCGTTGGTGCCGAAGTGCGGGTCGACCTGGGTGAAGTCGGTGATCCAGTAGCCGTGGTAGCCGGCCGAGGCGTCCGCGCCGGCGCCCTGCACGGGCTGGTTCTTGAAGATCGGCGCCATCCAGATCGCGGTGGTGCCGAGGTCCTGGATGTAGTCGAGCCTGTCGATCAGGCCCTGCAGGTCACCGCCGTGGTAAAAGCCCTTGTCGGCCGGGTCGAGGCCGTTGTCCATCCGGCCGCCGGTGATGCCACCGGTGTCGTTGGCGGTGCTGCCGTTGGCGAAGCGGTCCGGCAGCACGAAGTAGAACTGCTCGCGGGTCAGGTCGTGCCGGGCCGCGGTGGCCGCCAGCTCCTTGTCGGACGGCGGGGCGGGCGGGGTGGACGCGGCCGCGGCGAACGGCACGGCGCCCAGGGTGGCAGCGATCAGCGAGGCCGCGACCAGGACGGCGGCCCGTCCGGGGCGGCGGTACGGGGTGGTGCGGCGCTGGGGGCGGAACGGGGCGTCGGCCACGGCAGGGCTCTCCCTCGGGGGCGCTCGGGCAAGGGGTGGGTGGCGTGGAACCTAGCGCCCTGCAAGATGTTTCAGCAAGATGCGAAAGGGGTTTCCGGCCCGAGTCATACCGAGTCGTGACCTGAGCCCCTCCCCCGGCACCGCCGGGGTGCGTACCCGAACCAGACCCCGGTTCGACCCCCGGTAACCCGCGCGCCACAATGGAGCGCATGCGCCTCGAAAACCGATCTACCCCTACCCCCGTGGGGGGACAGTCGGTGAAGAATCCCCGACCAGAGGATGAGCAAGCGGCCACAGCCGGTCTGGCAGACTTCTCCTCCATGGGGGAACCGACCGAGATCCAGACAGCCGGCGCCGAACGTGCCGACCGGACCACGCACGACGGTTCCGACCCGGGAACGGAGCACACCCCCCGTCAGCCCGGCGGAGCCACCCGCGTCGCCCAGTCGCCCACCGCCGCCGTCCGCAACCGCCTGCGCGAGCAGCGCCGCAGCCCGCGCCGTCCGCACCTGCTCTTCGAACTCGCCCTGATCGGCCTCAGCTACTGGCTGTACTCGCTGGTCCGCAACGCCGTCCCGGAGCAGGCCGAGATCGCCCAGAAGCACGCGACCTGGGTCTGGAACCTGGAGCACACCCTCGGCATCGCCGTGGAGCGCTCCGTCAACCACGGCGTGAACTCGGTCACCTGGCTCATCGTCGGGATGAACTACTACTACGCCACCCTGCACTTCATCATCACCATCGGCGTGCTGGTCTGGCTCTACCGCTCCCACCCCGGCCGCTACGCCGCCTCCCGGACGGTGCTGTTCATCACCACCGGCATCGCCCTGGTCGGCTTCTACTGCTTCCCGCTGGCCCCGCCCCGCCTGATGACCGGCGGCGGCTTCCTCGACACCGTCACGCTCCACCAGACCTGGGGCTCGCTGGCCTCCGGCGCCGGGGCGACGGTCTCCAACCAGTACGCCGCGATGCCCTCGATGCACATCGGCTGGTCCACCTGGTGCGGCCTGACCGTCTTCTTCCTGGCCCGCCGCACCTGGGTCCGCCTGCTCGGCCTCGCCTACCCCGTGGTCACCCTGAGCGTGATCGTCTCCACCGCCAACCACTTCTGGCTGGACGCGGTCGGCGGCCTGGTCTGCCTCGCCGTCGGCTTCCTCGCCGCCCGCCTGCTCTACCACACCTGGGTCTACCGCCTGCCCCGCAGGCCCGGCGACCCGGTCGGCCGGGAGCTCACCGTCCCCGCCCAGTGGGACACCAAGGTCAACGCCTAGCGCTGGCGCGCCGCCAGGGGCGCGGGGAACTGCGCGAGCACCCCGAACGCACCGCAAGATCGCGGGATAGTGCAAGACACCGTCCTGCTTCGCGATCTTGCGGTGCGTACTGGGTTGGCCGCGCAGTTCCCCGCGCCCCTGGTTTCGCGTTCGTGCGCAAGCATTACTCCCCGCCGTAGAACAGCCGCTCCACCACCCGGCGCGCGCGCCGCGTCGTCCGCCGGTACTCGTCCACCAGCTCCCCCGAGTGCCCCACCCCGTAGCCCAGGTAGCGCGCCACCCCCGCCAGCTCCCGGGCGTCGCCGGGGAAGCTGTCCCCGGCCCGCCCGCGCACCAGCATCACCGCGGCGCGCACCCGGGAGGCCAGCACCCAGGCCGCGTCCAGCACCTCCGCGTCCTCCCGGTCGACCAGGCCCGCCGCCGCCGCGGCGGCCAGCGCCGCCCGGGTGCGGGTGGTGCGCAGGGCGGGCAGCTCGTGGCCGTGCCGGAGCTGGAGCAGCTGCACCGTCCACTCGACGTCGGCCAGCCCGCCGCGGCCGATCTTGGTGTGGGTGGTGGGGTCGGCGCCGCGCGGCAGCCGCTCGGACTCGATCCGGGCCTTGATCCGGCGGATCTCCACCAGGTCCCGGTCGGGGACGCCGGCGCCGGGGTAGCGCAGCGGGTCGATCAGCTCGCGGAAGCGCTCCCCCAGCTCCGCGTCCCCGGCCGTCGCCTCGGCCCGCAGCAGCGCCTGGCTCTCCCAGACGTGCGACCAGCGCGCGTAGTACGCCGCGTACGAGCCGAGGGTGCGCACCAGCGGGCCGTTGCGGCCCTCGGGGCGCAGGTCGGCGTCGACCAGCAGCGGGGGTTCGACGGACGGGGCGGCCAGCAGGGTGCGCAGTTCGCCGATCACCTCGCGGGCGGCCCGCGCGGCCTCCTCGTCGAGGACGCCGGACTTCGGCTCGTGCACGAACAGCACGTCCGCGTCCGAGCCATAGCCGAGTTCGCGGCCGCCGAACCGGCCCATCGCGACGATCGCGATCCGGGTGGGCAGTTCGCCGCCCCGGGCCTCCCAGCCGTCGGTGGCGGCGCGCAGCGCGCCCTGCAGGGTGGCAGCGGTGATCGAGGTGAGCGCCTCGCCCGCGAGGTCGAGGGCGCGGGCCGGGTCCTCGTCGAGCCGGCCGAGCACGTCGGCGGCGGCGGTGCGGAACAGCTCGCGGCGCCGGACCGCCCGCACGGCGGCGACGCCCGCGGCCGGGCCGCCGGAGCGGCCGACCGCGGCCAGCACCTCCGCCTCCAGCGCGGCCCGGCCGCGCGGGACGAGGCCGCCGGCGTCGCCGAGCATGGCGACCGCCTCGGGGGCGCGCAGCAGCAGGTCGGGGGCGAGGCGCCCGGCGGACAGCACCCGGGCGAGCTGCTCGGCGGCGGCGCCCTCGTCGCGCAGCAGCCGCAGGTACCAGGGGGTGCGGCCGAGCGCGTCGGAGACCTGGCGGAAGTTGAGCAGCCCGGCGTCCGGGTCGGCGGAGTCGGCGAACCGGCCGAGCAGCACCGGCAGCAGGGTGCGCTGGATCGCGGCCTTCCGGCTGACCCCGGAGGCCAGCGCGGAGATGTGCCGCAGCGCGGCGGCCGGGTCGGCGTACCCCAGGGCGGCCAGCCGCTGCTTGGCGGCCTCGGCGCTGAGCCCGGCGGCGCCGGAGCCGGTGACCCGCAGTTCGGCGACCGGCAGTTCGGCGACGGCGTCCAGCAGCGGCCGGTAGAACAACCGCTCGTGCAGCCGCCGCACCTCCACCGCGTGCCGCCGCCACTCGCGCTGCAGCGCCGCGACCGGGCCGTCCCCCCGGGTGTCCCCCTGGATCAGCGGGGCCATCGTCCGGGCCAGCCGGCGCAGGTCGGCCGGGTCGGTGGGCATCAGGTGGGTGCGGCGCAGCCGCTGCAGCTGGATCCGGTGCTCCAGGGTGCGCAGGAAGCGGTACGCGGCGTCCAGCGAGGCGGCGTCGGCCCGGCCGACGTACCCGCCGTCGCTGAGCGCGGCCAGCGCCTCCAGCGTGTTGCCGCTGCGCAGCGCCTCGTCGGTGCGCCCGTGCACGAGCTGCAGCAGCTGGACGGCGAACTCGACGTCGCGCAGGCCGCCGGGGCCGAGCTTGAGCTGCCGGTCCAGCTCCCCGGCCGGGATCGCGTCGACCACCCGGCGGCGCATCTGCTGGACGTCGGTGACGAAGTTCTCCCGGGCGGCGGCCTGCCACACCAGCGGGGCGATGGCCTCGGCGTAGGCGCGGCCGAGTTCGGGGTCGCCGGCGATCGGGCGGGCCTTCAGCAGGGCCTGGAACTCCCAGGTCTTGGCCCAGCGCTGGTAGTAGGCGAGGTGGCTGGCCAGGGTGCGCACCAGCGGGCCGTTGCGGCCCTCCGGGCGCAGGTTGGCGTCCACCGGCCAGATGGTGCCCTCGCCGGTGGTGTCGGAGCACAGCCGCATGGCGTGCGCGGCCAGCCGGGTGGCGGCCTGCACCGCCCGCTGCTCCTCGACGCCCTCCCGGGCCTCGGCGACGAAGACGACGTCCACGTCGGAGACGTAGTTGAGCTCGCGGCCGCCGCACTTGCCCATCCCGATGACGGCCAGCCGGGCGGCCGCGGCGGCCTCCGGGTCCTGCTCGGCGGCGATGTCCAGGGCGGTCTGCAGGGTGGCGCCGGCCAGGTCGGCGAGCTCGGCGGCGGCCTGCGGCAGGTCGGTGGTGCCGGACAGGTCGCGGGCCGCGATGGCCAGCAGGCAGCGCCGGTAGGCGGCGCGCAGCGCGTCGGCCCGGTCGGCGTCCGGCTCGGCCCACACCCGGCGGGTGAGCTCGCCGAGGAAGTCGCCGCGCCCGGGGTGGATGTCGCGCAGCTCGAAGGAGACCAGGGCGTGCCAGTCCCGGGGGTGCCGGGCCAGGTGGTCGGCGAGCGCGGTGGAGGCGCCGAGGACGCCGAGCAGCCGGTCGCGCAGCGGCTTGGAGGTGGTCAGGGTGTCGCGCAGGGTGTGCCGCTCGTGCGGGTCGAGCGCCTCCAGCAGCCGGGCCAGCCCGAACAGCGCCTGGTCCGGGTCGGCGGCGGCGCCCAGCGCGTCCAGCAGCACCGGATCGGCGGCGAGGCCCTGCAACTCCGGTTCGCCGAGCAGCCGCACCGCCTGGTCGGGGTCGGAGAAGCCCCGCCGCACCAGTCGGGTCTCCAGCCGGCTGACCCGGCTCCCGGCCCGTTCCTCCACCGTCGTCCCGCCTCCCGTGCCCGTGCCCGTGCGCGCGGCCGTCCCGCGCGCCGCCCTGCCCGAAGCGTACGTTCCCGCCCGCCCCGGAGGGGCCCCGTGACGCACCGTCGGCCCGCCCGCC
Source organism: Kitasatospora saccharophila (assembly GCF_039529925.1). Taxonomy (NCBI): domain Bacteria; kingdom Bacillati; phylum Actinomycetota; class Actinomycetes; order Kitasatosporales; family Streptomycetaceae; genus Kitasatospora; species Kitasatospora saccharophila. The sequence goes on along the minus strand of NZ_BAAANS010000071.1, from coordinate 26,333 downwards.
CCGCTCCCCGCCCGTGACACCCCGCCGGCCGGCTCGTTGGCCACGGGGTGACCCCGCTGCGGACACCCCCCGCCCTCCCCGCCCGCCTCCCCTCGCTCACCGGCCTGCGCTTCCTCGCCGCGCTGCTGGTCGTCTGCTACCACCTCTCCCGCCAGGTCGGCACCCTGCCGGTGCTCAGCCCGCTCGCCTGGTACGGGCGTTCGGGCGTCACCTTCTTCTTCGTGCTCTCCGGTTTCGTGCTCGCCTGGACGTACGCGGACGCCCGCGTCCCGGCCCGCCGCTTCTACCGCCGCCGCCTCGCCCGGATCTGGCCGCTGCACGCCCTCACCACCGGCGCCTCGCTCGCGGTGTACGCCGCCCTCGGCGCGGCCGTCCCGGTCACCGCCGCCCTGTGGTCACTGCCGCTGCTGCACCCCTGGGGACGCGGCACCGTGATGGGCGGCAACCCGGCCGGCTGGTCGCTCGGCGACGAAGCCTGGTTCTACCTGCTCTTCCCCCTCCTGCCGCGCCTGCGCCCCGGCCTGCGCACCGCCGCCCTGTGCTGCGCCACCGGGCCGCTGCTCTGGCTCGCGGGCTCCGCCGTCACCGACCCCGCCCTGCGCAGCTGGCTCCTCGACTACCTGCCGCTCGGCCGCACCCCGCAGTTCCTGCTCGGCGCCGCCCTCGCCCTGGCCGTCCGCCGCGGCCGGCTGCCCGCCCTGCCGCTGCTGCCCGCCGCGCTCGCCGTGGCCGCCTTCCACCTCGCCCTGGTCCCCTGGCACCACGCCGTCCCCGACCCCGCCTGGTACAGCCCCTACAGCGCCTCCCAACTCCTCTCCGCCCCGCTCTTCGCCGCCCTGATCACCGCCGCCGCCCAGTCCGACCTGCGCCGCCCCGACGGCCCCCTCGCCCGCCGCCCCTGGACCACCCTCGGCAACTGGTCCTTCGCCTGGTACCTGGTCCACGAGATCACCTTCCGCCCCTGGCTCCACCACTACGGCCACCCCGCCCCCGGCCTCCCCACCGCCACCACCTGGCTCCTCCTCCTCACCACCTCCCTCATCCTCGCCGGCACCCTCCACCACCTCGTCGAACACCCCCTGGAACGCCTCCTCCGCGACCACCCGGCCGGCCCGCCCCACACCCCCGGGGTGGCCCGGCCCCGTTCCGGCAGCGAGCCGACGACGCACCAGGCCCGCGAGGAACTGCCCTCCCCGGGGTAGCGAACGATCCCCGGGGCCGCCCCCCATCCGCCCCCACCGCCCCGGCGCGGTTGTCCCGCCCCCTCCTGCAGCGCGGGGATGACCGCACCGGGCAACGGCGTCCGTCCCCCGCCCCGCCCGGCTCAGCCGACGGGCCCGTCGCCCCCCGCGCTCCTCCGCCCGACGATGGTCTCCCGCAGCTCGGCCGGGGTGGGCCACGGCGCCTTCCGGTGGATCATCCGGTGGCAGTTGGCGCAGATCAGCGCGAGGTCCGCGAGCTTCGTCGTCCCCTCGCCCGCTACGTGCAGGGGCACCACGTGGTGGCACTCGACGTAGCCCGCCCCGCGGTCGCCGTACACGGCTTCGTAGTCGAAACCACAGACCTCGCAGGCCAGGGTGCCGCCCTTGCCCAGCACCGAGTCGATCTTCCGCTGCCTCAGCTTCCGGTCCCGCTCCCTGGCCCGGTGCCGACGCATGAGCAGCCGCCCCTCGGGCGCCTCGTACTCCTCCTCCGACTCCTCGTCCACCGGTGCCCCGACCGGAGACTGCCCCGCAGCCAGCTGCGCCCGGATGAGGCGGGCCGCCTGCGCCATCTCCTCCGGCCGCTCCAGGAACTCGCGCAGCACCCTCCGGTCGGTCTCGCCGCCCTTGGTCGCCTTCCCCTGGTAGTCGGGATGCCTGGTCGCGATGTCAGCGGTCTTGCGGGCAACGCCGTTGTGGTTCCTGAACTTCTCACCCCGTACGTCCTCCCCGTGGAACGGGAGGAGCTGGAGCAGCTCCGACAGTTCCCGGACCCTCTGGTCGTTGGCGTCGAGTTCGTGCCAACCGTTCGACGCCACGAGGTCGCAGGCGAGGATCACCTCGTCCCAGACCCAGTCCGGGTTCTTGAGCACCTTGACCGTGAAGCCCAGCGACCTCAGCCAGGCAGCTGCGTGGTCCTTGCCCCCGCTGAAATCGCCGGCAGGCAGCGCGCGTCCCTGCGTCCACTTGTGGGCGACTCCAGCGATGGCCTTCGAGTCGTACTCCCTGCCCTCGTGGACCAGGACGTAGGACTGCGCACGGTCGAAGCCGTAACGGGACAGGAAGACTTCACGCCCCAGCTCGTCGTACTCCTCGATGGCCTTCAGCACTGACTCTATGGTGATCTCTCCTCGCCGCATGGCACGAGGGTACGGTCTGCTTCCGACAACGGAGCGACCGGATTTGACCGCCGGGCACCGAGCCGCCTCCGCCGGAACGCCGCTTCCCGGCCCGGACTACACCGGGCGCCACGGCTCCGCGAACACCGCGTAGAAGTACGGCAGGCTGTCCTCGGGCCCGTTCTCCAGCCGCCGGAACACCTTCCCGATCGGGTTGCCCACCTGCCCGCTCGGCAGGTCCACCACCAGCGGGAAGCCGAACGCCGCCGCTTCCTCCCCGCCGACGCCCCGCCAGGCCGCCCCGCCCTGTCGGACCATCACCTCGCCCACGTAGCAGCCGAACCCGAACAGGGTCTCGCCGATCTGGCCACTGACGATCCCGCTGCCCCGGAACTCCTCGATGATCCCGTCGACCACCGCCAGGCTGGCCACCGAGTAGTCCAGCTCCACCCCGCTCACCTGCGCCGCCGACGCCACGATGTCCGCCGCGAACCTCCCGGCGTTCCCCACCTCCGGCGCGTACCGCAACCGCAGTTCCATCCCTACCCCTCCCGGCCCGTGACGTTCGACAGGGTTCCGCTTCCCCCCGCCCCGCTCGCATACACCACACGGCCCCGGCGAGCACCCGCTCCGGCACTGAGGTCGGGATCACTCTCCGCGGGCGAACCACTCCCAGGCCGCTCGCGTTATTAGGCTCGCACCGCCAGCCGAGACCCAGGGGGACAGCGCATGAGAATCAAGGACCTGACGAGCGCCTCAGCGGTGGAGGAGGCGCTCAGGGAGTACGACAGTCTGGGAGGCCACGCCTTCCGCACCAAGTACGGGAGCGACTCTTCGACGCAGTACTACCTCAGCCACGCCGACCTGCTGTACGACGCCGAGGCGATCGCCGGCGTTGCTCACGGCTACCAGCACCAGGCCGCCGATCCCTTGCCGAACGCCCAGCTCAACGACGGTGCGGAAGCCGCAACTTCCACGCTGCGCGCCATGGGCTTCACGGTCCTCAACAGCCACACGAAGACCGTGAAGGAAGAACGGGAGTGGCGCCTGGCCGTGTGGCAGAACCTGCTCGCGCGACGAGACGACTCGGGGTTGGTCACCTCGGACGCCATCCGTTCAGTGGGCGCGTACGGCAACTACCGCGGCATCTGGGCGGACATGTCCCGCACCCGGCAGTTCCACCCCGACGGCGTGACGATCGGACTCAAGCACACCGGCCAGCACTACCCCGATGACCTGAGCGAGAGCGGAGCGCTCTACCACTACCCCTCCACCCTGCTACCGGGCCGTGACCTGGCCGAAGTCAACGCCACGAAGGCGGCCGCCACGCTCCAGCTCCCCCTATTCGTCATCACCCAGCGCGGGCCCCTCCGTGGCGTGCACCTCGCGTGGGTGGAGGGTTGGGAGGACGAGAGCAGCCTGTTCCTGGTCCGCTTCGGTGAGACCCCACCCGTTCAACTCCTGGACCGCGACCGCTCGGAAGAACAACCATTCCGACTCGAAGGCAATCGGCGCCGCAAGCGCAGCGGGACCGTGGTCGACCGACCGGACCAGGCACGGTTCAAGATCGAAGTGTTCCGGCGGTACGGGGCGCACTGCCCGCTCTCGGGGATCGTCATCCCTCAGATGATCGAGGCGGCGCACCTCCGAGGAGACGCCGACGGCGGCACCTCCGACGCCCGCAACGGCCTGCCGATGAACGCTGCGCTCCACCGGGCTTTTGACGCCCACCTCTTCGCCATCAATCCCGACACCCTCACCGCGGAAGCACGCCCCGGCGGGCCAAGCCTGGAGAGCATGGGCATCGTGCACCCGAAACTCGCGCTGGATCGCCTGCCGCACCCGATGGCGCTCAAGTGGCGCTACGACGAGTGGCTGCGCCGCACCGGCCAGTCGGGGGGCCGTTAGGCACACCGCATTGCACCGTGGAGGCTCCGGCGACGGCGGCGAAGCCACCGCCCCCGGAGCCTCCACGGCCCGTGGAACCCGACGGGGTCACAGCACCTGCAGCACCTTGCGCAGCTCGAACGGCGTGACCTCGGAGCGGTACTCCTCCCACTCCTGGCGCTTGTTGCGCAGGAAGAAGTCGAAGACGTGCTCGCCCAGCGTCTCGGCGACGAGTTCGCTGCGCTGCATGAGGTCGATGGCTTCGCCGAGGTTCTGGGGCATGGGCTGGATGCCGAGGGCGCGGCGTTCGGCGTCGGTGAGGGCCCAGACGTCGTCGTCGGCGCCGGGGGGGAGTTCGAGGTTGTCCTCGATGCCCTTGAGGCCGGCGGCGAGGGTGACGGCGTAGGCGAGGTAGGGGTTGCAGCCGGTGTCGAGGGAGCGGACCTCGATGCGGGTGGAGCCCTGCTTGCCGGGCTTGTACATGGGGACGCGGATGAGGGCGGAGCGGTTGTTGTGGCCCCAGCAGATGTAGGAGGGGGCTTCGCCGCCGGCGCCGGCGGTGCGCTGGGAGCCGCCCCAGATGCGCTTGTAGGAGTTGACCCACTGGTTGGTGACGGCGGCGGTCTCGGCGGCGTACTTGAGCAGGCCGGCGATGAAGGAGCGGCCGACCTTGGAGAGCTGGTACTCGGCGCCGGACTCGTGGAAGGCGTTGCGGTCGCCCTCGAAGAGGGAGACGTGGGTGTGCATGCCGGAGCCGGGGAAGTGGGAGAACGGCTTGGGCATGAAGGAGGCGTGGACGCCCTGTTCGAGGGCGACCTCCTTCATGACCAGGCGGAAGGTCATGATGTTGTCGGCGGTGGAGAGCGCGTCGGCGTAGCGGAGGTCGATCTCCTGCTGGCCGGGGGCGCCCTCGTGGTGGCTGAACTCGACCGAGATGCCCATGGATTCGAGCATGGTGATGGCCTGGCGGCGGAAGTCGTGGCCGATGCCGCGCGGGGTGTGGTCGAAGTAGCCGGACTGGTCGGCGGGGGTCGGCGGGGTGCCGTCGCCGGGGAGGTCCTTGAGGAGGAAGAACTCGATCTCGGGGTGGGTGTAGAAGGTGAACCCGAGGTTGGACGCCTTCTCCAGGGTGCGCTTGAGGACGTAGCGCGGGTCGGCGTAGGAGGGGGAGCCGTCGGGCATCAGGATGTCGCAGAACATCCGGGCGGTGCCGGGGTTCTCGGAGCGCCACGGCAGTATCTGGAAGGTGGTCGGGTCCGGCTTGGCGATCATGTCGGACTCGTAGACCCGGGCGAAGCCCTCGATCGCCGAGCCGTCGAAGCCGATGCCTTCCTCGAACGCCTGCTCCAGCTCCGCCGGGGCGACCGCGACCGACTTGAGGAACCCGAGCACGTCGGTGAACCACAGTCGGACGAACCGGATGTCACGCTCCTCGAGCGTGCGAAGCACGAACTCCTGCTGCTTGCCCATGGGGACAGTCTCACCTCTGCTCTTTACGCCCGTGTTACGCCGCCCGCACCGGCCGGCCCGGTCCGGCGAAGACCTCGCCCGGACCGCGTCGCCCCCCATCATGGCGGATCTTCGCCCGCTTGCCGATCCCTGGCGGTTCCGGGGGGCGGAGGGGGGCGGAGCTGCCCGGCGGGACCCGGAGGGCGGAACGGGAGGCACCCCCCGCGACATAACGTCAGTTAGACGATTACACTCGGGGGCATGCCGAATCTGCGTCTCGCCCTGTGCCAGATCGACCCCTGGGTCGGTGACCTCGCCCGCAACAGCGAGGAGGTGCTGCGCTGGTCGAAGCGGGCCGCCGGGTCCGGCGCCGACCTGATCGCCTTCCCGGAGATGGTGCTGACCGGGTACCCGGTGGAGGACCTGGCCTTCCGCGGCTCGTTCGTCGAGGGCTCGCGCGCCGCGCTGGTCGACCTGGCGGCGAAGCTGCGGGCCGAGGGCCTGGGCGACACCCCGGTGGTGGTGGGCTACCTGGGCCGCGGCGAGCCGGGCACCCGGTACGCGGGCAAGCCGCAGAACTGCGCGGCGGTGCTGCGCGGCGGCGAGGTGGTGACCAGGTTCGCCAAGCACTTCCTGCCGAACTACGGCGTGTTCGACGAGTACCGGTACTTCGTGCCGGGCGACCAGCTGACGGTGCTGCGGCTGCACGGCGTGGACGTGGCGCTGGCGATCTGCGAGGACATCTGGCAGGAGGGCGGCCGGGTCGCGGCCACCGGCCAGGCGGGCGCGGGCCTGCTGCTGTCGCTGAACGGTTCGCCGTACGAGCGCGACAAGGACGACGTCCGGCTGGAGCTGGTCAAGCGCCGGGCGGCCGAGGCGGGCTGCCCGCTGGTGTACCTGAACATGGTGGGCGCGCAGGACGAGCTGGTCTTCGACGGCGAGTCGCTGGTGGTCACCGAGGACGGCGAACTGCTGCTGCGCGGCCCGCAGTTCGAGGAGGCGCTGCTGGTCGTGGACCTCGACCTGCCGGCCGCGGCCGAGGACGGCCTGCCGGACGGCACGGTGCTGGCCGACGGCCTGAAGCTGACCAGGGTCGACCTGGGCGGCGCGCCGAAGGAGTCGGCGGCGCCGGTCGCGCCGCAGGTCGGCGAGCGGCTGGACGACGAGGCCGAGGTGTACGCGGCGCTGGTCGAGGGCACCCGGGCGTACGTCCGCAAGAACGGGATGCGCTCGGTGCTGATCGGCCTGTCCGGCGGCATCGACTCGGCGCTGGTGGCGGCGATCGCGGTGGACGCGATCGGCGCGGAGAACGTGTACGGCGTCTCGATGCCCTCGCGCTACTCCTCGCAGCACTCGCGGGACGACGCGGCCGAGCTGGCCCGCCGCACCGGCCTGCACTTCCGCACGGTGTCGATCGCCCCGATGTTCGACGCGTACATGGGCGCCGCGGAGCTGACCGGCCTGGCCGAGGAGAACCTGCAGTCGCGGCTGCGCGGCACGCTGCTGATGGCGATCTCCAACCAGGAGGGGCAGATCGTCCTGGCTCCGGGCAACAAGAGCGAGCTGGCGGTCGGCTACTCGACGCTGTACGGCGACTCGGTGGGCGCGTACGGGCCGATCAAGGACGTGTACAAGACGCTGGTGTTCAAGCTGGCGCGCTGGCGCAACGCGCAGGCCGAGGCCCGCGGCGAGGTGCCGCCGATCCCGGAGAACACCATCGTCAAGCCGCCGTCCGCCGAGCTGCGGCCGGACCAGAAGGACACCGACTCGCTGCCCGACTACGACCTGCTGGACGCCGTGCTGGCCCGGTACGTGGAGGGCGACGAGGGCCGGGACGCGATCGTCGCCGCCGGGTACCCGGCCGAGGTGGTGGACCGGGTGGTGCGGCTGGTGGACACCGCCGAGTACAAGCGCCGGCAGTACCCGCCGGGCCCGAAGGTCTCGCCGAAGAACTTCGGCCGCGACCGCCGGCTGCCCATCACCAACCGCTGGCGGCAGGGCTGACGGCCCGGGGCCGCAGGGCTGACGGCCGGGGGCGGCAGGGCTGACAGTGCGGGCCGCAGGGGTTAGGGTGAGCGCCGCAGCACGCGCCCGATCATGGACGGCGCGCCGGACCGAGGAGGTGGGAGAGATCACCGTGCAGGTCGTCGAGGTGCTCCCCCGCCGCCGGGTCGCGGCCTGACCGAACGGGGAGCCCGCCAGGCTCTTCGAGAGGTCCCCGTGTCACTCCCCCCTACCCCCCTGATCGACCGGCTGCGCGCCGCCGGGTGCGTCTTCGCCGAGGACGAGGCCCGGCTGCTGCTGGCCGCCGCCGACGATCCCGCCCGGCTCGACGCGATGGTCGAACTCCGGTGCGCCGGACACCCGTTGGAGCAGGTGGTGGGCTACGCCGAGTTCGCCGGGCTGCGGGTGGCGCTCGCGCCCGGGGTGTTCGTGCCGCGCCGCCGCAGCGAGTTCCTGGTCGAACGCGCCGCCGCGCTGGGCCGCCCCGGCGCGGTGCTGCTCGACCTGTGCTGCGGCTCCGGCGCGATCGGCGCGGCGCTGGCCGCCCGGCTCGGCCCCGGCGTCGAACTGCACGCCGCGGACGTCGACCCGGCGGCGGTGGCCTGCGCCCGCCGCAACCTGACCCCGTACGGCGGACGGGTGCACCTGGGCGACCTGGACGCCCCGCTGCCGCCCGACCTGCGCGGCCGGGTCGACCTGCTGCTGGCCAACGCCCCGTACGTGCCGACCGGCGAGATCCCGCTGCTGCCCCCGGAGGCCCGCGACCACGAGCCCGCGACCGCGCTGGACGGCGGGACGGACGGCCTGGCCGTCCAGCGCCGGGTCGCGGCGGCCGCCCCGCGCTGGCTGGCGCCCGGCGGCCTGCTGCTGATCGAGACCAGCGCCCGCCAGGCCCCGGCCACCGCCGCCCTGCTGACGGCGGCGGGGCTCGTCCCGCGCACCGAGCAGGACGGCGAGCGGGACGCCACCGTGGTGATCGGGCGGCGGCGTCAGTAGCGGTAGTCGGCGGCCACCGCGAGGTGGTCGCTGGCGTCCGCCGGGAGGGTGCGGGAGTCGGTCGGGACCAGGCCGCCCTTGCTGAGGATCTGGTCGATCCGGGCGGTCGGGAAGGAGGCCGGCCAGGAGAAGCCGAAGCCGTCGCCCGCCGCGCCCTGGGCGGAGCGCATCTGCGAGGTGACCGGGGCCAGGCTGCGGTCGTTCATGGTGCCGTTGAGGTCGCCGAGCAGCAGCACCCGGCGCAGCGGCTCGTGCTCGATCGCGTCGCCGAGGGCCTGCGCGCTGACGTCGCGCCGGCCGGCCGTGAAACCGGTGTCGAACGTGACCCGCACCGAGGGCAGGTGGGCGACGTACACCGCGAGCGGGCCCTTGGGGGTGGTGACCCGGGCCCGGAAGGCCCTGGTCCAGCCCATCTTGATGTCGACCACCGAGACCTCGTCGATCGGGTAGCTGGACCACAGCCCGACGGTGCCCTCCACCACGTGGTACGGGAAGGCGGCGGCCAGCCCGTCGGCGTACCCGGGGGCGGCGGAGGCGGACAGCTCCTCCAGCGCGACGATCTCGGCGCCGGAGCCGGTGAGCATCCGGATGGTGCCCTGCGGGTCGTCGTTGGCGGCGGCCACGTTGTGGGTCAGGACGGTGAAGTCGCCGGGCCCGCTGCCCTTGTCGACCAGCAGCGCGCCGAACAGGTTCAGCCAGACCGCGCCGGGCAGCAGCGCCGCGACCAGCGCCACCCCGGCCCGCCGCCAGAGCGCGAGCCCGAGCAGCACCGGGACGGCCAGGCCGAGCCAGGGCAGGAAGGTCTCCAGCAGGCTGCCCAGGTCGCCGACGGCGTTGGGCACCTGGGCGTGGAACACCAGCAGCCCGGTGACCAGCAGGCCGAGCGCGGTGAGCGGCCACCCGCGCCGCCAGTCGAACCAGCGGCGCAGCTTCTCCCGCCGCCCCTCGGGCCGCTCCGGCTCCTGCGCCAGTACCGCCGGGCCGTCCGCCCGCACCATCGTCCGCTCCTCGCCGTCGCACCCGGCCGACTCGCCCGCCGACCGGCCGGGCCGCCCGACGGCGGCCCCGACCTGCCCCGATCCGATTCTCGGCTCAGCCTATGACGGGATGGACGCGGCGAAGTGCCCGGGAAGTTCCGCCCCTGCGCCGGACGGGGTGCGCCCCGGGGTGCCCGGCGGGCGGCGGACGGGACGGTTCAGCGGGCGGCGGACGGGACGGTTCAGCGGGCGGCGGACGGGACGGGCCCGGCCCCGGCGGACGGGGCGGCGCCGATGCCCTGCAGGGCGGCGTCGACCATCTGCCGGGGCAGGTCCGGGTCCTCCAGCGGCGAGTCGTCCCACAGGACGGTGCGCAGCAGGATCGGGCCGATCAGCAGCTCGCAGAGCAGTTCCTGGTCCAGGTCGGCGCGCAGTTCGCCCGCCTCGACGCCGCGCCGGACGATCTGCCGGACCAGCTCGCGCCGGGGCCGCACCACCCGCTCCTGGTAGGTGTGCTTGAGCTCGGGCCAGCTGTTCATCTGGCCGAGCGCGGAGCGGACCACCCAGCGGGAGCGCTTGATCAGGCCGCGCCGGCGCATGTAGTCGACGGCGTTGATCAGGTCGTCCCGGTAGGTCGGGCCGAGCAGCGGGGGCAGCGGCTCCTCCAGCCGGGCCACCACGTCCACCAGCAGGGCCTCCTTGTTGGGCCAGCGCCGGTAGATGGTGGCCTTGCCGACGCCCGCCTCGGCGGCGATCCGCTCGATGGACAGCTCGGCCAGGCCGGTGCCGTCCTCCATCAGCTTCTCGACGGCGGCGTAGATGGCCTGTTCGGCGGCCTCGCTGCGCGGACGGCCCCGCCGCGGAGCGTCCTGCTCCGCGGCGGGGCCGGGGTACGGCGGGAGCGGAGTGTCGGCGCTCGTCATGGCCCTATTCTCCACCCTCGTGATCACACCTTGGCAGTGCTCGCGCCGGAGTCCGTCCGGCCCTGCGGGACGGCCGCCGGGGCGCCCGGTCCGCCGGCTGCGGCGCCCTTGGCGGGCAGCAGGAGCAGCGCCAGCACCGCGCCGAGCACGGTGACGCCGGCCGAGACGCCGGAGACCACGTGCATGGCGTGGATGAAGGCGTCCTTCGCCGGGTCGACCAGCGCGGGCAGCTGGAGCTTCTCGGCCGTCCCGAGGGTCGACTCGATCGACTCGCCGGCCCGGTCGCGGAACTGCTCCGGGACGGCGGACAGGTGGTCCTGCACGCCGTTGCGGTAGACCGTGGAGAGCAGCGCGCCGAGCACCGCGATGCCGAGCGAGCCGCCGACCTGGCGGAAGGTGTTGTTCAGCGCGGAGCCGGCGCCGGCCTTCTCCCGCGGCAGCGCACCCATGATGGCCACGGTCACCGGCGGCATGACGTGCGCCATGCCGGTGCCCATCACGAAGCCGAGCACGATCAGCAGCCAGATCGGGCTGGTCGCGGTCAGGAAGGCGTAGCCGAGGAAGCCGACGGTGACCAGCAGCATGCCGCCGGCGCAGGTGGCGCGGACGCCGAAGCGGTCGACCACCAGCCGGGCCCGCGGCGCGAAGAGCAGCTGGGCGACGGCCAGCGGCAGCATCAGCTCGCCGGCCTCCAGGGCGCTGTAGCCGCGGACGCTCTGGATGTAGAACACGCCGAAGAAGGAGACGCCCATCAGCGCGAAGAACACGATGCCGACCACGCCGATCGAGGCCGAGAACACCTTGTTGCGGAACCAGGTGACGTCCAGCGCCGGGTGCCGGCTGTGCTTCTCGAACAGCACGAAGGCGACCAGCGCGAGCACGCCGACCAGGGTCGGGACCCAGGCCTTCGGGTCGGTGAAGTCGGCCAGTTCGCCGCCCTTGATGATGCCGTAGATCAGGGCCACCAGGCCGACGATGGACAGCAGCACGCCGACCGGGTCGAGCTTGCCGGGGTTGGGGTCCTTGGAGTCCGGGACGAGCCAGCCCATCAGGGCGAGCGCCACGACCACGATCGGGACGTTGACCAGGAAGACCGAGCCCCACCAGAAGTGCTCGATCAGCAGGCCGCCGGTGATCGGGCCGATGGCGATGGCCAGGCCGACCGCGCCGGCCCAGATGCCGATCGCCTTGGGCTGCTCGTGCCGCTCGAAGACGTTCATGATGATGGCCAGCGTGGCGGGCATCACGAAGGCGCCGCCGAGGCCCATCACGGCGCGGTAGCCGATGAGTTCGCCCGGGCTGGCGGCCATCGCGGACAGCAGCGAGCCGAGGCCGAAGACCAGCATGCCCGCCAGCAGCGTCCACTTGCGGCCGAACCGGTCGCCGAGCAGGCCGGCGGTGAACAGCAGGCCCGCGAAGACCAGCGTGTAGGAGTTGATCGCCCATTCCAGGTCGCTCTGGCTCGCGCCGAGGCCCACCGGGGCGGGGGTGGCGATGGTCTTCATCGCCACGTTGAGGATCGAGTTGTCGAGGACGACGACGAGCAGGGCGAGCACCAGGGTGCCCAGGATCCACCAGCGTCGGCGGTGTACGGCTTCCGGCACCCGGGGTGCCTGGACAGCTGCGGTCGGCGAGGTCATGCGAACAGCCTAGCCGGTTTTTCAATACGAGACGGTCTCGTATCGCAACTGCACGGGCAAGGAACGGCAAAGACCTCCCCAAGGGCTCCGCCCGGACCCGCCCGGTCCTCCCCCGGCACCCGTCCCGACCCCGCCGGACACGACCGGGACTCCCGACTCTTTGCGCGCGGCCCGCGGCGTGCAAGCATGGAGCCAGATCCGGGGACGCCGCACGGCGCCTCGAGACGACACACACCAGGAGCCTGTTCGATGAACAACGCCTCTCCGCTTCAGCCTGCCCAGACGCAGGACGCGCCCGCCGGCACCACCCTCTACGGCGGGGTCACCAACCGCCGGGTCACCGTCCGGGACCTCGCCAAGGCCAAGCGCAACGGCGAGCGCTGGGCCATGCTCACCGCCTACGACGCCCTCACCGCCGGGGTCTTCGACGAGGCCGGCATCCCCGTCCTGCTGGTCGGCGACTCCGCCGGCAACTGCCACCTCGGCTACGAGACCACGGTGCCGGTGACCATGGACCAGATGGTGATGATGTCCGCCGCCGTCGTCCGCGGCACCCAGCGCGCCCTGATCGTCGCCGACCTGCCGTTCGGCTCCTACCAGGAGTCCCCCGCCCAGGCCATGCACAACGCCGCCCGCCTGATGAAGGAGGCCGGCGTCCAGGCCGTCAAGCTGGAGGGCGGCGAGCGCAGCGCCCGCACCATCGAACTGCTCGTCGACGCCGGCATCCCGGTGATGGCCCACATCGGCCTCACCCCGCAGTCCGTGCACGCCTTCGGCGGCTACCCCGTCCAGGGCCGCGGCGACGAGGCCGCGCACCAGCTGCTGCGCGACGCGAAGGCCGTCCAGCAGGCCGGCGCCTTCGCCGTCGTCCTGGAGGCCGTCCCCGCCGAACTCGCCGCGCAGGTCACCGAGCACTCCGCGATCCCCACCGTCGGCATCGGCGGCGGCCCCGGCACCGACGCGCAGGTCCTGGTCTGGACCGACTTCGCCGGCATGACGGCCGGCCGCGTCCCCAAGTTCGTCAAGCAGTACGCCGACCTCCGCTCGACCCTCGCCCGCGCCGCGGCCGAGTTCGCCACCGACGTCCGCGAGGGCACCTTCCCGGGCCCGGAGCACTCCTTCAGCTGAGCCGGGAAGTCCCGACAGGGAGCCCTGGCAGGGAGCCCTGGCAGGGAGTCCCGACAGGGGCTCGGGGAACGGCGAGTCCGTGCTGCTGACGGCCGGAGCCCACCGAAGTGTCCGTGCTGCTGCGTGTGGTGAACAGAACCAGAAGCCCACGCGCGCAACGGCAGTGAACCGCCAGCAGCCACGGGCTCGCCGTTCCCCGAGCCCCTGGTGGTGCCCTCCTGTCACCGCTCTGACAGCGCCGTGACAGCGAGCTGACAGGCGGCCCCGGCACGGTGTTCCCATGACACGAATCGAGCGGAACGCCGTGGAGGTCCACGGCATCGTGAAGCACTACGGGGAGACGAAGGCCCTGGACGGGGTCGACCTGACGGTGCGCGAGGGGACGGTGCTGGGGCTGCTCGGGCCGAACGGGGCCGGGAAGACCACGCTGGTGCGGGTGCTGTCCACGCTGATCAAGCCGGACGCGGGCACGGCGTTCGTCGGGGGCTACGACGTGCTGCGCCAGCCCAAGCAGTTGCGCCGCACCATCGGCCTGACCGGCCAGTACGCCTCGGTGGACGAGCTGCTGTCGGGCTACGAGAACCTGTACCTGATCGGGCGGCTGCTGGACCTCCCGGCGAAGGCGGCCAAGGCCCGGGCCGCCGAGCTGCTGGAGCGCTTCTCGCTGACCGAGGCGGCCAAGCGGCCCGCCAAGGGCTACTCGGGCGGCATGCGCCGCCGGCTGGACCTGGCCGCGTCGATGATCGGCCGGCCGAAGGTGCTGTACCTGGACGAGCCCACCACCGGCCTGGACCCGCGCACCCGCAACGAGGTGTGGGACGAGGTGCAGCGGATGGTCGGCGAGGGTTCGACGGTGCTGCTGACCACCCAGTACATGGAGGAGGCCGAGCAGCTCGCGCACGCGCTGACCGTGATCGACAAGGGCCGGGTGATCGCCAACGGCGGCGTCCAGGAGCTGAAGGCCCAGGTCGGCGGCCGGAGCCTGCAGGTGCGCCCGGCCGACCCGGCGCAGCTCGCCGAGATGGCGCACGCCCTGCGGCAGGCGGGCGTCCAGGCCACCTTCTCCGCCGAGTCGGAGCTGCTCTCGGTGCACCTGGCCGACGACGCCCTGCTGACCACCGTGATCGGGGTGCTGGGCACCCGCGGCTTCGGGATCGCCGGGATCGACACCGAACTGCCCAGCCTGGACGAGGTGTTCCTGACCATCACCGGCGGCAGGCCCGCCGTCCCCGCCCAGTCCCGTGACAAGGAGCCCGTCGCATGAGCACCGCCACCCTGACCCCCGCTCCCGCCGCGGCCGCCGGCGAGGACGACACCCGGATCGGCCTGCGGGCCAACCTGCGCCACCTGGGCGCGCTGACCCGCCGGAACCTGATGCGGATCAAGGCCGACCCGGAGTCGATGCTGGACGCGCTGCTGATCCCGGTCATCATGATCGTGCTGTTCGTCTACGTGTTCGGCGGCGCGATGTCCGGCAACCAGCACGAGTACATGCAGTACATGGTGCCCGGCCTGCTCGGCACCACCGGCCTGAACCTGGCGATGGCGCTCGGCACCGGCCTGAACACCGACTTCCAGACCGGCGTGATGGACCGTTTCCGCACCCTGCCGATCGGGCGCTCGGCGGTGCTGCTGTCGAAGATGATCGCCGAGACGCTGCGCGCCGTGGTCGCCTTCGTGGTGCTGATCGGCTTCGCGATGGTCCTCGGGATGGACATCGACGGCGGCCCGCTGAAGCTGCTGGGCGCGGTCGGCCTGTCGCTGGTGTTCGGCTCCTCGCTGATGTGGGTGTCGATGCTGCTGGGCATGTCGCTGCGCAGCGCCCAGGCGGTGCAGGGCATGTCGATGCTGGTGATGATGCCGCTGCAGTTCGGCAGCTCGATCTTCGCCGACCCGACCACCATGCCGGGCTGGCTGCAGGCGTTCACCAAGCACAACCCGCTGTCCGCGCTGGCCGACGCCTGCCGGGCCCTGATCAACGACCAGCCGGTGGGCAACTCGGTCCTGACGGTGCTGGTCTGGTCGGCGGCGATCACCGTCGTGACCGCGCCGCTGGCGGTGGCCCGCTTCCGCAAGCGCACCTGACGGTGGGTCAGCGGTCCCCGGTGCCGAACGGGCCGGGATCGTTCAACAGGGCGGACGCCTCGCGCAGCGTGAGGCGTCCGCCCCGTTCGTACGAGGCCAGGTAGTCGTCCTCGCCGAGCAGTTCGCGGGCGGCGGCGGCGCAGCGGGCGTACTCGCTGCGCTCCATGAACGAGCCGGGCATGCCGCTGAGGCCCTCGTGGGCGCCGAGCAGTTCGGCGGCGCGGCGGGCGGCCTCGGGTTCGCCGTGCAGCCGGGCGTACTCGACCAGGGCTCCGGCGACCGGCGTCATCAGCATCATCGCCATGTGCTCGACGAAGACCATGACGCTGCTCTCGCCCTCGGTCATCGTGCGGCGGCCGGCGCGCATCAGCGCCAGGCCGGCCGCCGGGTCGCCGGCGCGGGCCACCACCCAGCCGCGGATGCAGGCGACGATGCCGGCGAACACCGAGGGGACGGGGCCGCGCAGGCCCGGGTCGGCGGGCAGCTCGTCGAGCACGGCGAGCGCCTCGGCGTACTCGCCGCGCCGCACGCACAGGTTGCACAGCACCAGCCGCCCGTACATCCGGGCGCCCTCGGCGTCGGTGTTGTCGGCGGCGGCCTCCGCGACCGCCTCGCGGACCATCCGCTCGCCGCCCTCCGGGTCGCGTTCGGCCACCACCTCACCGAGCCGGGCCCGCAGCATCGGGACCTCCTGGTGGGCGCCGAGCTGGACGGACAGCTCGATGGCCTGCCGGAAGGCCGCCTCGGCCTGGACGGCGTCGCCGGACTTGGTGGCGTTCTCGGCCTTGCCGGAGAGCGCGTCGGCCATGCCCCAGCGGTCGCCCAGCCCGGTGTAGAGGGCGAGCGCCTCCGCGCTGTCGGCGATCGCCTGGTCGAGGCCGCCGGCCAGGTCGTTGAGCAGCCGGGCGCGCAGTTGCAGGGCGAAGGCCAGGTCGAGCGGGCCGCCGTGCACCCGGGCCCCGGCCACCGCGTCGTCCATCACCGCGCGGGTGCGCTCCATCTCGCCGGTGAGGAAGACGGTGAACACCCGGCCGAGCACCGGCTGCCGGTAGGACTGCGGCAGTTCGGGGGTGTAGGCGGCCAGGATGCGCTGGGCGGTCTCCAGCGCGCCGGAGTTCTCCAGCAGGCTCATGTCCCCGGCGAACAGGCTGATCAGCCGGTGCAGGCCGAGCTGGCGGCGGGCCTCGTCGAGCAACTCGGGCGGCATCGGCAGCGGCCCGTCCAGCGGCCCGGCGGCGAGCGGGACGGGCGGCGGGGCGTCGTCGGCGTACGGGTCGGGGCCGAGCGCGGCGACCGCCTCGTACCAGGCGCGGGACTCGTCGCGGTAGTCGCGCAGCATCCAGTAGCCGGCCATCGACAGGGCCAGTGCCAGCGCCTCCTGCTCCTGGCCGGTGTCGACGGCCCGGCGCAGCGCGGCCCGGACGTTCTCCTGCTCGCGGTCGAGGCGGTCGAGCTCGTCGAGCTGGCCGGGGCCGTGCAGGCCGAGGTACGCGGTGCGGCTGAGCTCCCGGTAGTGGGCGGTGTGGCGGTCGCCGGTGCCGGGCTCGGCGGCCTCGGCGAGGCGTTCGGCGGCGTACTCGTGGATGGTCTCCAGCATCCGGTAGCGCGGCCGGTCGCCGAGGCCCGCGACCAGCAGGGACTTGTCGACCAGCGAGAGCAGCAGGTCGGCGACCTCCTCCCGGCGGACCAGGTCGCCGTCGGCGACGACCTGTTCGGCGGCCTCCAGGGTGCAGCCGCCGGCGAACACCGAGAGCCGGCGCAGCACGGCGCGCTCGCGGGTGCCGAGCAGGTCCCAGGACCAGTCGACGACGGCGCGCAGGGTCTGCTGGCGGGGCAGCAGGGTGCGCGAGCCGGCGGTGAGCAGGGCGAACCGGGAGTCGAGGCGGTCGGCGAGCTGGCGCGGGGTGAGGCCGCGCAGCCGGGCGGCGGCGAGTTCGATGGCCAGCGGGAGGCCGTCCAGGCGGCGGCAGAGTTCGGCGCAGGCGTCCGGGTCCTGGTCGGTGCGGAAGCCGGGGCGGGCGGCGGCGCCGCGTTCGGCGAGCAGCCGCAGCGCGGCGGGGTCGGGCAGCGGTTCGACCGGCAGCACGCTCTCGCCGGGGACGCCGAGCGGTTCGCGGCTGGTGGCGAGGACGGTGACGCCGGGGCAGTCGGCGAGCAGCCGGTCGGCGAGGTCGGCGGCGGCCTGGACGACGTGCTCGCAGTTGTCGATCAGCAGCAGGACGCGGCGGCGGCCGAGGTGGTCGACCAGCCGGGAGACCGGGTCCTTGCGGCCGCCCTCGATGGCCTCGGCGACCGCGCCGCCGGTGTGCAGCACCGTCTCGCGCAGGCCGAGCGCGGAGGCGACCGCGTCCGGGACGGCGGCCGGGTCCTCCAGCGGGGCGAGTTCGACCTGCCAGACGCCGCCGGGCCAGCGGGCGGCGTCCTGTTCGCGGCGGCCCGCCTCGACCGACAGCCGGGTCTTGCCGGAGCCGCCGGGCCCGGTCAGCGTGGTGAGCCGGCCGGCCGTCAGGGCCTCGGCGACGGTGGCGAGTTCGCCGTCCCGGCCGACGAAGCTGGTCCGGCCGGGGCGGAGGTTGCCGGGTGCCGGGGCGGCCGGGGGTGCGGCGGGGGCGGGGGCGGGGGCCGGTTCGCCCTGCAGCAACTCCCGGTGCAGGGCGCGCAGTTCGGGGCCGGGGTCGGTGCCGAGCTCCTCGGCCAGGGTGCGCCGGACCTCCTCGTAGTGGCCGAGCGCCTCGGCGGTGCGGCCGGCCGCCCGCAGGGCGCGCAGCCGCAGCGCCTGGAGCTGCTCGTCGAAGGGGTGGTCGCGGCAGAGTTCGGCGAGCTCGGCGGTGACCTCGGCGGTGCGGCCGAGGGCGAGTTCGGCGGTCAGCCGGTGCCGGCGGGCCTCCTCGCGCTGGGCCTCCAGCCGGGCGGCGGGGGCGGTGCGGTCCGGCAGGTCGGCGAGGGCGGGGCCGCGCCACAGCGCGAGCGCGGCGGTCAGCTGGTCGGCGGCGGCGGCCGGGTCGCCGTCCCGCAGGGCGCGGGCGCCGTCGGCGGCCCGGCGCTGGAACTCGGCGACGTCGGTGCGCGGGTCGGCCAGCCAGTACCCGGCGGGGCCGGAGCCGATCTCGGACCGGCCGACGGTCCGGCGCAGCCGCCCGACCAGGGTCTGCAGCGCGGCGGCGGCGTCCTGCGGCGGCTCGTCGGCCCACACCTCGTCGGCGAGCAGCTCGGCGGGCACGGGACGGCCCTGGCGCAGCGCGAGCGCGGCCAGCAGCGCGCGCAGCCGGGCACCGCCGAGGGCGACCGGGGTGCCGTCGTCGTGGTGGGCGGTGGTGGTGCCGAGGATGCCGTAGTGCACCAGCCCATTCTGGGGGACGCGCCGACGCCCGGGCGCACACCCGTGCGGACGGGCCGGTGCGGGCCCGGGCGGCGGGCGGCGGGAGCCGGTGCGGGCCCGGGCGGCGGGAGCCGGTGCGGCGGAACGCCCGGCCGCTCCCGGACGTTCACCCGGGGCCGCTTGTCCGGCGCGCCCGGTCGACGGCATGATCGGACGTCCGTCCCGCCACCACCTCCCGGAGCCCCCTCGCCATGACCTACGCCAGCACCGGCCAGCGCAGCGCGGAGAACCGGATCAGTCCGATCTTCCTGGCGCTGGCCGCCATCCTGCTCGCCTCCGGCTGGGCCCTGGCCGCCTCCTGGGGCAACATGCGCGTCGGGGTGTTCCTGTTCGTGGTCTCCGGCTGGATGGTCTCGCTCTGCCTGCACGAGTACGCGCACGCCCGCACCGCGCTGGCGGGCGGCGACCTCACGGTCGGCACCAAGGGCTACCTGACGCTGAACCCGCTGAAGTACGGGCACGTGGTGCTGAGCTTCGTGCTGCCGGTGGTCTTCGTGATCATGGGCGGCATCGGCCTGCCCGGCGGCGCGGTCTACATCGAGCGGGACCGGATCGCCGGCCGGCTCAAGCACAGCCTGATCTCGGCGGCCGGCCCGCTGGTGAACGTGCTGTTCGGCGTGGTGACGCTGGTGCTGGTCAGCGGGGGCTGGTTCGACGACCCGGACGTGCCGTCCGTGCTCGGCGAGTACGCGTTCACCGTCTCGCCGCTGCCCGCCGCACTGGCCTTCCTGGCCTACCTGCAGGTGACCGCGGCGATCCTGAACCTGCTGCCGGTGCCGGGCCTGGACGGCTACGGCATCGTCGAGCCCTGGCTGTCGTACAAGGTCCGGCGGGCGGTCGCCCCGTACGCGCCCTACGGCATGCTGCTGCTGTTCGCGCTGATGTGGCAGAGCCAGGTCGGGCAGTGGATGTACGACCTGGTGTCGGGGATCTTCGACCTGTTCGGCGTCGACTCCCGGTACATCGGCCTCGGGCACGAGCTCTTCAGCTTCTGGAAGGACTAGGCCCGGGCCGGAGCGGCCCCGCTCAGCCCCGTTCGGCGGGGGCGGCCGCGGCGCGGCGCGCGATCCGGTCCTTGCGCAGGTGGTACCAGGCGATGTTGCTGGCCACGACGGCCAGCAGGACCCACACCACGCCGTACCAGTTGCCCTTGGCGAACGAGACCACCGCGGCGGCCACCGCCAGGACGAGGACGGTCGAGGCGTACAGGGCGGTGCGGGGCATGGCGGGGCTCCTCGGGGGCGGCGGTGTGCCCGGCCATTCTCGCCGACCGAACGGGGCGGCCGGGGCCGGGGGTGGGGCGCAGGGGGCGCGCGCCGGGGGCCCGGGGCCGGCCGCGGCGCGCGCCGGGCTCACACGTCGGTGATCCGCAGGCCCGCGTGGGCCTTGTAGCGGCGGTTGACCGCGATCAGGTTGGCGACCAGCGACTCCACCTGGTGGGCGTTGCGCAGCCGGCCCGCGAAGACGCCGCGCATGCCGGGGATCCGGGAGGCGAGCGCCTGCACGGTCTCGGTGGCGGCCCGGTCCTCGCCGAGCACCATCACGTCGGTGTCGATCCGCTCCACGCTCTCGTCCTGGAGCAGCACCGCGGACAGGTGGTGGAAGGCCGCGGTGACGGTGGAGTCGGGCAGCAGCGCGGCGGCCTGCTGGGCGGCCGAGCCCTCGGGGACCTGCAGCGGGTAGGCGCCCTGCTTGTCGAAGCCCAGCGGGTTGACGCAGTCGACCACGATCTTCCCGGCGAGTTCGGCGCGCAGCGAGACCAGCGTCTCGGCGTGGCCGTCCCAGGGCACCGCGACGATCACCACGTCGCTGTCGGCCGCGCAGGCCGCGTTGTCGGCGCCGCGGATGCCCAGGCCCAGTTCGGCCGCGCAGGCTTCGGCGCGTTCGGCGCTGCGGGAGCCGATCACCACCTGCTGTCCGGCCCTGGCCAGCCGCAGGGCCAGGCCGCGGCCCTGGTCGCCGGTGCCGCCGAGCACGCCCACCACCAGGTGGGAGACGTCGGGCAGGTTCCGGCCCGGACCGGCCGTCGCGTTCACTGAATCGGGTTGCGTCATGGCGAAGATCCTGCCAAACCCGCCGCCGGGGCAGCATGCTGTCGCGCATGGACGCGGTGAGAGTTTCCGCACTCCGGCACTCGCTGGCCGGCACCGGGTGGCCCGAGCGGGCCGGCGCCTTCGCCGCCGCGCTGCGCGGTTCGGTGACCAGGCGCAGCGCGAGCGGCCTGCTGCTGGTCGGCACCCCGCGCTACGAGCCGTGGCACCTGGCGGCGCACCTGAGCGACGAGGCCGCGTACGCCGGGCTGCCGGAGCTGGCCCCGACGCTGCTGCGGCACTCCGTCCCGGCGGGCGCGCCGGAGCACCTGGCCTGCGGGCTGCCCCGGCTCGCGGGGGCGCGCGCGGGCGCGACGGTGCTGCTGGTGGCGCCCGGACCGGCCGACGCGCCGCTGCTGGAGCGGCTGGACGACGCCCGCCGGGCCGGGGCGGTGCTGCTGGCGCTGGACGACGGCGACCCGGAGCTGGCCGACCTGGCGCACGAGCGGCTGACCGTGCCGGGGGCCGCCCCGGAGCCGTTCGAGCTGGTCCAGCACCTGGTCAGCTCGGCCACCACGGCCGCCCCGGCGCGCTCCCGGCTGTCCCGGCTGGCCGAGCGGCTGACCTCCTCGCCGGTGCTGCGCTGGTAGCCGCGCCCCCTCGGGCCCCGGGAGAAAACCGGTTGCCCCGCCGCGCCGCGGTGGCGCAGCATCTGGCCATGTGACAGGCACCGCTCCGTTCCTCCGCAGGCTGCTCCCGGACACCGCGCCCTGGCGGGCCTCGCGGGACTTCCGGCTGCTCTGGCTGTCGGGGTGCGTGACGGGCTTCGGCAGCTTCCTGTCGTTCGTGGCGCTGCCGATCCAGATCAAGCAGCTGACCGGTTCGACCTTCGCGGTGGGCCTGGTCGGCGCGTTCGAGCTGGTGCCGCTGGTGGTGTTCGGCCTGTGGGGCGGCGCCCTGGCGGACGCGCTGGACCGCCGCCGCCTGGTGCTGCTGAGCGAGGCCGGGCTGGCCCTGCTGGCGGCCCTGCTGCTGGCCAACGCGCTGCTGCCGCACCCGCTGCTGTGGCCGGTCTACCTGGTGGCGGCGCTGACCGCGGCGCTGGCCGGGCTGCAGCGCCCGGCGCTGGACTCGATGGTCCCCCGGGTGGTGGCGCACGACCAGCTGCCCGCCGCGTTCGCCCTCAACTCGCTGTACCGCAACGTCGCCTCGGTGGCCGGGCCGCCGCTGGCGGGCGTGGTGGTCGCGCTGGCCGGCGCCCGCAGCGCCTACGCGCTGGACCTGCTGACCTTCCTGGCCTCGCTGCTGCTGATCGTCCGGATGCGGCCGGTGCCGCCCGCCGAGAGCGCCGAGGCCCCGTCGCTGCGCACCATCGGGCAGGGCCTGGCGTACGCCTGGAGCCGCAAGGACCTGCTGGGCACCTACGCGATCGACCTGGTGGCGATGCTGTTCGCCTACCCGGTGGCGCTGTACCCGTTCCTGGCCGCCGAGCTGGACGCCGAGTGGGCGCTGGGCCTGCTGTACGGGGCGACGGCGGCCGGGGCGCTGCTGGTGGCGGCGACCGGCGGCTGGACGGCCCGGGTGCACCGGCACGGGCGGATGCTGCTGTTCGCGGCGCTCGGCTGGGGCGGGGCGGTGGCGCTGGCGGGCCTGGCCGGGAACGTCTGGCTGGTGCTGCTGTTCCTGGCGGTGGCCGGCGGGGCGGACCAGATCAGCGGGGTGGCCCGGTCGACGCTGTGGAACCAGTCCATCCCCGACGGGCTGCGCGGGCGGCTCGCCGGGGTGGAGGTGCTCTCGTACTCGGTGGGCCCGCAGCTGGGCCAGGTGCGGGCCGGCGGGATGGCCGCGCTGGTCGGGGTGCGCGGCTCGATCTGGGCGGGCGGGCTGCTGTGCGTGGCGGGCGTGCTGGCGCTGACCGCGGCGATCCCGAAGCTGCTGGCCTGGGACTCGCGGACCGACCCGCACGCGCTGGCGGTGCGCGAGCAGCACGAGCGCCAGGCCGCGGGCGTCTCCTGAGGGCCGCTCAGCCGCCGGCGGGCGGCTCCCCGTCGTTCCAGCGCGGGTCGTCCTTCCACTCCTGGTTGCGCTCGGCGGCGGTCTCCAGGGCGCGCGCGGCCTCCTCCCGGCTCGGGTAGGGGCCGAGCCGGTCCTTGGCCGGGCACTCCGGGCCCTCCTCGACCTTGCCGTGCTTGATGCAGTAGAACCACTCCCCCGGCTGCCCGGTGGGCTTGCTGCGGCCGAACACCATCGTCTGCTCCTCCTGTCCTGCGGCGATCGGTGGTGATCCTTTCCCGCCGCGGCGGTCGTACACGCGGCCGGGTCCGGACGGGCGGCGGCCGATACACTCGCCGTCATGGCTCTGGTACCCGGCACGCTGTCCCCCACCCGCAAGGTCCCCGCGCACATCGCGCGTCCGGAGTACGTCGGCAAGCCCGCGCCGACGCCGTACACCGGCCCCGAGGTGCAGGACGCCGAGACGGTCGAGAAGATGCGGATCGCCGGACGGATCGCGGCGCGGGCGATGGCCGAGGCGGCGGAGCTGATCGCCCCGGGCGTGACCACCGACGAGCTGGACGCCGTCGCGCACGCCTACATGTGCGACCACGGCGCGTACCCGTCGGACCTCGGCTACCGGGGCTTCCCGAAGTCGATCTGCACCTCGGTCAACGAGGTGATCTGCCACGGCATCCCGGACTCGACCGTGCTGCGGGACGGCGACATCGTCAACATCGACGCCACCGCGTACATCCACGGCGTGCACGGCGACCTGAACGCCACCTACCTGTGCGGCGAGGTGGACGAGGAGTCCCGGCTGCTGGTCGAGCGCACCGAGGAGGCGCTGAACCGGGCGATCAAGGCGGTCAAGCCGGGCCGGCAGGTCAACGTGATCGGCCGGGTCATCGAGTCGTACGCCAAGCGCTTCGGCTACGGGGTGGTGCGCGACTTCACCGGCCACGGCATCAACACCTCGTTCCACTCCGGCCTGATCATCCCGCACTACGACAGCGACCGGGCCACCCAGGTGATCAAGCCGGGGATGACCTTCACCATCGAGCCGATGCTCACCCTGGGCACCTACGACTACGAGATCTGGCCGGACGGCTGGACGGTGGTCACCAAGGACCGCAAGCGCACCGCCCAGTTCGAGCACACCCTGCTGGTCACCGCGGACGGCGCGGAGATCCTCACCCTGCCCTGAGCGCCCGCGCCCCGGGACGCACGCCCGGACGCACGACGGCGGCCCCCGCTCACCGGGCGGGGGCCGCCGTACCGTTCCTGCGCGGGCTCAGCCGATCAGCCACTGCTCCTGGGCCACCGCGCCGACCTCGGTGCAGGCGTCGGTCAGCACGTCCAGCACCCGCAGCGGGTCCGGCAGCGGGCGCTCGGGGCCGCGCAGCCAGCGCACCTCGGAGCCGTCCGGCAGCGCGGCCGGCGGGACGAGGGTGTACGAGCCGCGGCAGTGCCAGCGCAGGCCGGGGTGCTCGGAGACGGTGTCGGGGGTGGAGTCCAGCGCGCTGGTCCACCACTCGTCCTCGTCCTGCGGGGTGCCGCGGGTCGCGGTGAAGAACAGGTACCGGTCGCCGCCGACCGCGGCCACCGGGCCGACCGCGCCGAGCGCCTCCAGCCGCTCCAGGGCCAGCACGCCGGCCTCGGCCGGGACGTCCAGCACGTCGTGCGCGCGGCCGGTCGCGGTGACGAAGTTCGCCTCCGGGTCGCGGGCCAGCCAGCGCTCCAACTGCTCGGCGTCGGTGGTGGCCTGGGACTGCCAGGCGAAGGACAGCGGGTGCTGGGCCGGGGCCGGGCAGCCGACCCGGTCGCACGAGCAGCGGTGCCCGGCCGGGTGCGCCGCGGGCGCCACCGGGAAGCCCGCTCTGGCCGCCCCCAGCAGCAGATCCAGCCGCGCGGCCGCGTCCCCTCCGCCGGCCTCCCGGCGTTCCCGCCGCTCCCGCCGCCACCAGGAGGTCCACCTGCCGCTGGCTTCCATCTGGCCCCTTCCGCACGCACCTGCCTGAGCTGCCGTGCCAGGTACGGCACGGCCACCGACGCAACAACCGACGCCAACGCACGGAGCGGCTCACCGCTTCCCGAGGGGTGCACCGCACCCGGGGGCGTCCTGCCGTCGACCGGCGCCGGGGTCTCCGGGCCGCCGACGTCCGGGGTCGGGTACGGGGCACGAGTGTCGTGCCCGGCGGGCGGGCGCACCTCGGCGCACCCCACCCGACCCGTACGGGCCCGCGGACCCGGGTGAACCCCGGGGGCGTACGTAGCAGGATAAGGCTCCCGGAGCCCCCCGGATGACCGGGGGCGGTGCCGCCCCCGTCACACCCGCTCCACACCCCCGCTCCGGAACCGACACACCCGGCCGGCCGGGACCGCCCGCGCCGCGCCTACCCTGGACGGGTGAAGAGCGCCGACACCGAGTTCGTCGGGGGCCCGCTGGACGGTCGCGTCCTGCCGGTCCTGCTGGGCATGACGCACAGCGTCCCCAAGGTCTACCGGGTGCCCGTCCCCGCGCACGGGGACGTCCCGGCGACCGTGCTGGTCTACCGTCGCGCCAAGGAGCACGACGCCAAGGGGCGGTTCCGCTGGCGCTACGAGTACGACGCCGGCTCCTGACCGCACCCCCGCGGGGGCTCAGCCCTCGTCGGCCAGGATCAGGTACAGCTTCTTCTTGGTCTCGGCCAGCACCGCGAGGCCCTTGGTCCGCTGCTCCTCGGTGCCGGTCATCATGACCTGCCGCACCGCGTGGTCCACCGCCGCGAGCGCGGCGCCGACCTCCTGGACGGCCTCCCAGTCGTCCCGCCGGCCGGCCTCGTCCCACGGGGACGCCCCGGCCCGCTC
The DNA here is from genome assembly GCF_039529925.1 of Kitasatospora saccharophila. Classification (NCBI taxonomy): domain Bacteria; kingdom Bacillati; phylum Actinomycetota; class Actinomycetes; order Kitasatosporales; family Streptomycetaceae; genus Kitasatospora; species Kitasatospora saccharophila. Next base: position 673 of record NZ_BAAANS010000071.1, on the reverse strand, counting down.
GGCCTCGGCCCGGCCCGCTCCCGTCAGCTCGAACAGCTTCTTGCCGGACTCCTCGTTGGCCTCGACCAGCCCCTCCTCCTCCAGCAGCTGGAGCGTCGGGTAGACCGACCCCGGGCTGGGCCGCCAGACCCCGCCGGTGCGCTCACCGATCTCGGTGATCATCTCGTAGCCGTGCATCGGCCGCTCCAGCAGCAGCGCGAGCAGCGAGGCCCGCACGTCACCGCGCCTGGCCCGCCCCCCGCCCCGCCCGCCGCCGTGCCCGCGCGGACCGTGCCCGCCGAAGCCGCGGCCGCGCGGACCGAACCCCGGCCCGAACGGCGGCATCGGCCGCCCTGGCGCCCCGAACGGCCCGAACGCCGCCCGGCCGCCGAACTCCTCGGACCCTTCGCCGGGCCCTCCCGGCCGCCCCGGGCCCTCGGCCCAACGACGCCGGCCTTCTCCACCGAATCGCTTGTCGTACCGCATGACGAACACCTGTCTTCCATGAGAGACGGACGCTCCGACTGTCGAAGCATCTCGATAACTCGACGATATATCGCTAACTATCGGAAGACAACCCCGTTCCGACACCCGCACCTGACCCGCGACAGCGAAGGTGGACGGCATGCCGCTGAAGTTGGACCGATGGCTGTTCGTGCCGCCCAAGATGGATCACTATGCAGTTTGGGACAGC
>NZ_BAAANS010000070.1:0-39908 GCF_039529925.1 Kitasatospora saccharophila | reverse complement strand
CGCGCAGCGGTCCCCCTACTCCCGGACCACCCACCCGCGCTCCCGCAGCCCCGCCGCCAGCGCCCGCGCCATCGCCGGGGCGACAGCGAGCTGCACGCGACCGCCCCGCCCCCCCTTTTCCCGCCACCCCGAAGCCCCGCGCAGCGGTCCCCCTACTCGCGGACCACCCACCCGCGCTCCCGCAGCCCCGCCGCCAGCGCCCGCGCCATCGCCGGGGCGACAGCGAGCTGCACGTGGCCGACCTGCTGGCCGGTCGAGTGCTCGATCGTCACGTCCTCGATGTTGACCCCGAGCGCGCCGACCTCGCCGAAGAGGCGGCCGAGCTCGCCGGGCTGGTCGCCGAGGACGACGGTGACCGTCTCGTAGCGGGTGGGCGGTGCGCCGTGCTTGCCGGGGATGCGGGCCTGGCCGGTGTTGCCGCGGCGCATCACGGCCTCGATGCCGGCGGCGCCCGCGCGCCGGGTGTTCTCGTCGGCGGCCTGCAGGGCCCGCAGCGCGGTGACGGTCTCGGCGAGGTCCGCGGCGAGGTCGTCGAGGACGTCGGCGACGACGCCCGCGTTGGCGGAGAGGATGTCGATCCACATCGCGGGGTTGGAGGCGGCGATCCGGGTGACGTCGCGCACGCCCTGCCCGGAGAGCCGGACGGCGGTCTCCTCGGCGTGCTCCAGCCTGGCGGCGACCAGCGAGGAGAGCAGTTGCGGGGCGTGCGAGACCAGGGCGACGGCGCGGTCGTGGTCGGCGGCGTCCATGACGATCGGCATGGCCCCGCAGAGGGCGACGAGTTCGAGCGCGGCGTTGAGCGTCTCGGTGTCGGTGTCGGCGGTGGGCGTGAGCACCCAGGGGCGGCCCTCGAACAGGTCGGCGGTGGCGGCGAGCGGGCCGGAGCGTTCGCGTCCGGCCATCGGGTGCGAGCCGATGTAGCGGACGGTGTCGAGGCCGAGGGCGCTGATCTCGCCGCGCGGTCCGGCCTTGACGCTGGCGACGTCGGTGTAGCAGCGGGCGAGGCCGCGCCGCTGGCAGTCCGCGAGGACCTTGCCGACCAGGGCCGGGGGGACGGCGATGACGGCCAGGTCGACGGGGCCGTCGGCGGGTTCGGTGGTGCCGGCGCCGAGCGAGGCGGCCGTGCGGGCGGCGTCCTGGTCGGCGTCCTCCAGGTGGACGCTGATTCCCCGGCGGGTGAGGGCGAGCGCGGCGGAGGTGCCGATCAGTCCGGTGCCGATGACGGCGGCTGTGCGCATGACGGCTTCTCGTCTCCCGTGCGGTGTGCCTGGCATGCCGTGGCACACCACTGTCGCTCCATCCTCTCGTACGCCCGCGCGCCCCCGCACACCGCCTCGTTCCGGCCCGGCGGCCCGACGCGCAGCGGAAATCCGGGTGCGGTGACGGGGGTTGGGTGCAGACTGGGCGCCCGGGTCCGGGGTGCGGGCCAGGCGGCGAAGGGGGCCAGGTGACGGGGCAGCGGGCGGTGTGGGAGTCGGGGTTGGACTCGGTGGTGGTGCACGCGGTGGGGGCGGTGTGCCGGCGCCGGGCGTCGGGCGTGCTGCCGGCGGACGGCCGGGTGCGGGTGGCGGGGCTGCCGCGGCCGGCGGTGCCGGGGTCGCTGCGGGTGCGGGTGCTGTCGGGTGGCGGCCGGGTGGTCGAGGCCCGGTTGGGCTATCCGGCGCGGGTCCGTGACGAGGAGGAACTCCCGTCCTGGGAGCGCGAGTTGGATGAGCTCCGGGCCCGCTTCGAGTTGCTGCTGGAGCGCCGGGACCGGCTGGCGGAGCGGATCGCCGAGGTCGCGGCGCTGCGCGCGGTGCCGCCGCAGCGCGGTCCCGAGGGCGGCGAGCACCGGCGGGCCCCGGCCGACGCGGTGCTGGCGCTGGCGGATTTCGTGGACACCCGGCTGGAGGTGCTGCAGGAGCGCTCGGTGGAGCTGGCGGAGGAGCTGCGGCTGGCCGAGCACGCCTTCCGGGTGGCGGCGGTGGCGGCGCACGGCCGTTCCACCGCCGAGCGTCCGGGCGGGGTGGAGTCGGGGGCGTGCGCGGACCTGACGGTGCTCGGCGCGGGTCCGGTGGAGCTGGAGGTGGAGTACGCGGTGCCGGGCGCGGTGTGGGTGCCGACGTACCAGTTGGCGCACCGCCGGGGCGAGCGTTCGGCGCGGCTGGTGCTGCGGGCGTCGGTGGCGCAGCGGACGGGTGAGGACTGGTCGGGGGTGCGGCTGGCGCTGTCGACGGCGAGCCTGGCGGGTCCGGGCGCGCTGCCGGAGCTGGCCTCGCTGCGGATCGGGCGCCGGCAGCCGGCGCCCGCGCCGTCGGGGTGGCGGGCGCAGCCGGCGGGCCTGGCGGGGTTGTTCGACGACTGGCAGGAGGCGCAGCGTTCGAAACCGGAGCCGCCGCGGCTGCCGGTGCTGGTGGCCGCTGCGGGGGGCGCGGCCGGTGCGGCGGCGGGGGCCGCGGCGCCGCCGCAGCCGTCCGCACGGCGGGCCCGTCCGGGCGGTGCCCGTCCGGCGGGCGGTCCGCGGCCGGTGGGCGGCCCGCCGGGGTCGGGTTCGCCCTTCGAGGGGACGCCCCGGCAGGCGTCGGCGCCGATGCTGATGCCGATGGCGGCGGCCGCCCCGCCGCCCCCGCCGCCGGGCCCGGTGCCGCCCGGTGCGGTGTACGGCTTCGCGGGAGCCCCGCCGGCCGCCCCGCTGTCGTCGTCCGTCCCGGCCCCGGAGGCCGCGCCGGCGGACCCGCGCCCGTCCGCCGACCAGTTGGACTACGCGGCGCTGGTGCTGGCGGGCCCGGACCGGGCGCCGCAGCGCCGGGGCCGGCTGTTCCCGGAGCCGGCGCCGGAAGGGGCTCCGGGGTCGGAGCCGTCCCGGCCGGGCGGCGCCCAGCCCGCCGCGGCGGAGGAGGTGGGCCGGCTGCCGCTGCCCCGGTACGGGTCGTGGCCGCGGGTGTCGGCGGGTTCGTTCGACCACCGCTTCGACGCGCAGGCCCCGGCGACCGTCCCCTCGGACGGGGTGTGGCACACCGTGGCGGTGGCGGAGCTGCCGGTGGGGGTGCGCACCGGTTACGTGTGCGTGCCGTCGGTGGAGGAGGCGGTGTACGGGGTGCTGGAGCTGTCGAACGCGACGGCGCACGCGCTGCTGGCCGGCCCGGTGGAGGTGACGGTGGACGGCGACTTCCTGCTGACGGCGGGGCTGCCGACGCTGGCGCCGGGCGGGGTGCGGGAGTTGGGCCTGGGTCGGGCGGAGGAGGTCCGGGTGGCCCGGCACAGCGAGGTGCGGGAGTCGACGTCGGGGGTGCTGAACTCGACGACGGTGCTGGAGCACTCGGTGCGGATCGAGCTGGTGAACCGGCTGCCGCACGAGGCGTCGGTGGAGGTCCGCGAGCGGGTGCCGGTGCCGGGTGACGCCGAGGTGCGGATCGAGGAGCGTCCGGGCTGGTCGGCGCCGGCCGAGCCGTCCGACGGGGTGCCGTCCTCGGCCCGGATCCGCCGGGTGGTGGTGCCGCCGGGAGGTTCGGTGGAGCTGACGGGCGGTTATGTGATCCGTATCCCGGCCGGTAGGGCCGTGGTCGGCGGGAACCGGAGGAGCTGAACGTGTACGAGGAGACGATCGCCCTTCCGGTGACCGCGGTGACCTGTCTGGAGGACCGGGCGCAGCTGGAGCGGACGGCGGAGCTGGAGCTGTCGCCGGGCGTGCACCGGCTGCGGCTGGGCCCGGTGACGGCGCTGGCGGTGGACCGTTCGCTGCACGCGGCGGTGCTGGACGGGCTGGGCGCGCCGACCGGCGCGGCGAAGGTGCTGGACGTGCGGCTGGTGCGGTCGTGGCAGCCGCCGGCGCCGCTGCCGCCGGGGCCGGACGACTCGGCGCTGCTCCGCCGGGTGCACGACCTGGAGCGCGAGCAGTTGGCCGAGTCGCACCGCCAGGAGCGGCTGCAGGCCCGGCTGGCGCTGCTCGGGCAGCTCGCGGCGGACCTGCTGCGGGAGATCGGCGAGGGTGCGGGCCGCGGCGAGCTGGAGCAGGCCCGGTGGTCGCGCGAGCTGGACCGGGTGGACGGGCAGCGCGAGTCGTACGGCGAGCGGCTGCGGGCCTCCCGGCTGCGTTCGGTGGAGCTGGCCGCGGAGCTGGCCCGGGCCGAGGAGGCGCTCGACCTGGCGGAGCGGGAGCCGGCCGAGCTGCTGGCGTTCGTGGAGCTGTCGGTGGAGTGCGCCGAGCCGGGCCGGTTCCTGGCCCGGGTGGGCCACCTGGTGGCGTGCGCGCTGTGGCGTCCGGCGTACCGGGCCGAGCTGGTGGGCGGCACGCTGCGGCTGGAGAGCGACGCGGTGGTGTGGCAGCGCACCGGCGAGGACTGGTCGGGGGTGCGGTTGACGCTGTCGACGGCGCGTTCGGCGCTGGCGGGCGAGCCACCGGGGCTGGTGGAGGACCGGCTGGTGCTGCGGGAGCGTTCGGCGCAGGAGAAGCGGACGGTGGAGGTGGAGCTGCGCGAGCAGGCGGTCTCCGACGCCGGGCCGCTGGAGCCGGGCCTGCCGGGGGTGGACGACGGCGGCGAGGTGCGGGTGCTGCGGGCGCCGGACCCGGTGTCGGTGCCCGCGGACGGGCGGGCGCACCGGGTGCCGGTGAGCGCGTTCGAGACGGCGGCGCGCAGCGAGTTCGCGGCGGCGCCGGAGCTGTCGGAGGCGGTGACGGAGGTGGTGTCGTTCCGCAACGCCTCGGGGCACGCGCTGCTGGCCGGCCCGGTGGACCTGGTGCGCGGCTCGGGCTACACCGGCCGGGGCGCGCTGGAGTTCGCGGCGCCGGGCGCGCCGGTGCGGCTGGCGTTCGGCTCCTCGGACGGCCTGCGGGTGGTCCGGGAGGCGGACGAGCGCCGCGAGGGCGCGGGCCTGGGCGGTCAGCGCACCCTGGTGACCCGCACGGTGCGGCTGCACCTGTCGCGGTTCTCCGGCCCGGACGAGCACGCCGAGCGGACGGTGGTGCTGCGCGAGCGGATCCCGGTCTCCGAGGTGGCCGAGGTGCAGGTGCGGCTGCGCAAGGAGCACTGCTCGCCGCCGCCGGACGAGCTGGACGCGGAGGGCATCGCCCGCTGGGAGGTGCCGCTGCCGCCGGGCGGCCGGCGGACGGTGACGCTGGTGTACGAGATCGCGGCGACGGCGAAGGTGGCGGGCCTGTGAGCGGCGCCGGTCCCCGTCCGGGGCGCTCCGCGGAGGGTACAAAAGACTCATGATCTACCACCTCGCCCCGCTGGACGACTGGCTGCGCGACCCGGGCCGGCCGTACACCGCCGCGTCGCTGCTGACCGAGGGTTTCCTGCACTGCTCGCCGGACGAGCCGACGGCGCTGGCGGTGGCCAACGCGTTCTTCCGGGACGCGCCGGAGCCGCTGATGGCGCTGCTGATCGAGGAGCGGCTGGTCGAGCCGATGGTGAAGTGGGAGGCGGCCACCGGCGGGCCGCCCCCGGGCGCCACCGCGGGGGTGCTGTTCCCGCACATCTACGGCCGGCTCAACCGGACGGCGGTGCTCGGCCTGGAGAAGGTGGAGCGCGGCCCGGACGGCCGCTGGGCGGGGCTGCGCCCCTGGAGTTGACCGGGCGGGGCCGCCGCACGGGCCGCAGGGGGCGCACGGGCCCGGGACGGGCCGTCAGCGGCCCTCCCGGCGCGGGGTCAGAGCCAGCCGCGCTCGCGGGCCGCCATGCCGGCCTGGAAGCGGGTGGTGGCGCCGAGTTCGCGCATCAGGCCCTGCAGGCGGCGCTGGGTGGTGCGGGCGCTCCAGCCCAGCGAGCGGGCGATCGACTCGTCGGTGAGCCCGGCCGCGAGCAGGCCGAGCAGCTTGAGGTGGTCGGCGTCCGGGCCGGGGCCCTCGCCGTCGCCGAGCACGGTCTGCAGTGGGACGGCGCGCTCCCACTCGGCCTCGAACAGGGCGTCCAGGGCCTGCAGCAGCGCGGAGGGGTGGATCACGTAGGCGGCGTCCAGCACGCTGTCGCCGACGCTGATCGGGATGATCGCCATCTTGTCGTCGGCCATCATCATCTTCATCGGCAGCACCGGGCGGACCCGGGCCTCCTCGCCGTCCTCGACGCCGGTGAGGATCTCCTGCTCCAGCCGTCCGGGCCAGGCGATCGCCTCCTTGTCGAAGACGGTGCGGATCCGCACCCCGGACTTGAGCTTGGCCCGCTGCCGGGGCTGCTCCACGGTCGGGTCCTGCACGTAGGGCGGGCAGTCGAAGCCGCGGATCTGGTACTGGCTGGTCTCGATCAGGTGCTCCAGGCGCTGGGCTATCGCCTCGCCGCCGGTGAGCACCTCCACCGAGTGCGCCGGGTCGGTGTACCGGGAGGCTTCGCGGAAGGCGTCCATCAGCCGGTGCATCTCGGCGCGGGCGGAGCGCAGTTCGGCCTCGCGGTGGCCGATCAGGGTGCCGATGGCGACGTCGGGGGCGACCGAGAGGTAGCGCTCGCGGTCGACCGGGGCCCGGGTGGCCATGCCCTGCTCGGCGAGCCGGTCCAGGGCCTCGCGGCACTGCTCCAGGGTCAGGCCGCAGTACTCGGCCAGTTCCTCGGCGCTGGACTGCGGCGCGACGACCAGCGCGGCGTACACCTGGCCGTCGGTCAGCCCGAGGCCCAGCACGGTGAATGCGTCCAGCATGGTGGTGGTTCCTTCCCCCGCCGCCCGGCGGCCTGACGCGGTGGCGCACTTCCGCCACGCGCCGGGGCGGACTTCGGTGGCAATCTTCTGCCACCGGGCGGAACGATGGCAAGGGCGTGCGGTGTGCCTCACATGTCAAGTGCCGTCGCGGGCCGGTCCGCACACGCGCCGGAGCCCGTCCCCGGTTGGGGGGACGGGCTCCGGCGGGCGGGCTGTTAGAGCCCGACCTCGCGCATCAGGGTGCCGACCTCGGGGTTGGTCAGGCGGCGCAGCCAGCCGGACTTCTGGTCGCCCAGCGAGATCGGGCCGAACGCGGTGCGCACCAGCTTCTCGACCGGGAAGCCGACCTCGGCCAGCAGGCGGCGCACGATGTGCTTGCGGCCCTCGTGCAGGGTCACCTCGACCAGGTAGTTCTTGCCGAGGTTGGAGATCACCTTGAAGCTGTCGGCGCGGGCCCAGCCGTCCTCCAGCTCGACGCCCTTGGCGAGGGTCTTGCCGAGGTCGCGCGGCAGCGGGCCCTGGATCGCGGCGAGGTAGGTCTTGGTGACGCCGTACTTGGGGTGGGTGAGGCGGTGGGCCAGCTCGCCGTGGTTGGTGAGCAGGATGAGGCCCTCGGTCTCGGTGTCCAGGCGGCCGACGTGGAACAGCCGGGTCTCCCGGTTGGTCACGTAGTCGCCGAGGCACTGCCGGCCCTCGGGGTCCTCCATGGTGGAGACCACGCCGGCCGGCTTGTTGAGCGCGAAGAACAGGTAGGACTGGGTGGCGACGGTCAGGCCGTCCACCTTGATCTCGTCGTTCACCGGGTCGACCCGGCGGCCCTGCTCCAGCACGGTCTCGCCGTTGACGTCGACGCGGCCCTGCGCGATCAGCTCCTCGCAGGCCCGGCGGCTGCCCATGCCGGCCCGGGCGAGCACCTTCTGCAGGCGCTCGCCGTCCTCGCCGACCTCCTTGCCGGGGCCCTCGTGCCGGGCCAGCACCCGCTCCTCGATCCGGCCCTGCAGCTCCCGGGAGCGCTGCGGCTGGCGCCGCGGGTCGCCGGGCGCGCCCTGCCCCTCCCGGCGCGGCCGGGGCGCCGCCCCGGGCTTGCGGGAGTCGTACGCCCCGCGGCCGGGCGTCGCGTTCGGCCCGCCGCCGTACTCGGGGCGGTCGTACCTGCGCTCCTCCGGACGCGGCTGCCGACGCTCCTCGCGCCGCTCGCCGCCGCGCCCGTACGAGCCCGAGCCGGACCCGGAGCCCGACCCGCCGCGCCCGCCGCCGTACGAGCCCGAGCCGGAGCCCGACCCGCCGCGGCCCTGGCCGCCGCCGTACGAGCCCGAGCCGGAGCCCGACCCGCCGCGGCCCTGGCCGCCGCCGTACGAGGAGCCGGAGCCGCCGCCGTACGAACCGCCGCCGCGCGAGGAGCCCGAGCCGCCGCGGCCGCCCTGGCCGCCACCGCTGCCGTAGGACGGCGATCCGCCCCGGCCCCCGCCCTGCTGGCCGCCTCGGCCGCCCTGCCCGCCCCGGCCCTGCCCGCCGCCGCTGTTCCTGCCGTTGCCACCGTTGCCACTGCTACGCATCAAAATGTCCGTACGTCGATATCCGTCTGGTCGGCCTGGTTCGGCCTCGGCCCTTCCTGTGCGGCGGCGACCGCCTGCGCGATCATCGTGCCCTCCAGGGACTCCGCTTCCACGTCGTCGACCTCGGGCAGGAAGGGCGCGAGCTCCGGCAGCTCGTCCAGGCCGCGCAGCCCCATCCGTTCCAGGAAGTAGTTCGTCGTCCGATACAGGATCGCTCCGGTCTCGGGCTCGGTGCCGGCTTCTTCGACCAGTCCTCGCTGTACCAGGGTACGCATCACGCCGTCGCAGTTCACACCACGGACCGCGGAAACCCTCCCGCGCGACACCGGCTGCCGGTAGGCGACCACCGCCAGCGTCTCCAGCGCGGCCTGGGTCAGCCGGGCCTGCTGCCCGTCCAGGACGAACCGTTCGACCGCGGCCGAGCAGGCGGCGCGGCTGTAGAAGCGCCACCCGCCGGCCACCTGCCGCAGTTCGAAGCCGCGCCCCTGCGCGGTGTACTCGCCCGCCAACTCCCGCAGCACGGCGGCCACTTCGTCCACGGGCGCGTCCAGCACGGCGGCCAGCCTGGGCTCCGCGACCGGCTCGTCGGCGACCATCAGCACCGCCTCCAGCGCCGCCCGCAGCGGCAGCTCCCCCGAGGCGGGCGCCCCGCCGGGGGGCGGCCCGTCGGGCAGCGCCAGGACGCGTTCCACCGGTTCGACGCGCACCCCGTCCGGGTACGCCGACTCCTGCCACTCCCCGGGCCGGGGGGCGCCCGGCAGGCCCAGGGACCGCCGGGCGGGCCGCTCCGTCATGCCGTTCCGCCTTCCCCGCCGCCCGCCGGGCGGTCGAACTCGTCGGTCACCTCGACCCGCTGCCCGGCCCCGGCCGTCCAGCGCACCAGCAGCTCCTCCAGGGCCAGCGGCTGCTCGAAGTCCAGCGCCCGCTCCCGGTACAGCTCCAGCAGCGCCAGGAAGCGGGCCACCACCACCAGGGTGCTCCCGGCGTCCGCGACCAGCTGCCCGAAGGTGGCCGTGCCGAGCGCGCCCAGCCGCTCGGCGACCAGTTCGGCCTGTTCGCGCACGCTCACCGGCGGCACGTGGATGTGGTCCACGTACACCACCGGCTTCGGCTTGGGCGCGAACGCCTTCGCGGCGAGCCGCGCGAACCGCTCCGGCCCGACCGCCAGCACCACCTCGGGCAGCAGCCGCGCGTGCCGCGGCTCCAGCGCGACCGTCCGCGGCCGGCGCAGCGCCTCGTCCTCCCAGCGCTCGGCGAACAGCGCCGCGACCCGCTTGTAGGCCCGGTACTGCAGCAGCCGGGCGAACAGCAGGTCGCGCGCCTCCAGCAGCGCCAGGTCCTCCTCGTCCTCGACCTCGGCGACCGGCAGCAGCCGGGCCGCCTTGAGGTCCAGCAGCGTCGCGGCGACCACCAGGAACTCGGTGGCCGCGTCCAGGTCCCACTCCGGGCCCATCGCCCTGATGTGCGCGACGAACTCGTCGGTGACCTTCGACAGCGCCACCTCGGTGACGTCGAGCTTGTGCTTGGCGATCAGCCCGAGCAGCAGGTCGAACGGCCCCTCGAAGTTCTCCAACCGGACCTGGAACGCCATAACGGGTCATTCTGGCAGACCGCGGCTCAGCGGCCGCGCAGCCTCCGCACCAGGATCGACGCCTCGCCGCGCTGTTCCAGGTCCGCCAGGACCACCGCGACGGCCTCCCGGACGACCCGGCCGCGGTCGACGGCCAGGCCGTGCTCGCCGCGCAGCACCAGGCGGGCGTGCTCCAGGTCCATCAGTTCCTCGGCGGACACGTACACGGTGATCTTCTCGTCGTGCCGCTCGCGGCCGGAGGGCCGCCGGGCCCGGCCGCGCCCGCGCACCGTGGCCGGGGCCGTCCTGCGGGCCTCCGCGGGGTCCTCCGCGCGCCCCGCGGGGGCCGCCGGGGCGGCTTCCGGTCTGGCGGCCGGCACGTCCGGGGCGCGCGGCGCGGGAGGGGCCGCCTGGCCGTCCCCCGGGGGTTCCTGCCCCGCGGCGGCGGGGCCGTTCGCGGGGCCGGGGCCGTTGCCGTTGCCGTTGCGCGCGAGCGAGGGCGACAGGGCCATTCCGCCGGTTGACCGGAACAGTTCGTCGGCCCCCGGAAGGCTCACTCGGCGGGGCGGCACCGGTCGAGCACCTCCCTGGCGAGCTGGCGGTAGGCGGCGGCGCCGACCGAGTTGGTGGCGTAGGTGGTGATCGGCTCGCCGGCCACGGTGGTCTCCGGGAACCGGACGGTCCGGCCGATGACGGTGTGGAAGACGTGCTCGCCGAACGCCTCGACGACCCGGGCCAGCACCTCGCGCGAGTGCACGGTGCGGGAGTCGTACATGGTGGCCAGGATGCCGTCCAGCCGCAGGTCGGGGTTGAGCCGCTCGCAGACCTTCTCGATGGTCTCGGTGAGCAGCGCGACGCCGCGCAGCGCGAAGAACTCGCACTCCAGCGGGACGATGACGCTGTGCGCGGCGGTGAGCGCGTTGACCGTCAGCAGGCCCAGCGAGGGCTGGCAGTCGATGATGACGTAGTCGTAGTCGGGCAGCAGCGGCTTGAGCGCGCGGGCCAGCGCCGACTCGCGGGCGACCTCGCTGACCAGCTGCACCTCGGCGGCCGACAGGTCGATGTTGGACGGCAGCAGGTCCATCCCGGGGATGGCGGTCTTCAGCAGCACCTCGTCGGCCGTCAGGCCCCGCTCCATGAGCAGGTTGTAGACGGTGACGTCCAGCTCCATCGGGTTGACGCCGAGGCCGACCGAGAGCGCGCCCTGCGGGTCGAAGTCCACCAGCAGGACCCGGCGGCCGTACTCGGCGAGCGCCGCGCCCAGGTTGATGGTGGAGGTGGTCTTGCCGACGCCGCCCTTCTGGTTGCACATCGCGATGATCTGCGCGGGGCCGTGCTCGGCGAGCGGCGCGGGGATCGGGAAGTACGGCAGCGGGCGGCCGGTCGGGCCGACCCGCTCGCGGCGCTGGCGGGCCGCGTCGGGGGCCAGGGTGGCGGCGTACTCGGGATCGGGCTCGTACTCGGCGTCCGGGTCGTCGTAGGGCCCGTAGCCGAGCTCGTTGTAGGCCAGCCCGTACGCCGCGAAGTCGGCGTCGTAGTCGGTGGCGGCTGCCGCCGCGCTCTGGCGGGCCTCGAAGGTGCGGACCGCGACCGAGCCGACCTCCTGCGCGCCCACCGTGGCCTGCCGGGCTTCCTCGTTCGGCTGCCCGGCGGAGAGCTCCGCCAGTCCTGGCTGACCACCCCCGGGAGCAAATGTCGACTCATTCACAAGTCGTCTTACCTCCTTGGACATCCAGGACTCTATGTCGATTCGTCAGCGTGGCAGCATGCCAACGGTTTGCGACTCTAGGCCGTTTCGGGCATTGGCAGCAACACAATCCACGGTAGTGGGCCGCTTGTGTCGGCCGTTCACCCACCCCGTGTCAAGGGACGACCCTAACGTTTCCGCGCGGGCGCCGGGCCGTGAGGGCCCGTCAGGTGTCCTTGTCGACAGAGCGGGTGACAGAGCGCACCGGAATTGACCGCCGATGGTCACCCGGGGGTCACCCGCCCGTCCCCGCGGGCATGCCGAAGCCCCCGGCGCGAAGGGGAAGGACGGCCGGGGGCGACAGCGGATGAGGGAACGTCAGGCGAGGACGGTCTCCAGCGGCACCGACTCCAGGCCGAACGCCTCGGCGACGGCCGGGAAGGTGATCTGGCCCTCGTGCACGTTCAGGCCCTTGGCGAGCGCGGCGTCGCGGCGCAGCGCCTCCTTCCAGCCCCGGTTCGCCAGTTCGACCACGTACGGCAGGGTCGCGTTGGTGAGCGCGTAGGTGGAGGTGTTCGGGACGGCGCCCGGCATGTTGGCCACGCAGTAGAAGACCGAGTTGTGGACCTGGAAGGTCGGCTCGGCGTGCGTGGTGGGGTGCGAGTCCTCGAAGCAGCCGCCCTGGTCGATGGCGATGTCGACGAGCACCGAGCCCGGCTTCATCTTGGCGACCAGCTCGTTGGTGACCAGCTTGGGGGCCTTGGCGCCCGGGATCAGCACGGCGCCGATCACCAGGTCGGCCTCGACGACGGCCTTCTCCAGCTCGAAGGCGTTGGAGACGATCGCCTTGACCTTGGTGCCGAAGACCTTGTCGGCCTCGCGCAGCTTGTTGATGTCGCGGTCGAGCAGGGTCACGTCGTAGCCCATGCCGATGGCGATGGTGGCCGCGTGCCAGCCGGAGACGCCGCCGCCGATGACGACCGCCTTGGCCGGGTGGGTGCCGGGCACGCCGCCGGGCAGCACGCCGCGGCCGCCGGCCGGGCGCATCAGGTGGTAGGAGCCGACCTGCGGGGCCAGCCGGCCCGCGACCTCGGACATCGGGGCGAGCAGCGGCAGCGCGCCGTTCGGCAGCTGCACCGTCTCGTAGGCGATCGCGGTGGTGCCGGAGGCGACCAGCGCGTCGGTGCCGGCCCGGTCGGCCGCGAGGTGCAGGTAGGTGAAGAGGGTCTGGCCCTTGCGCAGCCGGTGGTACTCGGAGGCGATGGGCTCCTTGACCTTGAGGATCATGTCGGCCGCGGCCCACACCTCGTCGGCGGTGGGGAGGATGGTCGCGCCGGCGGCCACGTACTCCTCGTTGGGGATCGAGGAGCCGAGACCGGCGTTGTCCTCGATGACGACCTCGTGTCCGTTGCGGACCAGCTCATGCACGCCGGCGGGCGTGATGGCCACGCGGTACTCGTGGTTCTTGACCTCGCGGGGGATGCCGACCTTCACGGCTAACACGTCCTCTTGCCATGGGAAATACCTACCGGGGAAGACCGGCGGCGACGCACACGGAGGCACAACGGACAGGCCGGTGCATAGATCTATGCGCGACTGAGTTCGAGTGTAATGAAGCCAAGTCGGCGTGTCAGCCTTCCAAAGTGACCAAATCAGTCGGACACATTGGCAGGTTCGTAGGCTTGCAAGCGCTTCAAGGCCACATTGCAGGGCGAACTCCGCACATACGACACTACTCCGAAAGCGGACGCGAGCCCTCCCGGCCGAGGTGCCGCTGGAGCCGCGCCGCCAGCCCGGCGACCTCCCGCTCGCCGGGCCCGTCACCGGTCCGGCGCAGCACCGCGGCCGCCGAGCGGTACTCGCGCAGCGCCTCCTCGAAGCGCCGCAGCCCGGTGTGCGCCTCGGCGAGGCGCACCAGCAGCCGGGCCTCCGCGGCCTGGTCGCCCAGCGCCTGCCGCAGCACCAGCGCCCGCCCGTACGCGTCGGCGGCGCGCAGCGGGTCGCCGAGCGCCCGGTGGCCGTGCCCCACGCCCTCCAGCGCCCGGGCGCAGCCCGCCTCGTCGCCCGCCCCGCGGGCCAGCTCGACCGCCCGGCGGTAGCGCTCGCCCGCCTGCTCCCACCGGCCGGCGGCGGCCTGCAGGTCGCCCAGGTTCAGCAGCGCGGCGGCGGCCCGGCGCGGGTTGCCCTGCCGCTCGGCGACCTTCAGCACCGACTCGTGCAGGGCGTGCAGGTCCGCGGGCGCGGCCTCGCCGGTCAGCGGCAGGGCGCGCAGCAGGGCGGTCACCAGGCGGCCCGCCGAGCCGTCCAGGTCCCCCTGGCCGACCGCGTCGGCGACCGCGGCCAGCAGCAGTTCGCGCTCCCCCAGCAGCCAGCCCTCGGCGTGCGCGGCGGTGCGCAGCCGCAGCGGCCCCGGCAGCGGGTCCGGGTTGGGCCCGGCCGCCGGGTCCAGCAGCAGCCGCGCCGAGTCGACCAGCCGCACCAGCCGCTCCAGCAGCCGGGCCCGGGCCAGCTCCACCTCGGACGGCCGGTCCAGCTCCCCGCGCAGCTCCACCAGCCGCCCGTACAGCCGCCCCGGGACGCGGTAGCGCTCGGTGCCGTCCGCGGCGTCCGGCTCGCGCTCCAGCAGCTCCAGCTCGGCCAGCGCCGCCAGCGCGGCCCCCGCCTCCGGGGCCGGGCAGCCCACCAGCGCCGACGCGGTGCGCAGGTCCACCTGCTGCCCCGGCGCCAGCGTGCACAGCCGCAGCAGCCGGGCCCGGGCCGCGGGCAGCCGCCGGTACGCCAGCTCGAACGCCCCGCGCAGCGGGTCGCCCTCCACCACCGGCACCGTCTCCCGCTCCGGATCGGCCGGCCGCACCGGCCCCTCCACCGCCACCGGTGCGGGCGGCGGGACGGCGTGCAGCCGGGCCGCCGCGTCGGTCACCGCCAGCCGGGGCTCGGTGCGCAGCCAGCCCGCGACCAGCCGCAGCGCGGCCGGGCGGTTGGCGCACGCCTCGGCCAGGTCGGCGGCGCCGACCGGGTCGCAGGAGATCCGCGTGCCGCCGACCAGCTCGCCCAGCAGCTCCACCGCCGCCCGGTGGTCCATCCCGCCGAGGATCACCGGGTCGATCCCGTCGATGCCCATCAGCGGCCCCGAAGTGGTCGCCAGCAGCAGCGCGGAGGTCTTCTCCGCCAGCAGCGGCCACACCTGCCCGGCGTCCTTGACGTCGTCCAGCAGCACCAGCACCCGGCGCTGCCCGAGCGCGACCCGCAGCGCCTCGCAGGCCGGGTCCTCCTCCGCCGCGCCCGGCAGCAGCGCCGCGCCGGGGCTCTCCCCCAGCTGGTCCAGCAGCATCCGGGCCGCCCGCCCGGCCCCCACCCGGCCGCCGTCCGGCGCCGACAGCCGCGCGTACAGCAGCCCGTCCGGGTAGTCCCCGGCCACCGACCTGGCCCACCGCACCGCGAGCGCGGTGCGCCCCGAGCCGGGGCGTCCGGCCAGCACCAGCAGCCGTCCCCGCCCCTGCGCGGGCCGCCCCGCGGCCACCGTCAGCGCCGCCAGCTCCCCGCCCCGCCCGGCGAACGGCCGGGCACCCGCGGGCAGCACGTCGAAGATCCCGGCCGCCTCGGCCACCGCCGCCGTCTTCCTCGCCACCCGCGCCACTCCCGACCCGTCGCCCCGCACCCCGGGCCCGCCCACCGGGCCCTGTCCGCGAAGCGTAGTTCGCCCACCCCGCCCCGCCGAGACGCCCCGGTATGACCAACGGCCGAATCACCTTCCCGGCCCAACTGCGAGCGCGAAACCAGGGGAGAACTGCTGCACGCCAGACGCTGCGAAACCAGGGGCGCGGGGAACTGCGCGGCCAACCGAGCACGCACAGCCGGATCGCGAAGCAGGACGAGAGCTTGCTCCCCCAGCCCCAAGGGGGGCTGGGAGGTGCCCCCTTACCCGCGATCTTGCTGACGTGCGACTCCCGCCGCGCGCAGTTCCCCGCGCCCCCGTCCGCACCTTCTAGTACGGCCGGGCCGGCCACTGCGCGTCCGCGGGCCGGAGCGCGTCCAGGTCTCCGCCGGTCGCGCTGAGGGCGAGGACGCCGGTGACCAGGGTCGGGTTGTGGAGGTCGCCGGCCAGGATCAGCCGGACCAGTTCCCCGCGGGGCACCCAGGCCGCCTCGATCTCCAGCTCCTCGCCGTGCGCCTCGTAGCGTTCGCCGTCCGCCTCGGACAGCCCGGTCGCGAGGAAGATCCGCACGGCCTCGTCGCTGCCGCCGGGGGAGGTGAAGAAGTCGACCAGGACGCGCCAGTGCCCGGCCTTGCAGTGGGCCTCCTCGAAGAGCTCCCGCTGCGCCGCGTGCAGCGGGTTCTCGCCGGGAACGTCGAGCAGTCCCGCCGGCAGCTCCCAGAGCCGGTGCCGGACGGGGTGGCGGTACTGGCGCAGGGTCAGCACCCGGCCGTCCTCGTCGAGGGCGAGCACCGCGACCGAGCCGGGGTGCAGCTGGTAGTCGCGCTGGGCCCACTTCCCGTCCGGCATCAGGACCTGCTCGCTGCGCACGCCGGTCACCTTGCCCCGGAAGGGCGTGCTCCCGTCCCGGACGTCCCACTCCTCGGCCACGTCGTGAATCCCGGCCACCGGGCACCACCCCTTCTCGTCAGATAGACACAATCTACCGGACGCCCGCCCCGCGACACGCCGAAGCGCCCGCCGGGAGGATCCCGACGGGCGTTCGGTCACTTCAGCGGGCCGCTCAGCCGACCTTGCGGTCGATCGCCGCCGCGACCAGGCCGGCGAACAGCGGGTGCGGGCGGGTCGGGCGGGACTTCAGCTCGGGGTGGGCCTGGGTGGCGACCAGGTAGGGGTGGACCTCGCGCGGGTACTCGACGTACTCGACCAGGTCGCCCTTCGGGGAGAGGCCGGAGAACTGCAGGCCGGTCTTCTCCAGGTCGGCGCGGTAGGCGTTGTTGACCTCGTAGCGGTGGCGGTGGCGCTCCTCGACGTACTGCTCGCCGCCGTACACCTCGCGCACGATGGAGCCCTCGGCGAGCTTCGCCGGGTACAGGCCCAGGCGCATGGTGCCGCCCAGGTCGCCCTTGCCGTCGACGATGGCCAGCTGCTCGGCCATCGTGGAGATGACCGGGTACTTCGCCGCGGCGTCGAACTCGGTGGAGTTCGCCTCGGGCAGGCCGGCCAGGTTGCGGGCGGCCTCGATGACCACGCACTGCAGGCCCAGGCACAGGCCCAGCAGCGGCACCTTGTTCTCGCGGGCGTAGGTGATCGCGGCGACCTTGCCGTCCACGCCGCGGTCGCCGAAGCCGCCGGGGATGCAGACCGCGTCCACGTCGCCGAGCTGCTGCTGCGCGCCCTCGGGGGTGACGCAGTCGTCCGAGGCGACCCACTTGATCTGGACCCGGGCGTTGTTGGCGAAGCCGCCGGCCCGCAGCGCCTCGGTGACCGAGAGGTAGGCGTCCGGCAGGTCGATGTACTTGCCGACCAGGGCGACCTTGACCTCGTGCTGGGGCTCGTGGACGCGGCGCAGCAGGTCGTCCCAGACCGTCCAGTCCACGTCGCGGAACGGCAGGTCCAGGCGGCGCACCACGTACGCGTCCAGGCCCTCGCCGTGCAGCACCTTGGGGATGTCGTAGATCGACTTGGCGTCGATCGCGGCGACCACGGCCTCCTCGTCGACGTCGCACATCAGCGAGATCTTGCGCTTGATGGCCTGCGGCACCTCGCGGTCGGCGCGCAGCACGATCGCGTCGGGCTGGATGCCGATGTTGCGCAGCGCGGCCACCGAGTGCTGGGTGGGCTTGGTCTTCAGCTCGCCGGACGGGCCGATGTACGGCAGCAGCGAGACGTGCACGAAGAAGACGTTGTCCCGGCCGACCTCGTGGCGGACCTGGCGGACGGCCTCCAGGAACGGCAGCGACTCGATGTCGCCGACGGTGCCGCCGACCTCGGTGATGACCACGTCGACGTCCTCGGTCGCCATCCGGCGGATCCGGGACTTGATCTCGTTGGTGATGTGCGGGATCACCTGGACGGTGTCGCCGAGGTACTCGCCGCGCCGCTCCTTGGCGATCACGGTGGAGTGGACCTGGCCGGTGGTGACGTTCGCCGAACCGTGCAGGTTGGTGTCGAGGAAGCGCTCGTAGTGGCCGATGTCGAGGTCGGTCTCGGCGCCGTCGTCGGTGACGAAGACCTCACCGTGCTGGAACGGGTTCATGGTGCCCGGGTCCACGTTGAGGTACGGGTCGAGCTTCTGCATCGTCACCCGCAGGCCGCGGGCCTTCAGCAGGGCGCCGAGGCTGGAGGCGGTGAGCCCCTTGCCGAGCGAAGAGGCGACACCCCCGGTGACGAAGAGGTGCTTGGTCGTCACGGCACGGCCGTTGGCCGACTTGCCGGAATGGGGCTGTGCCAAGAGGGGGCTCCCGTGGGTCGCGTGTCGGAGGGTGACGCCGGTGGAGGGGCTCCCGGCCCTCGTTCCCACCAGTTCCACGGGATACCAGCGTATCAGTGCCCCGGCGACTGCTCGCCCGCGTCCGGGTGGACCGGCCCCGGCCGGGGCCGCCGGACGGCGCGTCGGGGCTGCTCGGACGGGGGTTCCCCGGCATGGCGCGCGGCGCGCGCGGGCAGGCGCCGGGGGCGCGTGCGCACGACCGAACCACCCGAACCCACGTATTCTGCTCAAACGTCGACAACCCCGCCCGAGACGTCCTCGCCCGAGGCGCCTCCGCCCGGGGCAGCCCCGCCCGACCCGTGCGCGCCCGTCCGCCGCGGGGCCCGCACGGAACGGAGAACCATGGCCGGTCGCATCGAGGACTACGCGCTGATCGGGGACATGCAGACCGCCGCGCTGGTCAGCCGGGACGGCGCGGTCGACTGGCTGTGCCTGCCCCGCTTCGACTCCCCCGCGGTGTTCGCCGGGCTGCTGGGCACCGACGAGCACGGCTTCTGGCGGATCGGCCCGGCCACCCCGGTCGAAGCGCCGTCCCCCGCCCCCGAACCCCGTTCGGCCCTGGTCGACACCGGGGAGCTGCGCGTCCCGCCGGTCACCGCCGCCGCGCCCGCGCTGCCCTGCGACCGGCGCCGCTACCGGGGCGACTCGCTGATCCTGGAGCAGGAGTGGGACACCCAGGACGGCACCGTCCGGGTGATCGACTTCATGCCGCCGCGCCACCTGCTCGGCACGCCCGACGTACCGCAGATGATCCGGATCGTCGAGGGCCTGGCCGGCACCGTCCGGATGCGCTCGGCGGTGCGGATGCGCTTCAGCTACGGCCGGATCGTCCCCTGGGTGCACCGGATCGAGCACCCCGAGGTCGGCCAGCGCACCGTCGCCGTGGCCGGGCCCGACTCGGTGTGGCTGGACGGCCGGGCCGAGACCTACGGGCGCGATCTGACCACGTACGCGGACTTCACCGTCGCCGCGGGCGAGCGGATCGCCTTCGGCCTGACCTGGAAGGCGTCGCACGAACCGGCCCCGGCCCCGCCGGACGCCGAGGGCGCGCTCGCCTCCACCGAGCGGTTCTGGCGCGACTGGGTCGAGCAGTGCACCTACCAGGGCCCCTACCGGGAGGCCGTGGTCCGCTCGCTGATCACCCTCAAGGCGCTCACCTACGCCCCCACCGGCGGCATCGTCGCCGCCCCCACCACCTCGCTGCCCGAGGACCTCGGCGGCGAGCGCAACTGGGACTACCGCTACACCTGGCTGCGCGACGCCGCGATCACGCTCTCCTCGCTGCTGCGCACCGGCTACCGCGAGGAGGCCCGGGCCTGGCGCGAGTGGCTGCTGCGCGCGGTGGCCGGCGACCCGGAGAACCTGCAGATCATGTACGGCATCGCCGGGGAGCGCGAACTCACCGAGTCCGAGCTCGACTGGCTGCCCGGCTACGAGGGCTCCCGCCCGGTCCGGGTCGGCAACGGCGCCGCCGGGCAGCTCCAGCTCGACGTGTACGGCGAGGTCGTCGAGGCGCTGCACCTGGCCACCATGTCCGGCCTGTCCCGGCACGACCACGCCCACCAGTTGCAACTGCGCCTGATCGAGTACCTGGAGGAGCACTGGCGCAACCCGGACGAGGGCATCTGGGAGGTCCGCGGGCCGCGCCGGCACTTCGTGCACTCCAAGGTGATGGCCTGGGTCGCCGTCGACCGCACCCTCAAGCTGCTGGCGCAGGCCGAGGAGCCGCCCGCCGACCTGGTCGAGCGCTGGACGGCGCTGCGCGCCGAGATCCACGCCGACGTGTGCGCCCGCGGCTACGACCCGCAGCGCAACACCTTCACCCAGTACTACGGCGGCCAGGAGCTGGACGCCTCGCTGCTGCTGATCCCGCAGGTCGGCTTCCTGCCGCCGGACGACAAGCGGGTCATCGGCACCATCGAGGCGATCCAGCGCGAACTGTCCACCGAGGACGGCTTCGTGCTGCGCTACCCGACGCACGACGAGGACGGCAACAACGTCGACGGATTGTCCGGACACGAGGGGGCGTTCCTGGCCTGCTCGTTCTGGCTGGCCGACGACCTGGCGATGATCGGCCGGGTCGGCGAGGCCCGCGAGCTGTTCGAACGGCTGCTGGCGCTGCGCAACGACGTCGGCCTGCTGGCCGAGGAGTGGGACCCGCGGGCCCGCCGCCAGGTGGGCAACTTCCCGCAGGCGTTCAGCCACGTCCCGCTGATCGACACCGCGCTGCGGCTGACCGCGGCGGGCGGCCTCAACCTGTCCTCGGGCTGAGGCGGGCTCAGTTCGCCCGCTGCACCAGCTCGTCGTAGATGGACAGCACCTGGGCGACGGTCGCCGCCTCGTCCGGCCAGGTGCGGGCCTGGGCCCGGCCGGCGGCGGCCAGCGCGGCGCGGCGCCCCGGGTCGGCGAGCAGCCCGCGGACGGCCGAGCCGAGCGCCCGCGGGTCGGCGAACGGGACCAGCACGGCGGCGTCGCCGACCAGTTCGGGCACCCCGCCGACCGCGGTGGCCACCACCGGGACGCCGGCCCGCATCGCCTCCTGGGCGACCAGCGAACGGGCCTCCCAGCGGGAGGAGAGCACCACCAGGTCGGCGGCGGCCAGCAGGTCGGGGATGTCGGTGCGGTAGCCGAGCAGCTCGACGGGCAGCCGCTCGGCGGCGACCCGCTCGCGCAGGCCCGGCCGCTCGGGGCCGTCCCCGGCCAGCAGCACCCGCGGCGCCGGGGCGCCCGGCGCCGCGAACCGCGGCACCGCGTCGAGCAGCAGCCCGAAGCACTTCTGCGGGACGAGCCGGCCGATCGCCAGCACCACCGGGCGGCCGTCGTCCCCACCGGGCAGCGCCTTGCGGGCGGCCTCCCGGTCGAGGGTGCCGGGCGGCATCGGCGGGGCCGCGACCGGGCCCAGCCGGGCGTCGGTGGCGCCCAGTTCGCGGGCCCGGGCGACCAGGTCGGAGGAGGCGCCCAGGACCAGGTCGGCGGCCCGCACCACCCGGCGCTCCATCAGGCGCTGCAGGCGGCGGTCGAGCCCAGTGGTGAGCAGCGCGTGGTGCGAGGTGACCACCAGCGGGGTCTCCGGGCGGATGCCGGGGAAGCGCCCGGCGGTGCGCAGCGCCAGGTCGGAGAGCAGGCCGGCCCGCAGGCCGTGGGCGTGCACGACGTCGGCGCCGGTGAAGGCGCGGCGCAGCTCGCCGATCGCGGTGGCGTCGCTGCGGGCGCCGGAGGTCGGGGTGATGTCGACGGCGTGCAGCCGGGCGCCCGCCGCGGAGAACCCGAACAGCCGGTCGGTGCCCTCGGGGGCGCAGACCGTGACCGAGACGCCGTGCGCGACCAGCCCGCCGGTCAGGGACCGCACGTGGGCGCCGATGCCGCCGGTCGCGGCGGAGAGGACGAGCACCGCGTGCAACTGGGGAGCCGCGGCGGCCCGGGCGGCGGAATGGTCCACGTCTGTCTCGCTCCGACTCGTTGTCAGCTGGTGTCCGCTCGCCACCATGCCAGGTCGGTCCGCCTCTTGGACAGTCGGCGCCGCCGCTGGCGCGTCGCCCGCGGCGGCGCCGGCCGCTTCCCCGGGTCAGCGGGCCCGGGCGGTGCGGGCGGCCTCCAGCAGCTCCTCCGCGTGGGCCCGGCCGAGCTCGGAGTCCTCCAACCCGGCGAGCATCCGGGACAGTTCGCGCACCCGCTCCTCGTCGTTGAGGGTCTTCACGCCGCTGCGGGTGACGGTGCCGTCGTTGGTCTTCTCCACCACCAGGTGCCGGTCCGCGAACGCGGCGACCTGCGGGAGGTGGGTGACCACCACGACCTGGGCGCTGCGGGCGAGTTTGGCCAGCCGGCGGCCGATCTCGACCGCCGCCTTGCCGCCGACGCCCGCGTCGACCTCGTCGAACAGGTAGGTGGGGACGGGGTCGGCGCCCGCGAACACCACCTCGACGGCCAGCATCACCCGCGACAGCTCGCCGCCGGAGGCGCCCTTGGCGATCGGGCGGGGCTGCGCGCCGGGGTGCGGGGCGAGCAGCACCTCGACCTCGTCGACGCCGTGCGGGCCGTAGGAGACGCTGCGGCCCTCCAGTTCGATGCCCGCCAGGTCGTCGAGCTGGCTGATCGCGAACGTCACCCGGGCGTGCGGCATGGCGAGTTCGGCGAGCTCGTCGGAGACCGCGGCGGCGAACTTGTCGGCGGCGGCGTGCCGGGCCTGCGAGACCTCGGCCGCCAGGTCGGCCAGCCGGGCCCGCAACTCGGTCTCCCGGGCGCCGAGTTCGTCGATCCGCTCGTCGTCGCCGTCCAGCTCCAGCAGCCGCACCGAACCGGTCTCGGCCCAGGCGATCACCTCGGCCAGGGTGCCCTCCGTGCCCGCGTACTTGCGCACCAGGTGGGCCAGCACGCTGCGGCGCTCCTCGACGGCGGCCAGCCGGACCGGGTCGGCGTCCAGGTCGTCGGCGTACCCGGCGAGGTCGCCGGCCACGTCGGCCAGCAGGTAGCCGCACTCGCCGAGCCGGTCGGCCAGGGCCGCCAGGCGCTCGTCGTGGTGGCGCACCGCGTCGACGGCCCGGCGGGCCTGGGCGAGCAGGGTGCCCGCGTCCACCGCCTCCGGGTCGGCCGGGTCGCCCGCGAGGGCGGCGTGCGCGAGCGTCGCGGCGGAGGACAGCGCGTCGGCGTGGCCGAGCCGCTCGGCCTCCACGGCCAGCTCGGCGTCCTCCCCGACGACCGGCTCGGCGGCGGCGACCTCCTCCAGGCCGAAGCGCAGCAGGTCCGCCTCCTGGGCCCGCTCCCGGGCCCGGGTGGTCAGCTCCTCCAGCGTCGCCGAGACCTGCCGCAGCTCCCGGTACACCTCCCGGTAGCGGGCCAGCGGCTCGGCGACGGCCTCGCCCGCGTACCGGTCCAGCGCGCCGCGCTGCCGGGACGGGCGCAGCAGCCGCTGCTGGTCGGTCTGGCCGTGCACCGCGATCAGGTCCTCGCCGAGCTCGGCGAGCAGGCCGACCGGCACCGAGCGGCCGCCGACGTGCGCCCGGGAGCGGCCCTCGGCCGAGACGGTGCGGCTGACCAGCAGCTCGCCGTCGTCCAGCTCCGCGCCCGCCTCCAGCGCCCGCGCCACCACCGGCGAGGCCGGGTCCAGCGTCAAGCGCCCCTCCACCACGGCCCGTTCGGAGCCGTTGCGCACCAGCGCCGGGTCGGCCCGGCCGCCGAGCAGCAGGCCCAGGCTGGTCACCACCATGGTCTTGCCCGCACCGGTCTCGCCCGTGACGGCGGTGAAGCCGGGGGCGAGCTCGACCACCGCATCGTCGATGACACCCAGATCCCGTATCCGCATCTCGTCCAACACGGAGACGACCTTACGAGGTTCCACCGTCGCTTTGCGACGACCGCCCCCGTTTCACCCCTGAGTGGCGGTGCGGGGGGTGGGCATTCAGGGGCTCGGTAAGAACGGCGGGAGGCGAAACCAGGGGCTCGGGGAACGGCGAGCCCGGGTCTGCTGGCGGTTCACTGCCGGAGCGCGCATCGGCTTCCGGTTCTGTTACTACACGCAGCAGCACGAACCTCCGATGGGCTCCGACCGTCAGCAGCATCGACCCGCCGTTCCCCGGGCCCCTGATTGTGCATCCCGCCGTTCTCAGCCGAGCCCCCGACGGGGCTCCCCTATGCCGGGACGGTCAGGCGCGGCAGGAAGAACTGCACCAGCGGGCCGATGGCCAGCGCGTAGGCGATCGTCCCGACGCCGAAGGTGCCGCCGAGGGCGATGCCGGCGGTCAGGACGGTCAGCTCGATGCAGGTGCGGATCAGCCGGACGGAACGGCCGGTGCGCCGGTGCAGGCCGGTCATCAGGCCGTCGCGGGGGCCGGGGCCGAGCCGGGCGCCGATGTACAGGCCGGAGGCGAGGGCGTTCAGGAGGATGCCGGTGGCGAGCAGCGGGACGCGGACGGCGAGGGCGTGCGGGTGCGGGACGGCGGAGAGGGTGGCGTCCATGGCGACGCCGAGGACCAGCACGTTGCCGACGGTGCCGATGCCGGGCTTCTGGTGCAGCGGGATCCACAGCAGCAGGACCAGCGCGCCGACCAGCGTCACCCAGGTGCCGACGCTGAGGTGGACGTGCCGGGCCAGGCCCTGGTGGAAGACGTCCCACGGGTTGCCGCCGAGCGAGGAGCGCAGCACCAGGCCCATCGAGACGCCGTACAGCACCAGGCCGACGGCGAGCTGGGCGAAGCGGCGGGGCAGTCCGGTGCGGAGCGGGGCGGTGGTCAGGGGCAGGGTGGCCGCCATCGGGTGGACCTCTTCTCGGTGTGGTGCTTGCCGTTCTCCGGCACTGCAGGCCACTATGGGGAGTCCAAAACGCGGCCCGAAAGGGCCAATCCGCACCAGGTGGACTGATCCGCGATGTCCGAGTGGCACAGCACGCTCACCCCGCACGCCCTCGCCCGGCAGCTGCCCGCCCCGGACGGCCGCCGCCCCGCCTACCGGGCGCTGGCCGCCCAGGTCTCCCGGCTGGTCGTCGACGGCCGCCTCCCGGTCGGCACCCGGCTGCCCGCCGAGCGCGAACTCGCCGCCGAGCTGAACCTCTCCCGCACCACCGTCGCCGCCGCGTACGAGGCGCTGCGCGCGGACGGCTACCTGCGCTCGCGGCGCGGCGCCGGCTCCTGGACGGCCCTGCCGGCGGGCACCGCCCCGCCCGGCGACGCGCTGCACCCGGTCTCCCCCGAGCAGGGGGCCGTCCTCGACCTGGGCCTGGCCGCGCCCACCGCCCCCGAGCAGCTGGCCGAGGCCGCCGCGCACGCCCTCGCCCAGCTGCCCGCGTACGCCGGCGGGCACGGCAACTACCCGACCGGGCTGCCGGTGCTGCGCGAGGCCGTCGCCCGCCGCTACACCGAGCGCGGCCTGCCCACCGGCCCCGAGCAGGTGCTGGTCACCACCGGGGCGATGAGCGCCCTGCACCTGGCCCACCAGGCGCTGCTGTCGCGCGGCGACCGGGTCGCCGTCGAGGCGCCCAGCTACGCCAACACGCTGCGCGCCCTGGAGAAGGCCGGCGCCCGCCTGGTGCCCGTCCCGCTGGCCGAGGACGCGGCCGGCCGCACCGGCTGGGACCTGGCGCAGTGGCAGCGGGTGCTGCGCGGCGCCGCCCCCCGGCTGGCCTCGGTCATCCCCGACTTCCAGAACCCCACCGGCGCGCTGGTCGACGAGGAGCAGCGCCGCGCCCTGCTGGCCCACGCCCGGGCGGCCGGCACCACCGTGATCGCCGACGAGACCTGCGCCGAGCTCGGCTGGGGCGTCGCGGAGCGCGACCTGCCCCGGCCGCTGGCCGCGCTCGACCGGGACGCCCAGGTGATCACCGTCGGCTCGGCCGGGAAGATCCTCTGGCCCGGCCTGCGGATCGGCTGGCTGCGCGCCCAGCCGTCCCTGGTCCGGCGGCTGGCCGCCGACCGGGCGCTGTACGACCTGGGCACGCCCGTCCTGGAGCAGCTGATCGCGGCCCGGCTGCTGACCGAGCACCTGCCCGCCGTCCGGGCCGACCGGCACGCGCGGCTGCGGGCCACCGCCGGGGCGTTCGCCCGCGAGCTGCCCCGGCACTTCCCCGGCTGGCGCTTCACCCTGCCCCCCGGCGGCCTGGCCCTGTGGGCCGCCACCCCCGGCCTGCCGGCCGGCGCCCTGGCCCGGGCGGGCGAGCGGACCGGGGTCCGGATCGCCTCCGGCGCCCGCTTCGGCATCGACGGCGCCTTCGAGGAGCACCTGCGGCTGCCGCTGACCCTGCCCGCCGCCCGCGTCCCCGAGGCCCTGCGCCGGATCGCCGAGGCCGCCGAACTGTCCCGCACCGAGCGCCTCGCGGGCGAGGACCCGGTGCCCGCCGCGCTCTGAACGGACGTCAATCCCCGTCCGGGGCCGGTCCGTCCGGCCGGCGGCCGCGCCCCGGCCTCAGCAGTTGTCCGAGCGCCCGCGCCACCCCGTCACCGGCAGCGCGAACTTGGCCACCAGCCGGTCCGTGAACGGGGCCCGGTGCAGCCGGGCCAGCCGCACCGGGGTCTTGCCCCGGCGGACCTCCACCCGGGCGCCGGCCGGGAGTTCGGCCGAGCGGCGGCCGTCGCACCACAGCACCCCGTGCTGGGTCTTCGGCTGCACCTCCACCGCCAGCACCGAGTCCGGCGAGGTCACCAGCGGGCGGGCGAACAGCGCGTGCGCGCTGATCGGCACCATCAGCAGCGCCTCCACCTCCGGCCACACCACCGGGCCGCCGCCGGAGAACGCGTACGCGGTGGAGCCGGTCGGCGTGGACAGCACCACCCCGTCGCAGCCGAAGTTCGACACCGGGCGGCCGTCCACCTCGGTGACCACCTCCAGCAGCCGCTCCCGGGACGCCTTCTCCACCGAGGCCTCGTTCAGCGCCCAGTCCTCGTGCAGCACGTCACCGTTGGTGCGCACCAGCACGTCGATGGTCATCCGCTCCTCGACCTCGTAGTCGGCGGCCACCACCCGCTCCACCACCGTCGCCAGGTCGTCGCGTTCCGCCTCGGCGAGGAACCCGACCCGGCCCAGGTTGATCCCGAGCATCGGCAGCCCCGACTCGCGGGCCAGTTCGGCGCCGCGCAGCAGCGTGCCGTCCCCGCCCGCGACCAGGATCAGCTCGCAGCCGTCCGCCGCGCCGTGCCCGCCGGGCACCAGCTCCACCCCGTCCGGCAGGTCCAGGCCCACCGCCTCCGCCTCCAGCAGCCGGATCCGGATCCCCGCCCGCAGCAGGCCGTCCACCAGGCCCTCCACGCTGCGCAGGGCCGCCTCCCGGCCGGTGTGCGCGATCAGGAAGACCGTACGACGATCGCTCATTCCCCGCTGCCCTCTCCCTACGCCCGCCGGGCCACCACGGCCCGGCCACGACCTGCCAGTCTGCGCAACGCCCGGACGCCTGCCAAGTACCCTACTGGGGCCCCTCGGCCACGGCCCGGTCCGCCGCCGCCGGATCCAGCGGCTCCGCGTCGCGGCGCAGCCACAGGAAGTACTCCACGTTGCCCGACGGCCCCGGCAGCGGCGACGCCGCCACCGCCCGCACGCCCAGCCCGGACTCCCACGCCTGCCCGGCGACCTGCCGGATCGTCTCGGCCCGCAGCTGCGGCGAACGCACCACCCCGCCCGAGCCCAGGCGGTCCTTGCCGATCTCGAACTGCGGCTTCACCATCAGCACCAGGTCCGCCTCCGGCGCGGCGCAGCGGGCCAGCGCGGGCAGCACCAGGCCCAGCGAGATGAACGACAGGTCGCCCACCACCAGGTCCACCGGCTCGCCGCCGATCAGCTCAAGGGTCAGTTCCCGCACGTTGGTGCGGTCCATCACCGTCACCCGGGCGTCGCTCTGCAGCGACCAGGCCAGCTGCCCGTAGCCGACGTCCACCGCCAGCACGTGCGCGGCGCCCGCGCGCAGCAGCACGTCGGTGAACCCGCCGGTGGAGGCGCCCGCGTCCAGCGCCCGGCGGCCCTCGACCACCAGGCCCTGCGGCCCGAACGCCGCGAACGCGCCCGCCAGCTTGTGGCCGCCGCGCGAGACGTAGTCCGGGTCCGCGTCGTCCTTGGCGACCACCACCGCCGCCGCGGTCTCCACCTGCGTCGCGGGCTTCGTCGCCACCGTCCCGCCCACCGTCACCCGGCCCGCCGCGATCAGCTCGCTCGCGTGCTCCCGCGAACGGGCCAGCTTGCGGCGCACCAGCTCCGCGTCCAGACGGCGTCGTGCCACTGCCACTGCTACGTCAGCTCCCACATCGGACGGTCCCTACCCGCGGTCCAGCGCCGCGAGGGTCGCGGCGAGCCGCGCATGGACATCTTCGTACACCCCGGCCCACTGCTCCGCCCCCGCCCCGTCCGGCTCCCCCAGCCGGGCCAGCACCCCGTCCACCTCGGGGACGCCCGTACGGACGACGTCCTCACTCACCGCCGTCACCCGCCCGCGGCGCGGCACCGGGCTCGGCGGACGCGCGCTTCGCGGCGGCCTTGCGGGCCGGGGCCTGCTCCGCGGGGGCCTCACCGGCCGGAGCCCGCCCGGCGGGGGCCTGCTGCGCCGGGGCCTGCTCGGTCGCCGCCCGCTTCGCCGCCGCCTTCCTCGCCGCCGTCTTCTTCGCCGGGGCCTTCTTCGCGGGCGGCCGCCCGCTCGCGGACGCCACCACCGCCGCGCCCTCGGCGGGCGAGATCGGCCCCGACTCCCCCGTCGCCGGCTTCCTCACGGGCGCCTTCTTCGCGCCGGCCTTCTTCGCGCCGGCCTTCTTCGCGCCGGCCTTCTTCGCGGGCAGCGGCGCGCCCGGCACCGCGTCCGCGAGCGCCCCGACCGCCGCCTCCCCCGCGGACGGCCGCACGACGGGCTTCTCCGCCGCCGCCCGCTTCGCCGGGGCCTTCTTCGCGGCCGCCTTCTTCGCCACCGTCCGCGGCGTCACGGCCGGTTCCCCGCCCGCCGGGGCGGCCGCCTTGCGCGGCACCGAGCGCTTCGCCGCCGCCTGCTTGGCCGCCGCGCCCTTCCGCGCCGCCGCCTTGCGGGCCGGAGCCCGCCGCGGGCCCGCCGGGGCGCCGCCGTCTACCACGCCGCCGTCCGCCGCACGGGCGTCCGCCGCCGGGGCCCGGCGCGCCGCGGCCTTCTTCACGCCCGACGCCGAACCGGCCGCCTGCTTGCGGGCGGCCGCCTTGCGCGCCGTCGCCTTCCGGCCCTTGGCCACCGCCGCGCCGTCCCCGTCCGCCGCCTCCGCCGGGGCGACCGGGGCGGCCTCCGGCTCCGCGTCCCAGCCCGCGTCGAACAGGCCCTGGGCCCGTGCCGCCGGACGGACCACCGGCTCCTCGTCCGCCGGCTCCTGCGCCGCCGTCCCGCCGGCCACCGGCTCCTCCTCCACCTCCCGCAGCTTCGACTCCAGGAAGCTCAGCACCACGCCGACCTTCACCACCTGGTCCCCGACCTTCTCGAAGACCCGCTCCACCTCGCCCCGGGCCACCCCGGCCACCAGGTCGACCCCGGCCCGGCCGGCCGTCACCACCTCCCCGGCGAGCACCCGCAACTGCTCGACCCCGGGCGGGAGTTCACCGCCCTGCTGGAGCAGCCCGCCGGCCGTGTCCAGCACCCGGCGGCCGGCCTCCTCGACCAGTTCGCCCGCCACCACCAGCACGCCCCGCACACCCCGCACCGCGTCCTGCAGCATCCGTCCGCCTCCTCTGCGCACCGACTGCCCACACCGGACCGCCCGCACCGACGCTACCCGTTCCCGGCCGCCGCCGTGCGGTGCTGCGCTAGCGTGGAGCGCCGGACGACCACCGAGGGAGCGAGCGCAGATGGCCACCACCGAGGAGTGCCGCACCGCCCTGGAGCAGCTCAGCCGCAACCTGGCGGCCGCCGGCGGCGACATCCGCAAGGCCGCCGCCCTCGACCGCTCCCTGAGCTGCCACCTCACCGACCTCGACCTGACCTTCACCGGCCGGCTCGCCGACGGGCGGCTGACCGGCATCACCGACGCCCCCGGCCCGCCCGCCGACAAGGCCGACATCAGGCTCACCACCACCGGCGACGACCTGGTGGCCCTGGTCGACGGCCGGCTGTCCTTCCCGACCGCCTGGGCCACCGGCCGACTCAAGCTCGACGCGGGCTTCCGCGACCTGCTGCGCCTACGCACCCTGCTCTGAGCCCACCGCGTCACTCAGCAGGACTGCGTCGGCAGCCCCGCGACCGGATCATCGTCCTTCGGCAGCGGCTCGACCGCCACCTCCCCGCCCCGGCGCACCCGGGCGACCGGGTCGCCGGTCAACTGCCCGTCCGAGAGCACCAGGTAGTACGTGCGCGGCTCGCCGTCCACCCGCACCCCGGCGACCCGCACCACCTCCAGCGCCGCGCCCCCGCACTCGACGCCGACCAGCTCCTCCCCGTCCGCGTCGACCAGCAGCAGCCAGCCGTCGCCGCTCGGGTCGCTGACGGTGTACCCGAGCGACGGCTGCTCCCGGTGCGGGTGGTACTCCGTGTCGATGCAGTCCGTCGACCGCCCGGTCCGCTCCGCCACGCCCAGGCACCACGTCCCGTCGGTGCGCGTCCAGGTGAGGTAGCCGGTCTTCTCCTCGTAGTGGGCGACCGAGAGGGTGCCCGAACGGGTGTCCGCCACCTGCTCGACCTGCGCCAGCATCGCCGCGGCGTGCTCCCGGGCCGGCTTCCCGAACGCCGACGAGCCGTCGGCCGCCGCCACCGGCGCCGAACCCGCCACCGAACCCGCCGCGGGCGTGCCGCCCCCCGGGGACGGGTGCACCGCCCCGGACGGGCGCACCGCCGCCGGCGGCCCGTCCGAGGTGCAGCCGACCGCGCCCGCCAGCACCGCACCGCACACGGCGGCCACCGCCACCGCTCCACCCCACGGACCCCGCACGACTCCCCCTCCGAAACGCCGCTTCACTCACAGGACCGGGACGACGGCCCGCCCCCGGCCGGTTCCCGCGGAACCTCCAGCGGCTCCTCGACCTGCTGGCCCCCGTCGACCAGCAGCGTCGCCGCCGGGCGGCCCGTCAACTCCCCCGCCGAGAAGACCAGGTAGTGCCGGCGGCCGCCCTCCGGGAAGTGCTCCTCGCCGATCGGCACCACCTGCAACTGCTCCCCGCCGCAGCGCACCCCGACCAGCTGCTCCCGGTCCGCGTCGACCTGGACGAACCACCGGTCGTCCACCGGGGCGTACCGGAACACCCGCAGCACCGGCCGCTCCGCCAGCGGCTCGGGCGCCCCGGCCTGGCACGAGCTCTCCGCCGCGGAGCGGCCGCCCGCCGTGTGGCCCAGGCACTGCCGGCCGCCCGACCCGGTCCAGGTGAAGAACCCCACCGCACCCTCGCGGTGGACCAGCCGGACCGAACCCGCCACGGTGTCGTCCTGCCCCTCGATCTCCTCCCGCATCTCCACCACCCCGGCGTCCGCGGCCCCCCGGTCCTCGACCACCGCCGAAGCGCCCACCACGGGCGCCCCGCTCAGCCCGGCGGGCACCCCGCTCCCCGCCGCGGCCGCCGGACGACCGCCCGGGACGCACCCGGCCGCGCCCGCCAGCAGCACGCCGCACCCCGCGGCCACCGCCGCGGTCCTCCCCCGAAAACCCCGCACCGCATCCCCCGATCCCCCGTGCTCCGTCGGACGCACCGTACACCGAGCGTCCGACGCCCCGGTCAGCCGGGAGCGGCCCCCGGGCCCGGCGGCAGCACCGCCTCCTGCCCCCGCAGCACGTCGGTGCCCGCCGTGCCGTCGTCCCGGACCACCTCGACCACCAGCGGGCCCGCCGGGACGGGCCCGCCCGCCAGCAGGTAGTACCGGCGCGCGCCGCCCGCCAGCAGGTCGACGTCCATCGCGAACAGGCGCGGCCGCTCCGGTCCGCCGGACACGCCCGTCACCCGCTCCCGGTCCGTGACGACCAGCAGCTCCCAGCGGTCCCCGGACACCCAACCGGCGGCGATCCGTGCCAGCGGGCCCGCCACCGGCGGCTCGGAGCCGGGGGCCCGGCAGCTGCTCGGCCCCCTGGCGCGCGACCCCAGGCAGCGCTCGCCGTCCGCCGACCACCAGACGAACAGCGGATCGCCGTCCAGCTCACCGACCCGGAGCGGCGGCCCCGGCACCGCCGACCGCTCCCCCGCCGGCGCCGGACGGCCGTCGGATCCGCACGCCAGCAGCACCAGCAGCACCGCGCCCCCGGCCGCCGCCGACACCCGGCCCCGCCCACCGCGCACGGCTCCCCCTCCCCGGAATCCGACGGACGCACCGTACCCCGACCGCCTGACGGCGCGTCAGTACGCCTGCCGGGGGCACCCGGGCCGTCAGGCCGCCGCGGGCAGGCCCGCCAGGGCCTTCGCCGACTCCGGCGCCGCGCCGTTCGCGTCCGCCCAGGTCCAGGCCGCCGCGCACAGCGCCCGCAGCGCGTCGATCCGGCCGCCCGCGCCGTCCAGCACCAGCACGCCGCCGTCCGCGCCCGCCGTCCAGCCGCCGCAGCCGAACCGGCCGCCGCCCAGCGCCGCCACCTCGGGCTGCGGCTCCAGCAGGCCCCGCAGGTCCTGCGCCAGGTACGTCGGACGGTGCCGCACCGGGGCGGCGAGCACCTGCTCCGGGGTGGCGATGCCGGTGAACACCAGCAGCGAGTCCACCCCGCCGTTGAACGCGCCCTCGATGTCGGTGTCCAGCCGGTCGCCGACCACCAGCGGCCGCTTCGCGCCCGTCCGCAGCACCGTCTCCCGGTGCATCGGCGGCAGCGGCTTGCCCGCCACCTCCGGCTCCACGCCGGTCGCCGCCCGCACCGCCGCCACCAGCGTCCCGTTGCCCGGGGCGATGCCGCGCGCGGTCGGGATCGACAGGTCCGTGTTCGAGGCCACCCACGGCAGCCCCCGGCCCACCGCGTACGAGGCCTCCGCCAGGTCCGCCCAGCCCACCGACGGGTCGTAGCCCTGCACCACCGCCGCCGGGTCGTCCTCCAGCGAGCGCACCGGCACCAGCCCGCGCTCCTCCAGCGCCTCCAGCAGGCCCGCCCCGCCGATCACCAGCACCCGCGACCCGGCCGGCACCTTCTCCGACACCAGCCGCGCCGCCGCCTGCGCCGAGTTGATCACGTCCGCCGGGTCGGCCGGCACGCCCAGCTCGGTCAGGTGCTCCGCCACCACCCGCGGCGGCCGCGACGCGTTGTTGGTGACGTACGCCAGCCGCATCCCGGCCGCCCGGGCCCGGTCCAGCGACTCCACCGCGTGCCCGATCGCGTGCGGCCCGGCGTACACCACGCCGTCCAGGTCCAGCAGCGCCGTGTCGTACGCCTCCGTCAGCGCCTCCGCGCTGGCCCCCGGCACGCTCCGCACCGCCGCGGCGTTCTCCGTCATCGCTGCTCCACCCTCGTCACCTCGAACCGAACCGGACACCCGCCACCCTATGGCGCGGCCGGGCCCTCCGGCGGAGCCAGGTACCCGGGCGCCCCCGGCAGCAGCGGGCCGTACGCCCCCGCCCGGGCCGCCAGCGTCGCCCGGGTCTGCCGCAGCGCCGCCTGGTAGTGCCGGTTGCCGGGCTGCATCGCCACCGCCAGCGCCAGGTGCTCCGCCGAGGTCTCGAAGTCGCCCAGCCGGGCCGCCGACACCCCCCACCCGAACTGCGCGTAGTCGTCCGACGGGTCGGCCTCCGCCACCGCCCGGAAGCTCGCCAGCGCCTGGCCGTACTGCCCCGCGTCGAACTGCGCCCGGGCCAGCGCCTCCCGGATCGACCCCGAGCCCGGCTCCGCCTCCGCCGCCCGCGCCAGCAGTTGCACCGCCGCCGCCGGGTGCTTCTCCTCCAGCAGCCGCACCCCGCGCCGGTACCAGTCGTACACCCCGCCGCCGGGCACCCCGCCGCCGTTGCCGTTGCCGTCCTCGTGCTCCAGCTGTCCCATCCGCGCCTACCCCGCTTCCCGCTCGTCCCGCTCGCCCCGCCCTTGATCCGGACGTCCGCCTTCGTCGCGATCTCCCAACAAGGACTACCCGGCTAACATGCCCAGAATGAGCGCCCCTCGTGCCGAAACCGGCAACGAGCCCTCGGGCGGCCCCGGAGACCCCGGGCACGTCGCCACCGCAGGGCTGTCCCTGTCCCCGTTCCGCGGCCTGCGCTACGACCCGCACCGGGTCGGCGACCTGGCCGCGGTCACCTCCCCGCCGTACGACGTGGTCGACCCCGGACGGCGCCTGGACCTGGAGACCGCCGACCCGCACAACATCGTCCGGCTGATCCTCCCCCGCCCCGAACCCGAGGACGCCGGCGACCGCCCCGACCGCGACACCCGCTACCGGCACGCCGCCCGGCTGCTCCGCGACTGGCGCCGGCAGGGCGTCCTGACCGCCGACCCGCACCCCGCCCTGTACGTCTACGAGCAGCGCACCCCCTCCGGCACCCTCCAGCGCGGCCTGATCGGCGCCCTCGCCGTCAGCGGCCCCGAGGCGGGCGTCGTCCTCCCGCACGAGGACGTCATGCCCAAGCCGGTCGCCGACCGGGTCGGCCTGATGCGCACCACCCGCGCCAACCTCGAACCGCTGCTGCTCACCTACCGCGGCCACGGCCGCGCCGCCGAGGTCGTCGAGCGCGCCGCCGGCACCGAACCGCTGCTCGCCACCACCACCAGCGACGGCACCCGCCACCGCCTGTGGGCCGTCACCGACCCCGCCGACCTGGCCGCCGTCACCCGCGACCTGGCCACCTGCCGCGCCCTGATCGCCGACGGCCACCACCGCTGGGAGATGTACCTGCGGCTGCAGCGCGAGCACCGCCACCTGCCCCGCAGCCCGTGGGACCGCGGCCTGGTCCTGCTGGTCGACACCGACCGCTACCCGCTGCGGGTCCGCGCCATCCACCGCGTCCTGCAGCGCCTCCCGCTCGACGCCGCGCTCACCGCCCTCGACCCCGCCGCCTGGCGGCTCACCGCCCTGCCCGGCACCCTCCCCGACGCCCTGCACGCCCTCGCCGAGGCGCACCGCTCCCCCGGCAACTCCTTCGTCCTCACCGCCGGCGACGGCCGTTTCCACCTGCTCACCGGCCCCGACGAGGCCACCCTCGCCGCCGCCGTCCGCACCGACCGCCCCGAGGAGTGGCGCCGCCTGGACGCCACCGTCCTGCACGCCGTCCTGCTCGACCGCACCTGGCACGTCCCCGACAGCCCCGAGCACATCGGCTACCTGCACTCCGCCGAGGCCGCCGTCCGCGAGGCCGCCCGCACCGGCGGCACCGCCGTCCTGCTGCACCCCGTCGAGGAGCGCGTGGTGCGCCGGCTCGCCGAGCAGGGCGTCACCATGCCCCGCAAGTCGACCTCCTTCGGCCCCAAACCGGCCACCGGGCTGGTCCTGCGCTCCCTCGAACTCGGCTGACCCGCCCCGCCGGGGGCGGCCGCGGTCAGCCCGCCGCGGGCTCCTGCGGGCGGTCCGCGGCCTCCCGGGTGGCGGCCCAGCTCGCGAGCAGGCGCAGGGCCTGTTCGGAGGGGGAGCCGGGTTCGGCGGTGTAGACGGTCAGGGCCAGGCCGGGCGCGGCGGTCAGCTCCATGCCCTCGTAGGCGAGGGTGAGTTCGCCCACCACCGGGTGGTGGAAGCGCTTGGTGCCGGTGCCGTGGTGGCGGACGTCGTGGGCGCCCCAGCGGGTGCGGAACTCGTCGCTGCGGGTGGAGAGTTCACCGACCAGGTCGTGCAGGTCCCTGTCGTGCGGGTCGCGGCCGGCCTCGGTGCGCAGCATCGCGACGGTGATGTCGGCGGCCCGCTCCCAGTCCGGGTAGAAGCTCCGGGATCCGGGGTCGAGGAACTGGTAGCGGGCGAGGTTGCCGCGGTGGCCCGGGTCGTCGTACACCCCGGCGTAGAAGCCGCGGGCGAGCTGGTTCGCGGCCAGCAGGTCCATCCGGCCGTTGCGGACGAACGCGGGCCCGCCGGTGACGGCGTCCAGCGTCCACTGCAGGGCGGGGTGCGCCGTCCACGGCCGGGCGGCCCGGCGGCGCGGGCGGGCGAGCGCGTCGGAGCCGTCGGCGGCCCGGGCGAGGTTCAGCAGGTGGGCGCGTTCGGCGTCGTCGAGCTGCAGGGCCCGGGCGAGGGCCTCCAGGACGGCGGGCGAGGCGCCGGCCAGGTTGCCGCGCTCCAGCTTGGCGTAGTACTCGACGCTCAGGTCCGCGAGCGCGGCGACCTCGCTGCGGCGCAGGCCGGGCACCCGGCGGCGGGGGCCGGCGGGCATGCCCGCCCGCTCGGGGGTGATCTTCGCGCGCCGCGAGGTGAGGAACTCGCGGACCTCCTGGCTGTTGTCCACGCCTCCGACGGTACGGGTCGGCGGGCCCGGGAGGGGTGCACCCGCGGTACACCCCTCACCGGTGACTCGCTGCCGGGTCCGGGAGCGGGTTCCCTGGATCACGTGGCGCCCCGCGACCCGCGGTCCGCCGCTCCCTCCCCTCCCGGAACGCGAAGGAAGCCCCTGATGCGCGGCGCAGTGATCCACGCCCCCGGCGACGTCCGGTTCGAGACCCTGGACGACCCGAAGGTCCTCCACCCCACCGACGCGGTCATCCGCACGGCCGTGACCTGCGTGTGCGGCTCCGACCTGTGGCCCTACCGGGGCGCGGAGCCGATCGGCGACCCGCACCCGATGGGCCACGAGTACGTCGGCTTCGTCGAGGAGGTCGGCTCCGCGGTCACCGGCCTGCGACCGGGCCAGTTCGTGGTCGGCTCGTTCGCCACCTCCGACAACACCTGCCCGAACTGCCTGAACGGCTTCCAGTCGAACTGCCTGCACCGCGAGTTCATGTCCACCTGCCAGGCCGAGTACGTGCGCGTCCCCAACGCCGCCGGCACCCTGGTCGCCCTCGACGAGGTACCGGACGAGTCGCTCTGGCCGGGCCTGCTGGCGAACTCGGACGTGATGGGCACCGGCTGGTGGGCCGCCGACGCCGCCCGGGTCCGCCCCGGCTCCACCGCCGTCGTCGTCGGGGACGGCGCGGTCGGCCTGTGCGCGGTGATCGCCGCCAAGGAGCTGGGCGCCGAGCGGATCATCGCGATGTCCCGCCACGAGTCCCGGCAGGAGCTCGCCCGGGCCTTCGGCGCCACCGACGTCGTCGCCGAGCGCGGCGAGGACGGCGTCGCCCGGATCAAGGAGCTGACCGGCGGCATCGGCGCCGACAGCGTCCTGGAGTGCGTCGGCACCGCTCAGTCCACGGCCCAGGCCCTGCACTCCGCCCGCCCCGGCGGCAGCGTCGGCTTCGTCGGCGTCCCGCACGGCGTCACCGTGGACGGCCAGGAGCTGTTCTTCTCCCACGTCGGCCTGCGCGGCGGCCCCGCCCCCGTCCGCCGCTACCTGCCCGACCTGATCGAGCGCGTCCTGTCCGGCCGGATCGACCCCGGCCGGGTCTTCGACCTCACCCTGCCCCTCGACCGGGTCGCCGAGGGCTACCGGGCGATGGACGAACGCCGCGCGATCAAGGCCCTCCTCACGCCCTGACCGCCGCGCACCCGCCCCCGGAGCCCCCGAAGGAGACCGAACCCGTGGAATTCGTCCAGCCCCGGCCCACCAGCAAGGCCCCCGGCGACTGGTTCACCGGCGACGTCTGGTGGGACGTCATCGCCGCCGGCCGGGCCCCCTCCCGCCTGCGCGCCAACCTGGTCCGCTTCGCCCCCGGCGCCCGCACCCACTGGCACGCCCACGCCGTCGGCCAGACCCTCCACGTCGTCTCCGGCACCGCCCTGATCGGCACCCGGGACGGCACCCTCTTCGAGGCCCGCCCCGGCGAGACGGTCAGCTGCCCGCCCGGGGAGGAGCACTGGCACGGCGCCGCACCCGACCGCTTCACGGAGCACGTCGCCCTGTGGGAGACCACCGACGACGGCACCCCCGAGACCACCTGGGCGGAACCCGTCACCGACGAGCAGTACGGCGGCCCGCGCACCCGCCGCCCGTAGCGCGCCGCACCCCGACCCGGAACGAGGGAGGGCCCCTCCGCCGCACTGGCGGAGGGGCCCTCCCTCGTCACTTCCTACCGGCGCACGTCAGCCCTGCTTCGGCTGCTCCTGCTCCTTGAACGAGTCCTCGTCGTAGTCCTCGTCGATCTCCAGGTCGTCCTCGTCGTAGAACTCCTCGACGTCCTCTTCGTCCTCGAAGATCATCCGGTCGTCGCCGACGTCGTCCTTGTCGATCTGACGGCGCACCGGCTCCACGGCCTCCGCGCCCTCGTCCTCGACCTCGGCGTCCTCGTCCAGCGCGTCGGTGAACTCCACGCCGTCGATCTCCGCCAGCCGCTCGGCCGCGTTGGTCGAGCCGTCCGTGTCCGCCTCCACGGCCTTCACGAACCACTCCCGGGCCTCGTCCGCCCGACCCGCCGCGATCAGCGCGTCCGCGTACCCGTAGCGCAGCCGCGCCGTCCAGGGGTGGATCGCCGAGGACGCCAGCTCGGGGCTCTGCAGCGTCACCACGGCGGCGTCGAACTGCTCCAGGTCGGCCCGGGCACCCGCCGCGACCAGCCGCATCTCGACCTGACCGGCCTTGTCCAGCTGCTTCACCTCGGGCTCG
This sequence comes from Kitasatospora saccharophila, assembly GCF_039529925.1. Classification (NCBI taxonomy): domain Bacteria; kingdom Bacillati; phylum Actinomycetota; class Actinomycetes; order Kitasatosporales; family Streptomycetaceae; genus Kitasatospora; species Kitasatospora saccharophila. Next base: position 2,095 of record NZ_BAAANS010000070.1, on the reverse strand, counting down.
CCGGCCATCGCCAGCGCCCGCTCCGGCCGGCCCAGACCGCGCTCGCAGTCCGCCATCACCGGCCACAGGTCGACCCGCCCGGTCATCCGCTTCGCCGCCCGGAACTCGGTCAGCGCCTCGGAGTACCGCTGCGTCATGTACGAGGCGAACCCGGCCGCCTCGCGCACGCTCGCCACCCGCGACGCCAGCCGCAGCGCGACCCGCGAGTAGTTGTAGGCCTCCTCCGGCTCGCTGTCGAGCAGCCGCGCCACCATCACCAGGTTGCGCGCCACGTCGTCCGCCAGCGTCTTCGGCAGGCTCTTCAGGTCCTGCTTGACGTCCGCGTCGATCTCGAAGCCGGTCACGTCGTCCGGGATCGGCAGCCGCTTCACCGGCTCCTGACGCCGCTCGTCGTACCCACCGCGGTCACCGCGGTCGTACCCGCCCCCGCGCGGCCGGTCGTCCCGCCCGCCCCGGAAGCCGCCACGGTCGCCCCGGTCGTCCCGCCCACCGCGGTAGCCACCCCGGTCGTCGCGACGCTCGAACCCACCGCTGCGCTGCGGCCGGTCGTCCCGCCCCCGGAACCCGCCGCCCTGCGGACGGTCGTCCCGGTTGCCCCGGTAGCCACCACCCTGCGGACGGTCGTCGCGACGCTCGAAGCCACCACTACGCTGCGGACGGTCGTCGCGGTCACGCCCGTACGACGGACGGTCCTCGCGCGGACGGAACCCACCGCGGTCGCCACCCTGCGGACGGTCGTCCCGGTTGCCCCGGTAGCCACCACCCTGCGGACGGTCGTCGCGACGCTCGAAGCCGCCACTGCGCTGCGGACGGTCGTCGAACGAACGCTCCTCACGCGGACGGTAGCCACCGCCCTGCGGACGGTCATCCCGGCCCCGGAACCCACCACCCTGCGGACGGTCGTCCCGGTTGCCCCGGTAGCCACCCCGGTCGTCCCGACGCTCGAACCCACCCTGCGGGCGGTCCTCACGCGGACGGTAGCCACCGCCGCCCTGCGGACGGTCGTCCCGGTTGCCCCGGTAGCCGCCGCCCTGCGGACGGTCGTCGCGACGCTCGAAGCCACCGCTGCGCTGCGGACGGTCGTCGCGGTCACGCCCGTACGACGGACGGTCCTCGCGCGGACGGAACCCACCGCGGTCGCCACCCTGCGGACGGTCGTCCCGGTTACCCCGGTAGCCACCACCCTGCGGACGGTCATCGCGACGCTCGAAGCCGCCACTGCGCTGCGGACGGTCGTCGAACGAACGCTCCTCACGCGGACGGTAGCCACCGCCCTGCGGACGGTCGTCCCGGCCCCGGAACCCACCACCCTGCGGACGGTCGTCCCGGTTGCCCCGGTAGCCACCACCCTGCGGACGGTCATCCCGACGGAAGCCACCGCGGTCCCCGCCCTGCGGACGGTCGTCGCGCGAGCGGTAACCGCCGCCACCGCCACCGCCGTACGACGGGCGGTCCTCACGCGGACGGTAGCCGCCGCCACCGCCGCCCTGCGGACGGTCGTCCCGGTTGCCGCGGTACCCACCGCCGCCACCGCCGCCGTACGACGGGCGGTCGTCACGCGAGCGGAAGCCCCCGCGGTCGCCGCCGCGGTCACCGCGGTCGTCACGACCCCGGTAGCCGCCGCCTTCGCCACGGTCGTCACGACGAGGGCCACGGTCGTTCGACCAGCCCCCGCTCGACCTGGGCTCGTACCCCCGGCCGCCGTCGTTACGGCGCTCGGGCCGGTCCTGGGGCGGGTTCGACATGCTGGTGACTCCTGTCTGCACACTGCGAGTTCGAGAGGCGCCACTGCCGTTCCACGACACCAGCGCGAGATCCGGACACCTCCAGCCCCACCGGGGTCCGGAACGTCCGCCTTGTCCATTGTCCGGCATCCGGCAGGACACCGCGTCCGGGTGACCCCGTCGCACCGTCCGCCGGCCGTACGCATGTCCGGTTGATGCCCAACAAAAAAGGCCGAGGCCCCAGCGAATCGCTGGGGCCTCGGCCTATTGAAGAATTGTTCGGCGGCGTCCTACTCTCCCACAGGGTCCCCCCTGCAGTACCATCGGCGCTGTGAGGCTTAGCTTCCGGGTTCGGAATGTAACCGGGCGTT
>NZ_BAAANS010000069.1:6069-40383 GCF_039529925.1 Kitasatospora saccharophila | reverse complement strand
CGCCCAGCACCCCCAGCCCCCGGCCCAGCTCCACTCCCCGACCCCAACCCCGACCGTCCGGGCCTCCAGCGTGCCGACCCCCGCCCCCGCCCCGACGGCGACAGCGGCGCCGACCCTCGCCCCCGCGCCCACGCTCACGCCGACACCCGCACCGACCCCGACCGCCTCGCCCTCGACGCTGGTCGCCGTGCCGCCGCCGGACACCCCGGCCGCCGGGCCCGGTCCGCTCGAACCCTCGGTCTGGGCGAGCGTCCTGCTCGTCACCGTCCTGCTGCCGGCCGCGCTCGCGGCCCTCGCCGGGCAGCACTTCACGTTCTCCAGGAGGAGCCGTTGAATCCCGCTCCGTTGCTCGGTGCCCTCGGGGCCATGGTCCTCGCCGTGGGCGCCCTCGCGGTGGCGCACCGCGTGCGCCCCGAGGTCCCGGAGGGCGAGCCCTTCCCGGAACCGCACCCCACCCTCGGGGCGATCGGCTCCGGCCTGCTGTCCGGCTTCACCCTGCTGACGGGTTTCCTGATCGCCACCGGCTGGGCCGCCCACAGCACCGGCATCACCCCGCCCCCCGGCCTGTACATCGCGGACCTGGCCGCGGGCGGCGCCGTCCTGCTCTACCCGTCACTCGCGGGACTGCCGTTCACACCCCGGTACGTCACGGCGGTGTGCCTGTTCGGACTGCTGGTCGGCTACGTGATGGTGACGGCCGTCCAACTCCGCCCGTGACCGTTCCGCCTGGTCGAGTCGGCGCGGGCCGGAAAAAAGGGGTGCCCCGCCGGCCCACGGGTGGGGGGTGGCCGGCGGGGCTGGGGAGGATGGCTCAGGAGGTGGTGCAGGCGGTGCCGTTCAGCGTGAAGGCGCTCGGGGTGGTGTTGTTCGACCCGTAGGTGGCCTGCACGCCGAAGCTGGTGGAGCCGCCGGCCGCCAGGGCGCCGTTGTAGCCGAGGTCGGTGGCGGTGACGGCGGCGCCGCTCTGGACGACGGTGGCGTTCCAGCCGCTGGTGATCTTCTGGTCACCGGGGAACGTCCAGGCCAGCTTCCAGCCGTTGAGGGCGGTGCTGCCGGTGTTCTTCACCGTGATGTCCGCGGTGAAGCCGCCCGCCCAGGAGTTGGCCCGGTACGCGACCGAGCAGGACGCGTTCCCGGCCGGCGGCTGGGACGTCGGGGGCTGCGAGGTCGGGGGCTGCGAGGTCGGCGGCTGCGAGGTGGGCGGCTGCGAGGACGGGGCGGGCGTGCTCGGGTCGGCCGCGTTCTGCGCCAGCTGGTAGGCGATGTCGGGGACGAAGGTGCCCGCCGCGGCGGCGCAGCCGTCGGCCTCGCCCGGGGGCTTGATCCACAGGAAGGCGTCGATCGCGCTGTCGTTGGTCGCGGCGGTCGGGTAGTTGCCGATCTTGCGGCCGGACGGGTCGCACCAGACGCTGCCCGACGGGCCGTTGCCGTTGCGGCTGGTGTCGATGACGGCGTGCAGGTTGCCGGGGTTGCCGAGGGCGCCCAGCAGGTTGTGGGCGAACGAGGTCTCGTTGGAGGTGGTGTTGAAGTTGGAGACGTTGGTGAAGAAGCCGTCCGAGTTGAGCACGCCCGCGCTGCGCAGCCGGTTGGCCTGCTCGGAGGGGGAGTTCCAGGTGGAGTGGCCGCCGTCGAGGTAGACCTTGGCGTTCGGGTTGGCGGCGTGGATGGTGTTGACGGCGCGGGCCAGCGAGGCGAACCGGTCGTTCTGCTGCTGGGCGCTGAGGCAGGTGGTGAGCGCGACCGAGTCGGGCTCCAGCACCACGACGCTGCGCGAACTGCCCAGTCCGGCCGCGAACTTGCCGACCCAGGCGTCGTACGAGGCGAGGTCGGGGGCGCCGCCGGCGGAGGCGCCGCCGCAGTCCCGGTTGGGGATCATGTAGGCCACCAGCACCGGCACCTGGCCGGCCTGGGCGGCGGCGGAGGTGATCGTGCGGACGTCGGAGGTGACGGTGTCGGGGCGGTAGTTGGCGATCCAGATGCCCTGGGCCTGGCTGGCGATCCGCTTGGAGATGACCGGCGCCCGGTAGTCGCCGGGGTTGGCGGCCGCCCACTTGACGGCCTGGGAGGTCGGGTCCTTGTAGAACTGGGTGTCGGCGGCGAGGCTGCCCTGCACGGCCGCGTCGGCGCCGGACTGGGTGGCGGCCACCAGGCCGACGGCGGCGGTCGCGGCGGCGAGGGCGAGGGCGGCGGCGCGACGGGTCGGCCGGGCGGGCGGAACGGCGGCGCGCCGGTGGGGGTCGGGGGTGTGCACGGTGTCCTCCGGGGGTGCTCTCGGGTGGGAGAGGCGGTCGGCATCAGGGTGGGGGCATGCTGACCGGGAACGATGCGGGAGCCGGAGCGTGGGAGCGCTCCCGCAGCGGACCGCGGCCGATGCTAGCGGCCCGACCCGCCCGGGCGGCAGAGCACCTGTGCGGCGAACTCCCGCCCTGCCGAGCGCCCCTGACGGCCTTTCGCCCAGTCGAAGCACTGTCGAACGGGCCCTTCGCACACGTTTCGTCCCACTTCGGAGCGGGGCCGGAAAACCCGCCGCGACCGCGAAACTTTCATGCCGGGGACGGTTCCGGGGACGGTTCCGGGGCGCTGGGAGCGGCGCCGGGCGGTCCCGGGACGGCGGGAGCCGCGACGGACGGGGCGGCCGGGGCAGCCGGGGCGGCCGGGCGACCGGGGCGCGGTTCAGCCCAGCCGCGCGGTGGCGAGGTGCACCTTGAACCCGCAGGGGACGGTCCCCTGCGGCGTCGGCAGGTCGCGCACCTCCGCGAGGAAGTCCCCGTGCAGGCGTTCCACGGCCGCCGGGTCGAGCGGGCCGAGGTCGTAGAGGCCGGAGAGGGCGGCCCACACCCGGTCCGCCGGGCCGCTCAGGTCGATCGGGACGGTCTCCCAGTCGACCGCCGCGAAGCCCGCCGGGGCGAGGAGCCCGTCCAGCCCGGCCCGGCTGCGGGTGCGCCGGTCGCCCAGCGCCGGGATCCGCCGCTCGGCGGGCAGGTCGCCGAGCGAGCGCCGCAGCAGGGCGCCGAACCGCTCGTACGCCTCGCCGCCGACCGCCCCGCCGCCCAGCACGCAGGCCAGCACCCCGCCCGGGGCCAGCACCCGGGCCACCTCGGCGACGACCTGCTCGGCGTCCCCCATCAGCATCAGCGCCAGGTGGGACGCGCAGGCGTCGAAGGAGTCGTCGGCGAACGGAAGCCGCTGGGCCCGGCCGACCTCCAGCCGCGCCCCGGCGAGGGCCGGCCGCCGCCGGGCCAGCGCCACGGCCTGCGGCGACAGGTCGATCCCGGCGAGCCGCCGCCCCCGCTGTCCGGCCAGCAGTTCCAGCAGCAGGCCGTCCCCGCACCCGAGGTCCAGGACGCTCGCGCGCCCCGCGAGCCGGTCGCACAGCAACTGGTAGCTGGAGCGGCCGTCCGGCGACCGCCCCGGCCCGAACGCCTCGCCGGTCACCGCCGGGCGCTCGGCGTGGAACGCCCGCAGGAATGCCTCTTGCGCTGCCGTGTCGGTGGTCATCCCCCCACGCTACGCCGCGCCCCGCCCGCAACTGCCGCGGTTCCCACCGCGATCGACCGCCCGCCCGGGGCCCCGCCGTCGGTCCGGGCCCCGACCGGCGGCGGGCTCAGGCCAGTGGCGGCTCGGAGGCCAGCCGTGCCTGCCGGGCCGCCCACGCCTGGTCGCCCCAGCGGTTCATCAAGTCCTGGAGGAGGTTCTCCAGGCGGTTCTGGTCCCCGGGCTTCGCGGGGTCGAGCGCCGTCGTGGCCTTCCACAGCCAGACCGTCCGCCCCGTCCCGCTGCAGCGGCCGCCGGGGTGGTAGTTCGCCGGGTAGTCCTCCATCTCGGCCTCGGTGGGGCCGGCCATCGTGTCGAGCAGTGCCGACGCCTCCCGCTCCGACCGCACGGTGAACACCCAGAAGGTGTACCGGTTGTCCGCGTCGCCGTACACCGCGACCTGCAGGGCCGTGCAGTGCCCGGACTTCCGGACCAGCTCGCGCTCGCGCCCGGGCACCGACGGGTCGGCGCAGTCCGGCAGCTCGGCGGCCGAGACCCGCTCGTAGGGCTTGGCCAGGCCGAACTGCACGGTGGCGGGCAGGAAGCCGTCCAGCGGGGCGAGGTAGCCCGGCGGGAGCTCCGGCACGGCCGGGCCGCCGAGCCACGGCGGGTCCGTGGGGTCGGGCGAGGCGGTGGCGGTCGGCGCGGGCGCGGGCGCGGCGGCCGGGGGGCCGTCCTCGGGCAGGTACACCAGGCCGGCGCCGACGGCGGCGAGGACCGCCGCGCTCACGGCCAGCACGAGTCTTCGCCGTCCGGCCCGCGGGGCCCTGCCGGTACTGAGCACGTCGTGGCCGTGGCCGTCCTGCTCGTGGCCGTGTTCGTGGTCGTCCTGCTCGTGGTCGTGGTCGCCGTGGCCCGCCGGGCCGTCGAAGGAGCGCATACCGACGCACCGTAGTGACCCGGCACCACGCCCCCGTGGCGGGCCCGTCACAACCTCGTCACACCGCGCCTGACCTACCGTCAGCCCCCGCCTCTGCGGCCACTGCAGCGGGACGGGGCCGGCCTTCGGGCAGGTCGAGGGTGGCGACCTCCTCGCCCATCGCGAGCATCCGGTTCAGCAACGCGGGCCGGCTGAGCAGGGTGTTGCGCAGCCACAGCCCGGGGGCGGTGCGCGGGGCGAGGAAGGGGCCGGTGCGGTCGCCGCCGCGCTGGCAGCGTTGGGCGTAGGGGCGGACGGTGCGCTCGTAGCGGGTGAGGGCGGCGCGGTGGTCGCCGTCGGCGCGGGCGAGTTCGGTGGCCAGGACGTACGCGGCGACGAGCGCGGTGCCGGTGCCCATGCCGCCGATGGTGGCGCCGCAGGCGGCGTCGCCGAGCAGGGCGATCCGGCCGTCGGACCAGGCGGGGACGTCGGCGCGGCTGATCGAGTCGACGTACAGGTCGCCGTCCTCGGCCTCGTCCAGGGTGGCGAGCAGGTGCGGGACGGGGTGCGGCAGGTCGGCGAAGCGTTCGCGCAGCAGGGTCTTGAGCGCGGCGGGGTCGTGCCGGTCGAGGGCGAGTTCGGGTGCGGCGAACAGCAGGAGGGCGCCGGCCCGTCCGGGGTCGTGGGGGTCGGCGCCGGCGGCGGCGAGCCGGCCGGGGGTGTTGGTGCCGGCGCTGCCGGCGGGCAGGCCGAGGCGGTTGGCGAAGGGCCAGGTGGCGGCGTAGTAGCCGAGGTGGCGGACGTACTGCCGTTCGGGGCCGAAGGCGAGGGCGCGGACCCGGGAGTGCAGGCCGTCGGCGCCGATCACCAGGTCGAAGCGGCGGGCGGGGGCGTGCCGGAAGGTGACGTCGACGCCGTCGGCGTCCTGGCGCAGGGCGGTGACGGTGTCGCCGAACAGGTACTCGGTGCCGGGGGCGCTGTGCCGGTGCAGCAGCCGGACGAGGTCGCCGCGGCGGATCTCCACCTCGCCGCCGGCGAACTCGGCGGGCAGCCGCAGCCGGGTGCGGCCGCGGACGTCGGTGAAGGTCATCGGGGTGCCGCCGGTCCGCCGTTCGCGCAGTTCGTCCAGCAGGCCCATCCGCCGCAGCACGGTCAGGTGGGTGGGGCCGCGGAAGTCGACGGCCTGTCCGCCGGCCCGGAGGGCGGGGGCGAGTTCGACCACGGTGGGCCGGTGGCCGTACCGGGCGAGCCAGTGCGCGAGCGCGGGGCCGCCGACGCCGGCGCCGGAGATCAGGATCCGCACGGGGTTCCTCCCTCTCAATTGCGTCCATAGGACACAGTTCGATGCTGTGTACGGTAGACGCAGTTGCGGGCCGCGCACAAGGCCGGCCGGTGGCAGGAGGAGGGGCCGTGACCGAACCGCACCCGGCACTGCGGCTGTTGTGGGAACCGCCCGCCCGGCCGACCAGGGGGCCGAAGCCCGGTCTCACCCTGGAGTCGATCGCCCGCGCCGGGATCGAGATCGCGGACGCCGAGGGCCTGGCCGCGGTCTCCATGCAGCGGGTCGCTGGGCTGCTCGGCCACACCAAGATGGCGCTGTACCGCTACGTGCCGGGCAAGGCCGAACTGGTCGCCCTGATGATCGAGCACACCGCGGGCGACCCCCCGCCCCCGAGCGGCGCCCCCTGGCGCGAGCGGCTCACCGAGTGGACGCACCGGATGGCCGCCGTCCTGACCGCCCACCCCTGGCTGCTGGACGCCCTCGCCGCACCGCGCGCCACCGGGCCGCGCGAACTCGCCTGGCTGGAGAGCGTGGTGTCCGCCCTCGACGGCCAGGGCCTGACCGGCGCCGAACGCATGGACGCCGCCGTCCTGCTGATCGGCCACGCCCGCACCATCGCCGCCCAGCACCGCCAGTCCGCCACCGGCTCCCCCGAGGCCGAACTCCTGCATGCCCTGGTCCCGTTGATCCGCACCCACGCCGCCCGCTACCCGGCCCTGGCCGCCGCCCTCGCCGAACCCCCCGGCGGCCGCGACAACGCCTTCGACTTCGGCCTCGCCCGCATCCTCGACGGCCTCGCCGCCCTGATCGACCGGCGCGCCGGGACCCCCGCCCGGTGACCCCCGCCGTGGCGGAACTCGCCGCCCTGACCCGCTGGACCCGCCCCCGGACCGCCACCGACTGGCTCCCCGTCGAACGGCGCCTCGGCCTGCCCGTCCCCGCCTCCTTCAAGGAACTCGCGGAGACCTTCGGCCCCGGCGAGTTCAGCCAGTACCTGTTCCTCGCCGGCCCCGGCGACGAACGGGCCGCCCACTCACTCGCCCGCGAGTCGGCCGCCTGGCTCTTCCCCGGCGCCGCCGACCTGCTGCACCCCTACCCGCCGCCCGGCGAACCGGGCGGCCCGGTCCCGTGGGGCGGCACCTGCCACGGCGACGTTTTCTTCTGGCTCCCCGACTCGGCGGACCCGGACACCTGGCCGGTCCTCGCCCTGGGCGAGAGCACCGATCGGCACCGCTTCGACCTGACCGTCCCGGAGTTCGTCCTCGAAGCGGTCCGCCCCGGCGGCACCGTCGACCCCTTCGCGGTCGGCGACCTCGTCCCGCCGTCCTTCCTCCCGGCCGCCCCCTGACGCCGGGTCAGTCCCGCGCGCCGCGCCCGAGCGCGGCGTACAGCAGGGCGGCCGCCAGTTGCAGCGCGGCGATGCCGAGCAGGTAGCGGGGCGCGGAGTGGACGGTGGCCGCGGCGGCGAGGGCGGCGCCGGCCGCGGCGGCGGACACCTTCAGCCCGGCCCCCAGCGTGAACACCTGCGCCAGCCGGTGCGGCGGGGAGTGGGCGGCCCGGATCCGCAGCGTCGCCGTCAGGACGAGGCCGTCGCACGCACCCGCCACCGCGAAGCAGCCGACCGCCACCGGCAGCACCGGCACCGCCGCCGCCACCGCGAGCCCGGCGCCCGTTCCCACCAGGCCGGCCAGGGCCAGCCGTCGCGGCGCCGTCCGCGCCCACGGCCGGGTGAGCAGCAGCGTCCCGGCCAGCGCGCCCAGCGCGAACGCGGTCAGCAGGAGGCCGCCCGCCGACCCCTGCCCCGACCGCACGGCGAACAGGACGCCGGTGCCGGTCAGCCCGCCGAGACCGAGGAAGGCCAGGCAGGTGGCGGCGGTGACGGCCCGCAGTTCGCGCCGCCGCCACACCGTCCGCAGCCCCTCCGCCAGGTCCCGGCGCAGCCGGCCGGGCGGCGGCCCGCCGAGGGGTGCGACCGGTGGCAGCAGGGCGGTCAGGACGGCCGCGCACCCGGCGGCGACGGCCAGCACCGGCATGGCGGCGGCCGGGGAGCCGAGCGCGGCGAGCAGCGCGACGAGTCCGGGCCCGGCCACGGCGGCGGCGTTGTAGGTCACCGCGTCCCACGCCTGCGCCCGCGCCCGCCCCCACTCCCCCGCCCCCGTCTGCGTCCCGTCCGGCGGCAGCCGGGCGAGCAGGGCGGAGAGCCCGCCGGAGACGACGGGTCCGCAGCAGCCGCCGAGGGCGGCGGCGGCGAGGACGGGCGGGAGCGGGAGGCGGCCCAGGGTGGCGGCGAGGACGGCCACGGCCGCGGCGAGGACGCCGAGCGCGGCGGCGTGCAGGAGCCGGGGGCGGCGGGTGCGGGTCGCGAGGGCGCCGGTCAGCGGCGCGGCCAGCGCGTGCGGGGCCGTCCAGGCGGCGAGCACGAACGCGCCGGGTGCCGCGTCGCCCGTGCGGTGCAGGGCGAGCAGGACCATCGCCACGGCGGCGCCCTCGTCGGCCGAGCGGGCGAGGAACGCGGTGGACGTGTAGCGCAGCAGCATTCCGGCCTCCCCCGTAACGGCTTACCATCAAAAGGCGTTACCCGGCCGGGACGCAAGCCCCCCCCACCCGCCGGCACCGGCTCCAGGAAGGCACCTGCATGAGCACCCGCGGCTTCCGCACCGCCCAGCGCGTGATCGATCTGGCGAACGCCGTCCGCGCCCACCCCGAACTGCCCCGCGAGGTGGCGGCGGCCCTGCTGGTGCGCCACGGCGAGCGTCCGGAGGAGCTGGCGCCGGACGCGTTCTCCGCCGCCGACCTGCGCGAACTGCGGGACGCCGCCCGGCGGATGGCCGACCTGCTCGCCGAGCCGGATCCGGACCTGGCGGCGGCCGCCCTGAACGCGGTCCTGGCCGAGCACGCGGTCGCGCCCCGGCTGTCCCGGCACGGCGGCCACCCCTGGCACCTGCACGCGGACCGCGAGGACGCCGGCTGGGGCGAGTGGTTCCTGGCGTCGGGCGCGCTGGCCCTGGCCCACCTGCTGACCGAGCACGGCCGCCCGCCCTGGGCCGAGTGCGCGGCCACCGACTGCCGCACCCTCCACCTGCACACCGGCCCCGGCAGCCCGCGCCGCTACTGCTCCCCCACCTGCGCCTCCCGCACCCGGGTGGCCGCCCACCGCCGCCGGCGCGGCCGGCCGGCCTGACCCCGGGCCGTCAGCCGGCGACGGGCGTCAGGTCGTGGATCAGGAAGTGCAGCTGGGTGTCCTCCCCGTGCTCCGCCCACAGCGCGTCGGCGTCCAGGACGGCGGCCGCGACCAGCCGGGCCTCGGCGACGAGTTCGGGGTGGTGGTCGAACCCCGGCCAGGGCAGCACGGGGTGGCCGTGCCGCTCGCCGTAGTGGCGGACCCGCTCGATGTCGCCGAGGACGGCGGGCGGGAGCGAGTCGTTCGCCCAGGCCCACAGCCAGGTCTGCCGGGGGAGGCTGACGCTGCCGATCATGGTGAGCCGACCGGTCAGGAAGGCCGTCCCGCCGCGCGACCAGGTGATCCGCGCCTCGTCCATCGACCACCGGTACTGGACGTCGCCCGGCGGGGCGAGCCGCTCGGCCAGCAGAGCCTGCCGGGCCCGGGCGCGTTCGCGGGCCGCCGCGACGAGCTCCGCCCAGGCGGCGTGGTCGTGCTCCGAGCGGTCTTCCACTGGTCCTCCTCATCCGGAACGGGCGCCGCGATCCTCCCATCCACGCAGGTGGCAGCGGGTTCCGGGGGTGCCGCGTCCGGGGCCGACCGCTTCAGCGCCCGGCGCGGGTCCCGACGGCGGGCCGCTCGGGCGCGGCGGTCGCGCGGTGCCGGCCGCGGCGGGCCGGGGCCCGGGTCGCGGTGACGGCCGCGGCGACGACGAGGGGGGTGAGCAGCAGGGCCATGGTGAGGGTCATCGTGGTGCCTCCGGGTGTCCGGTGTGGTCCGGTTCCTGCTGGTGCGGTTACCCGTGCCCGGCTCGGTCATGTGCTCGGATCGCCCGGGTCACCCGCCCGGACCGCGACCCGGCCCGGATCCCGCCCGTTCGGTCGTCCACCGTTCGGAGGTCTTCCCGGGCCGACGATCCGTCAATCTGCTTCGCGGGGGCGCTCGGGCAGCACGATCGGCGCGCCCCCGCGCGGGTGCGCCAGGACCTCGACGGGGTGGCGGTAGACCCGGGTGAGCAGGTCGGCGTCCAGGACGGCGCCGGTGGGGCCGACGGCGACGGTGCGTCCGGCGTCCAGCAGGGCGATCCGGTCGGCGTGCGCGGCGGCCAGCGTGAGGTCGTGCAGGACGACGACCACGCCGCACCCGGCGGCGGCACGTTCCCGGGCGATCCGCAACACGAGTTCCTGGTGGCGCAGGTCGAGGGCGGCGGTGGGTTCGTCGAGCAGCAGCAGCGCGGTGTCCTGGGCGAGGATCCGAGCGAGGGCGACCCGGGCCCGTTCGCCGCCGGAGAGCGCGGTGAACGGGCGCCGGGCGAGGTGGGCGCAGTCGGTGGCGGCCATCGCGGCGGTGACGGCGTCCTCGTCCTCGGCGGCGGAGCAGCGGCCGGCCCAGGGGGCGCGTCCCATCCGGACCACCTCGGCGGCGGGGAACGGGAAGGACACCTCGTGGGTCTGGGTCAGCAGGGCGCGGCGGCGGGCGAGTTCGAGCGGCTTGTGGCCGGCCAGCGGGCGGCCGTCGAGCCGGACCTCGCCGCGGGCCGGACGCCGGTCGCCGGCCAGCACGGACAGCAGGGTGGACTTGCCGGCGCCGTTGGGGCCGAGCAGGGCGAGGATCTCCCCGGCGCGCACGGCCAGGTCGACGTCGGCCAGCAGTGCGCGGCCCCCGGCGGCGAAGCCGATGCCCTCCGCTTCGAGCAGTGCGGTCATGCCCAGCCTCCCTGGCGGCGTCGGGTGCGGCGCAGCAGCCAGAAGAAGAACGGGCTGCCGATGAGTGCGGTCAGGACGCCGAGCGGGAGTTCGGCGGGGGCGGCCAGGGTGCGGGCGGCGAGGTCGCCGGCGACCAGGACGAGCGCGCCGCCGACGGCGGAGGCGGGCAGCAGGAAGCGGTGGCCGGGCCCGGCGAGCATCCGCAGCAGGTGCGGGACGACCAGGCCGACGAAGCCGATGATGCCGCTGACCGCGACGGCGGCGGCGGTGAGCAGCGCGACGACGGTGATCAGCACGATCCGCATCCGTTCGACGTCCACGCCCAGGTGCCGGGCGGGGCGTTCGCCGAGCGCGAGCAGGTCGAGGCGGCGGGCGTAGCGGGGGGCGACGGCCAGGCCGAGGGCGGCGAACGGGAGGACGGCGAGCACCTTGGCCCAACTGGCCTGGGAGAGCGAGCCGAGCTGCCAGAAGGTGACCTGGCTGATCGCGGCGGTGTCGGCGGTGAACAGCAGCAGGCCGATCAGGGCGCCGCAGAACGCGTTGACGGCGACGCCGGTGAGCAGCAGGGTGACCACCTCGGTGCGGCCGCCGCTGCGCGACACGGCGTAGACGACGCCGACGGTGAGCAGTCCGGCGGCGAACGCGGCGGCGGTGACGGTCCACGAGCCGAGGGCGTCCAGGCCGAGCACGATGCAGGCGACGGCGCCGACCGCGCCGCCGGAGGAGACGCCGATCACGGCGGGTTCGGCCAGCGGGTTGCCGAACACGCCCTGCATCAGCGCCCCGGCGCAGCCGAGTGCGGCGCCGACCAGCAGGGCGAGCACGACCCGGGGCAGCCGGACGTTCCACAGCACCGATTCGGGGACGCGGTCCAGGGCGTGGCCGCCGAGGTGGGCGCGGTGGGCGAGCGAGGCGAGGATGTCGCCCAGCGGGATGGCGTAGGCGCCGGTACCGGCGGCGAGCAGCGCGAAGCCGAGCAGGGCCGCGCAGAGTCCGGCCAGCAGCAGCGGGCGCTTGTCGCGGGCGGGCCCGTCCGCCCGGGGCGGAGTGGGAGTCCGGGGCGGGGTGGCGGTCTGGGGCGGAGTGGGAGTGGTCACTTGGCGTCCCGGTGCAGTTGGTCGGCGATCTCGCGGAGCACCTGGGGGGTGCGCGGGCCGTAGGAGAGCAGGCGGCCGTCGTCGATCGAGATGATCCGGCGGTCGAGTCCGGCGGGAGTCTGGGCGACGCCGGGGAGCTTGAGCAGGCCGTCGACGCCGCCGACCGACTCCAGGCCCTTGCTCATCACCAGGATCGCGTCGGGGGCGGCCTTGACCAGGGCCTCGCTGGTGAGCGGGGTGAAGTCGCCGGTGAGGTGGGCGGCGGTGCCCGCGTCCTCGCCGCCGGCGGCCTCGATCAGCGAGGGGGCGCCGGAGTCGGGGCCGCCGAGCAGGAAGACCGAGGCGCTGCCGCGCAGGTACAGGAACGCCACCTTGGGGCGGGCGGCCCCGGCGGCCGGGAGCTGCGCCCGCACCTCGGCGATCCGGCGCTCGGTGCGCTCCTTGAGCTGCTCCCCGGCCTCGGGGACGCCGAGGGCGGCGGCGACGGCGTCGATCCGGGGGCCGATGTCGGACAGCTGCTTGGCGTCGTCCAGGACGATCAGCGGGACGCCGGCGGCCCGGATCTGTTCGACGGCCTCGGCCGGCCCGGTGCTGCGGTCGGCGAGCACCACGGTGGGGTGCAGGGAGAGCACGCCCTCGGCGGAGACCTCGTGGGCCTGGGTGATGACGGGGAGCTTCGCGGCCTGTTCGAAGGTGGTGGAGACGTCCCGGGCGACCGCGTGCTCGCCGAGGCCGAGGCTGAAGACCAGTTCGGCGAGGCTGCCGTTGAGCGGGATGATCCGCTCGGCGCTGCTGACGGTGACCTGTCGGCCGTCCGCGGAGGGCACGGTGACGGGCAGTCGGGGGGTGGGGGTGTCGGGCAGCGCCTCGATCCGGTCGGGGTCGGCGGCGGCGGTGGCGGGGGCCTTGGGGTCGGTGGTGGCGGCCTGGCCGGTGGCACAGGCGGCGGCGCCGAGCAGGAGTCCGAGGACGGCGAGCAGGACGGCGGGAGCGGTTCTGGTCCGGTCGCGGAGGGTGCGGGTCAACCTCGGGCCTTTCTCGGTGCGTTGACGTCCCGTCGAGGCCGACCCGGGGGGTCGTGAACGGAACACTTGACCCATATATTAGGTTAGCCTTACCTCAGTTCGACAGGGGGGTCCTTCCCTCCGCACCCCCTGCCACCTGCCCATTTCCCCTCCGCCGAGGAGTGATCCGCCATGCCCGTCCCCGGACGGCCCCCCGTACCACCCCGCCGCCCGGCCGGACGGCTGCGCACCGCGCTCGTGCTGCCGCTCGCCCTGCTGCTCGCCCTCGCCTGGCTGCCCGGCCGGGCCGCCGCGGCCGACCCGGCCGTCTCCGGCGGACGCCTCGACTGGGGCCTCAAGCAGTCCTTCCTCAGCTACGTCACCGGCCCGATAGCCAACGGCAAGTGGGCCCTCACCGGCGGCGCGGCCACCGTCGGCGGCTCGGTCTTCCGCTTCCACTCCGCGACCGGCAGCTACGACCCGTCCACCGGCGCGCTCTCCGCCGCCTTCCAGGGCGGCGTCCGGTTCACCGGCCACCAGGAGAACGGCGGCAACGCGCTCGACCTCGCGATCTCCCACCTCACCGTCAAGGCCACCGCGGGCGGCGGCGCCGCCCTGTACGCGGACGTCAGCTCCAAGTCCCGGGAGAGCGGCCAGACCTCCAGCACCGGCCAGGCCCGGCTGGCCGACCTCTCGCTCGCGGGCGTCTCGCTGAAGAACGCCACCGGCACCCTCACCCTCAGCAACGTCCCCGCGACGCTGACGGCGGCCGGCGCGAACGCCTTCGGCGGCTTCTACACCGCCGGGACGGCGCTCGACCCGCTCACCTTCTCGGTCACCCTCAAGACCCCGGCCGCCACCCCGTCCCCGACACCCACCCCGTCCGCGACGCCCACCCCGTCCGCGACCCCGTCGACGGCCCCCGCCGCCGAACCGTCCGGGACGACCGCCGCGCCCTCTGCCTCCGCCACCGCCACCGCCCTCGACCGGGGCGCCCTCGACTGGGGCGTGCGCCGCACCTTCCGCGACTACGTCACCGGCTCGATCGCCCGGGGCGGTTGGCAGCTCGACGGCGGCGCGGCCGACGGCGGGGCCTTCTTCCGCTGGACGTCCGCCCGCGGCAGCTGGGACCCGGCCGCCCGCACCCTCGACGCCTCCTTCACCGGCACCGTCCGCTTCACCGGCCTGCGCGAGGGCGACACCGACGGCCTCGACCTCACCCTCGCCAACCCCCGGCTCACCGCCACCGGCGCCGAGGGCCGCCTCACCTTCGACGTCTCCGGACGCACCCCCGACGGCGCCACCCGCACCCCGGCCCCCGTCGAGATCGCCACCTTCGACGCGAACGCGCTGAAGACCGAGAACGACCTCCTCACCGCCACCGACCTCCCCCTCACTCTCACCTCCGCCGGCGCGGGCGCCTTCGGCGGCCTCTACCCCGCCGGCACCGAGATGGACCCGCTCACCGTCAGCCTCCCGCTCACCCCCACCGCGACGATCCCCCCGCTCCCCGACCTCGGCGCCACCCCGGTCACCACCACCCCCACCGCAACCGCCGACTCCTCCTCCCCCTCCGCCGCCCTGCTCCCCGCCCTCGCCCTGGCCCTCACCGCCGCGGCGGCAGCGGCCACCGCCTTCGTCGTCCGCCGCCGCAAGCGCCCCTGACGCAGCGAGCCCCGCCAGAGAGCCCCGCCAGGGGCTCGGGGAACGGCGAGTCCGTGCTGCTGGTGGCCGGATCCCATCGAAGTGTCCGTGCTGCTGCGTGCCTGAAACAGAACCCGAAGCCCCCGCACGCAACGGCAGTGAACCGCCAGCAGCCACGGCCTCGCCGTTCCCCGAGCCCCTGAATACCCGACTGCCTGAATACCCGTCACGATCCCCCGGAGCCACACCCATGTCCCGCACCCCCGCCCGCCACCGCAACCGCACCCGGCTGGCCGCTCTCGCCGCCGCGACCGCGGGTCTCGGTCTGACCGCCTTCGGCCTGCCCTCCCTCGCCTTCGGCGCCGGTGCCCCCACCACCGTCAGCTACGACACCGGTTCGCTGGACTGGGGCGTCCTGGCGAAGTTCCGCAGCTACGTGACCGGCCCGATCGGTGGCGGCAGCGCCACCGCGACCGGTGGCGCCACCGTCAACCAGGACGGCTCGTACCACTTCAACCTGGCTTCCGCGGGCTACGACACCACGACCCACAGGCTGAACGCCACGTTCGACGGCGGGGTGCGCTTCCTCGCCCACGACGGCGCGCTGGACGTCGCGTTCAGCGACCTGCGGATCAGCACCGAGGGCACCACCGGCACCCTCATCGCGGACACCTCTTCGAAGGAGACCGTCGGCGCGGCCGCCCCGACCGTCCGCGAGGACGTCCCGCTGGCCACCTTCACCGTGGCCCGCGACACCACCAACGGCGGGGCCACCGCGGCCGCCCTGACCGCGGAGGGCGCCAAGGCGTTCGCCGGGTTCTACCCGGCCGGCACCGCCCTGGACCCGCTGTCGATCGTCCTCAAGCAGACCCCCGCCCCGTCCCCGTCGCCCTCCACCCCGGCCGAGCCGTCCACCGAGCCGAGCACCGAGCCCTCGGTGGAGCCGTCCATCGAGCCGAGCGCCGCGCCCTCCACCGAGCCGTCCACCGGCCCCTCCTCCTCCGCCTCCCCCTCGGCCGGGCCGTCGCCCGAGCCCTCGCCCTCGCCCTCGTCCTCCGCGTCCGCCTCCACC
Source organism: Kitasatospora saccharophila (assembly GCF_039529925.1). Lineage (NCBI taxonomy): Bacteria > Bacillati > Actinomycetota > Actinomycetes > Kitasatosporales > Streptomycetaceae > Kitasatospora > Kitasatospora saccharophila. The sequence continues at coordinate 25,025 of NZ_BAAANS010000069.1, read as the reverse complement.
CCGGCGGGCAACGAACTGGCGGTCGTGGACGGCCGGTTGGAGTGGAAGGTGCAGGAGGACTTCCTGGCCTACGTGACGGGACCGATCGCCGCGGGCAAGGTGGAGTTCGGCGGCGGCGCGGCCGGCTTCGGGTTCGGTTCGGGCAGCGGCAGCTACCGGACGGACACCCACGCGCTGTCGGCGGACTTCGCCGGTTCGGTGCGCTTCCTGGGCCACCGGGGGGCCGACGGGCAGTACCAGCTGGACACCGCGCTGTCGAAGCTGGGCATCCGGGTGGACGCCTCCGGGGCGTACCTGGTGGCGGACGTGACCGCCAAGTCCCTCTCCGGCGGGGAGCCGGTCGTGCTGACCGGGGTCCGGATCGCCGAGCTGGACCTGTCGAAGGCCGACTTCACCCCGGTCGACGGCGTGGTGACGCTGCGCCAGGTCCCGGCGACGCTGACGGCGGAGGGCGAGCCGGTGTTCGGGCAGTACAAGGAGGGCAAGGCGCTGGCCCCGGTGACCGCGGTGCTCTCCTTCGACCGCTCCGCCACCCTGCCGCCCACCACCCCGTCCACCGCCCCCTCCACCGGCACCGGCACCGGCACGGGCGCGGGCACCGACACCGGCGGCACGACCGGTGGCGCCACCCTCACCACCTCCGGCGCCGACGGCGGTGAACTCGCCTACACCGGCGGCGGCACCGGCACCGCCCCGATCCTGGCGACGGCCGCCGGGCTGCTGCTGATCGGCGGGGCGACCACCGTCCTGGCGCGCCGCCGTTCCTCCGGCGGCACCGCTGCCGAGTGAGGCGGCCGAGCGCGAACCGGGCCCGCACGGAGCTTCCGTGCGGGCCCGGCCCGCGTGGCGGCGGGGGCCGGCCTACCGCGCCGGCGCGTTCGCCGCGGCCCGGGCGCGGATCCGCTGGGTGAGGAAGAGGGCCGCCCGGTCCAGCGCCTCGTCCGCCTCGTCCAGGAGGCCCGCGAACGCCTGGAACACGTGCGGCACGTCGGCGGTGACGTCCAGGATGACGTCCACCCCGGCCGCCCGCGCGCGTTCGGCGAGGCGGGTGGAGTCGTCCAGCAGGATCTCGTTGGTGCCGACCTGGATCAGCAGCGGGGGGAAGCCGGTCAGGTCGGCCAGCACGGCCGGGCTGAGCAGCGGGTGGCGGGGGTCGGCCCCGGCGAGGTACATGGCCCCGGTGTGTTCGACGGCCGCGCGGGTGAAGATCGGGTCGACGCCCTCCTTGCTGTCCATGCTCGGGCCCGTGCGGGTGGCGTCGAGGCCCGGGGAGAACGCCACGACGGCGGCGGGCAGCGGGAGTCCCGCGTCCCGGGCGGCGAGGCAGGTGGTGACGGCGAGGCCGCCGCCGGCGGAGTCGCCGGCGAACGCGACGGCCGCGGGGTCGGTGCCGCGGTCGAGGAGTTCGCGGTAGGCGCGCAGGGTGTCCTCGATCGCGGCCGGGTACGGGTGCTCGGGGGCCAGCCGGTAGTCCGGCGAGTACGCCTCGAAGCCGGTCCCGGCCACCAGGTGTCCGGTCAGGCAGAGCGCGGTCTCGGGGGAGCCGAACACGAAGCCGCCGCCGTGGAAGTACAGGATCGTCCCGGCGCGGCGGGGCCCGCCGTCCGGCTCGACGCGCAGGGCGGGCCGGCCGCCGAGCGCGGTCCGGGTGGTGCGGACGGTGTCGGGCACGGCCATCCGGGCCATCAGCGCCTCGAATCCGGCCCGCAGTTCGGCGACCGTCCGGGGGCCCGCGGGCCGGGGCTGCCGCATCATCGCGTCGATCCGGGCGCGCTGTTCCTTGCTCATGGGTGCACTCCTGCCACGATTGGATGCCGCTACACTATATGCCGTGGCATCTAAATCGAGCAGTGGGACGGCCGACCCCTCCGGCTTCTTCGCGGACCTGGTCCGGTGCGAGACGCGTCTGTACAACGCCCTCAACGACCGCCTCCGCGAGCGGCACGGGATCGTCACCTCGCAGTTCGAGTTCCTGCGCTACCTGCGCGACCACCCCGGCTGCCGGGTGGCGGACCTCGCCGCCGAGTTCGCCGTCGGCGTCGGGGCGACCAGCAAGGGGATCGACCGCCTGGAGCGGGAGGGGTGGGCCGCCCGGCAGCCCAACCCCTCCGACCGCCGCTCCTCCCTGCTGGCCCTGACCGACGACGGCTCGCGGCTCGTCGACGCGGCGGAGGAGACGTTCACCCGCGAACTCGCCGCACTGCTCGGCGAGTCGCTCGACGGCGCGGCGGGCCCGGCCGTCCTCGGGTTCCTCGCGGAGCTGCGCTCCGCGCTCGAACGCGACCGGATCGGCACGCCCACCGGCTGAGTCCCGTCAGGACGGGCGGCGGCACGCCAGGACGGGCCGAGACTCGTCAGGACGGGCGGCGGCGCGCGGCGCTCAGCGTTCGCCCGCCAGCACGGCCAGTTCGCGCAGCCGGGTGAAGTAGTCGGCGGCCTCCGGGTCGTCGGCGAGTTCGGGCAGGATCCGGTGGACGGTCGCTATGCCGGTGCGCAGGGCCGCTCTGCGACGCTGGTCCAGCGGCCCGGTCAGGGCGGCGGACACGCAGCCGGCGAGGTGGCTGTCGAGCAGCACCAGGTCCTCACCGGCGGGGGCACGCCGGTAGCAGCTCTGCGGGAAGGGCAGGTCCAGGAAACCCTGCCAGAGGGTGGCCAGCTGGTCGTCGTGCGTGTCGCTCATGCGGACGATGATGCCCGAGCGCACGGCCGCCCCGTCACCCGCCCCGCCCCTGCTCCACCCGGCCCCCACTCCCGCCCGGCCGGGCGGTCGCTCAGGCGCTCAGCGGGTACCGGTCGCCGAGCTCGCCGAATATCGCGCCGTTGAGGACGAAGGCGCGCTTGCACTCCTCGGCGACCCGGCGGCGCTCGACCTCGTCCATCAGCTCGCCCGCGGCGTCCAGCTTGGCCCGGTAGTCGCGCTTGAACGCGGCGGGGTTGTCGATCTCCTCGAAGACGTAGAACCGGACGCCGTCGCCCTTGCGCTCGAAGCCCCAGGTGCGCTCGGCGACGCCGCGGATGATCTGACCGCCCGACAGGTCGCCGAGGTAGCGGGTGTAGTGGTGGGCCAGGTAGCCGGCCGGCCAGGTCTCGGCGAGCTCCCCGATCCGGGCGGCGATCGCCTCGGTGGCGGGCAGCGGGGCGAGGGTGTCGCGCCAGTCGGGGCCGGCCAGGTGGTCGAGGTCGCGCTCGATCGCGGCGGTGCGCAGCAGGGCGCGGTCGACCAGCGGGCCGGCGACGGGATCCGCGGCGAGGGTGTCCAGGTGGGCCTCCAGCGCGCGGTAGACGTACCAGAGCTGGCCGGTGAGGTCGGTGTACGCCTGGACGCCGAGCTTCCCGCCGAGCAGGTCACTCATGAAGGAGGAGTGCTCCGCCGCCTCGTGCTCCTCGGCGCTGGCGGTGCGGAGCAGGGTGGAGAAGGCGGCGGGCCGCTGGTCGGGGCTGGACATCGGGAAGGGCCTCCAAAGATCGAATCCCCCTGATTATTTAGGTGAGGCTCACCTAAGTCAAGCCGTTGCCGACGCCTTGTCGGGAAGATTCCACGAGCCGTTAAATCCCCCGCCCCACCGGCTCCGACGTGCTTGGATGCTCGCCATGGACCGATCGACGCAGCACCCGGGCCGCTCCTTCGACGAACTGGTCGACGAGGCCGCCGCCGCCCCCGTCGACGGCTGGGACTTCTCCTGGCTGGCCGGCCGGGCCACCGAGCAGCGCCCCTCCTGGGGCTACCAGCGACTGCTGGGCGAGCGGCTCGCGGCGGCCGGCGCGGCACTGGACGTGCAGACCGGCGGCGGCGAGGTGCTGGCGGGCGCGGGGGCGGCGAACTTCCCGCGCACCCTGGTGGCGACCGAGGGCTGGGCGCCGAACGCCGCCCGGGCGACGCGGCTGCTGCACCCGCTGGGCGCCGTGCTGGTGGCCGTCCCGGAGGACGCGCCGCTGCCGTTCGCGGACGGCGCGTTCGACCTGGTGACCAGCCGTCACCCGGCGCGGGTCGACTTCCCGGAGATCGCCCGGGTGCTGGCCCCCGGCGGCACGTACTTCGCGCAGCACGTGGGCGGGCGCACCAACGTCGAGCTGAGCGCGTTCTTCCTCGGGCCGTTCCCGGTGCCCACCGACCGCGAGCACGAGGTGGAGGCCGCGCGGGCCCGGGCGGCGGGCCTGGAGGTGGTGGGCTGCCGCAACGAGCGGCTGCGGCTGGAGTTCTCCGACGTCGGCGCGGTGGTCTGGTTCCTGCGCAAGGTGGTCTGGACGGTGCCCGGCTTCTCGGTCGGGCAGTACCGCGAGCGGCTGCGCGAACTGCACGAACTGATCGGCCGCGCGGGCCCGTTCACCTCCACCATGTCCCGCACCCTGTTCGAGGCCCGCAAGCCCGCCGCCCGCTGAGCACCCCCCGCCCCCGGCCCCCGGCCCCCGGCCGCCCGCGCACCCGGCGCAACCCGTCACCCGCACCGGTGACCGGACGGGACGGGACCCCCCGGACCGGCTATGCATCCCGCCCGGGGACGGCCCGGGAACGGCCCGGGACGACGAGCGACGGGAGGCGGTCGCGGTGGCGGCACAGGAGAGGGCGGACGGGCGCACCGAGTCGGACCGCAAGGGCGGGCCGGGGCACACCGTGCTGCTGGCGCTGCTCGCGGCGGTGCCGCTGGTGAAGGTCGCCTGGACGGTCGGCGGCGGCGCGCACACCCGCGAGGTGGTCAGCACCATGGGCGTGCCGAACCTCGGCGAGGTGCTGGTCGGCATGGTGACGACCCGTCCGCTGCTGGGTTCGCTGGTGGCGGTGGTCACCTCCCGGGTGGTGTTCGCGCTGTTCGCGGCGCGCGGCGCCGTCCCGCGCGGGCACTCGGCGGGCGCGCTGGCCCGGACGGTGGCGCTGACGCTGGTGAACCCGCTGGCGATGGGCGTGCTGTGCTGGGTGTTCTACGGGTTCCGGTGGGGGCTGGCGGTGGCGCTGGTCGCGCTGGCGCTGCGCAACGGACTGGTCCAGGAGTACCGGGCGGGCCGCCGCCCCCACCCGCACGGGCGCCCGGACGCGGCCGCGCTCGCCCCCTGGCGGCTGCGGCTGGTGGCGGCCGAGCAGTGGGCGGCGCTGCTGCTGACCGTCGTGCTGCTGCCGCTGACGGCGTTCGCCGCCGCGCTGGACGGGCTGGCCTGGGACACCGTGCTGCGCTGCGAGGTGGCGGCGGGGGCGCACACCGGGCAGTCCCGGCTGATCGAACTGCGCCGCGAGGGCAACGGCGTGGTCGGCTGGGACCTGCACGCCCGGGAGGTCGTCAACGGGTCGGCGTGCGTCAAGGAGGAGTCGCTGCGGGTCCGCCCGGCCTGGTGGAACTCCTGAGCCCGCACGCCGCCCCGGAGGCTAGCCCGCCGTGGTGCCGAGGCGGTAGACCGTGGTGGAGCGGTACTCCTCCCCCGGGCGCAGGACGGTGGAGGGGTAGTCGGGGCGGTTCGGGGAGTCGGGGAAGTGCTGGGTCTCCAGGGCGATGCCCGCGTGCGCGCGGTAGGGGCGGCCGGAGCGGCCGGTGACCGAGCCGTCGAAGAGGTTGCCGGTGTAGACCTGGAGGCCGGGTTCGGTGGTGCGGCACTCCAGGCGGCGGCCGCTGGCCGGGTCGGTGAGGACGGCGGCGGTGCGCAGGCCGGTGCCGTCCAGGACCCAGGTGTGGTCGTAGCCGGCGCCGGCCGGGCCGAGTTGCGGGTGGTGCAGGGCGAAGCGGTCGGCGAGCGGGTGGGGGTCGCGGAGGTCGAAGGGGGTGGCGTCGACGGGTGCGACCGGGCCGAGCGGGATCAGGTCGTCGTCGACGGGGAGGTAGCCGGAGGCGTCGACCCGCAGCCGGTGGTCGAGGACGGTGCCGTTGCCCTCGCCGGCGAGGTTGAAGTAGGCGTGGTTGGTGAGGTTGACGACGGTGGGCGCGTCGGTGGTGGCCCGGTACTCGATGGTCAGTTCGCCGTGGGCGTCGAGCAGGTAGCCGACTTCGGCGGTGAGCGCGCCGGGGAAGCCCTGGTCGCCGTCGGGGCTGTGCAGGCGCAGGCGGACGCCGACCCGGTGTTCCTCCCGGACGGCTTCGCCCTCCCACAGGCGGGTGGCGTAGCCGTCGGGGCCGCCGTGCAGGGTGTGGCCGGTGGGCTGGGTGGCGAGGTGGTGGACGGTGCCGTCGAGGGGCAGCCGGCCGCGGGCGACGCGGTTGGCGTAGCGGCCGACGGTGGCGCCGAAGTAGGCGGCGTCGCCGAGCAGGTCCGCGACGTGGGCGCCGCCGAGGACGACGTTGGCGCGGTGGCCGTCCCGGTCGGGGGCGTGGAGGGCTTCGAGGCGGGCGCCGAGGCTGAGCACCTCCGCCGTGACGCCGCCGGGGGCGCCGAACGTCCAGCGGGTGATCCACCGGCCGTCGGGGAGGGTGGCGGTCTCGGTCTGGGTGATCCTGAGTCGGGCGGGTGCTCCGGGCGGCACGGGAGGCTCCGTTCGGCGGGGGCGGGCGGAGGGACGGGGAAGGACAGGGCGGGAGGGGGAAGGGGAGGACGGACGGGGAAGGGGGACGACGCCCGCGTGCGGGCGTCGTCCCTCCTGGGTGCCGGGTGGCTCAGAGCCGCTGGGAGAGGCGGTGGTATGCCTGGTTCCAGCGCAGTTCGCGGGTGAAGCCGCGCATCGTGGTGTCGGCGTCGATGACGACGAGTTCGGTGGCGAGCATCTCGGCGAGGTCGTCGAGGTGCTCGGTGTCCAGGGCGCTGGTGAGCACGGTGTGGTGGGGTGCTCCGGCGGTGAGCCACGCCTCGGTGGAGGTGCGCAGGTTCGGCTTGGGCTGCCAGACGGCGCGGGCGACGGGCAGGTTGGGCAGCGGTTCGGCGGGGTCGACGACGTCGATCTCGTTGGCGACCAGCCGGAAGCGCTCGCCGAGGTCGGCGAGGCCGACGACGACGGCGGGGCCGGGGGCGGCGTCGAAGACCAGCCGGACGGGGTCCTCGCGGCCGCCGATGCCGAGCGGGTGGATCTCGCAGGACGGGGTGGCGGCGGCGATGGTCGGGCAGACCTCCAGCATGTGCGCGCCGAGGATCAACTCCCGTCCGGGCTCCAGGTGGTAGGTGTAGTCCTCCATGAAGGAGGTGCCGCCGTCCAGGCCGGTGGCGGCGGTCTTGAGGGTGCGCAGCAGGACGGAGGTCTTCCAGTCGCCCTCGCCGCCGAAGCCGTAGCCGTCGGCCATCAGGCGCTGCACGGCCAGGCCGGGGAGCTGGCGCAGGCCGCCGAGGTCCTCGAAGTTGGTGGTGAAGGCGCCGAAGCCGCCGGCGGTGAGGAAGCCGCGCAGGCCGAGTTCGATCCGGGCGGCGTAGCGCAGCGATTCGTGCCGTTCGCCGCCGGCCCGCAGTTCGGGGGCGAGGCGGTAGGTCTCCTCGTACTCCTTGACCAGGGCGGTGACGTCGGCGTCGGCGGTGGCGTCGACGGCGGCGACCAGGTCGTTGACGCCGTAGGTGTTGACGGAGACGCCGAAGCGCAGTTGGGCCTCGACCTTGTCGCCCTCGGTGACGGCGACGTCGCGCATGTTGTCGCCGAAGCGGGCCAGCTTGAGGGTGCCGAGGTCGGCGCGGCTGGCGGCGGCGCGGGACCAGGTGGCGATCCGGCGGGCCACGGCGGGGTCGCTGACGTGGCCGGCGACGGTCTTGCGGGCGACGCCGAGGCGGGACTGGATGTAGCCGAACTCGCGGTCGCCGTGGGCGGCCTGGTTCAGGTTCATGAAGTCCATGTCGATGGTGGCCCAGGGCAGGTCGCGGTTGGCCTGGGTGTGCAGGTGCAGCAGCGGCTTGCGCAGCGCGTCGAGGCCGGCGATCCACATCTTGGCGGGCGAGAAGGTGTGCATCCAGGCGATCAGGCCGACGCAGGCGTCGTCGGCGTTGGCCTCCAGGCAGACCCGGCGGATCGCGTCGGCGTCGGTGAGGACGGGCTTCCAGATCAGGCGGACGGGCAGGCCGGTGCGGGCGAGCTGGTTGATGACCTGCTGGGACTGCTCGGCGACCTGCTGCAGCGTCTCGGGGCCGTAGAGGCCCTGGCTCCCGGTGAGGAACCAGATCTCGCGTCCGGTGAAAACCTCGGTCACTGGTGGTACTCCTTCACTGGGCCGCGGGGCGCTGGCCGTAGACGTTCTGGTAGCGGAAGTTGAGGCGGTCGATGTCGGCCTGCGCGATCGGCAGCGGCTCGCCGAGCTGGCGGGAGACGTGCACGGTGCGGGCGACGTCCTCGCACATCACGGCGGCCTTGACGGCGGCGCGGGCGTCCTTGCCGATGGTGAAGACGCCGTGGCTCTTCATCAGGACGGCGGGCGAGCGGTGGCCGTCGAGGGTCTCGACGATGCCGCGGCCGATCGAGTCGTCGCCGATCAGCGCGAACGGGCCGATCGGGATCTCGGCGCCGAACTCGTCGGCCATCGCGGTCAGCACGCACGGCACCGGCTCGCCGCGGGCGGCCCAGGCGCTGGCGTAGGTGGAGTGGGTGTGCACCACGCCGCCGACGTCGGGGCGGTGGCGGTAGACGTAGGCGTGCGCGGCGGTGTCGGACGAGGGCGCGTGCTCGCCCTCGACGACGTTGCCGTGCAGGTCGCACAGGATCATGTTCTCGGGCGTCAGTTCGTCGTAGGAGACGCCGCTGGGCTTGATGACCAGCAGGTCCTCGCCGGGGACGCGGGCGGAGACGTTGCCGGCGGTCCAGACGACCAGGCCGTAGCGGACCAGTTCCTGGTGCAGGTCGGCGACTTGGCGGCGCAGCAGGTCGATGGTGTCGCTCATGGGGTGTCAGTCCTCGGTGTCGTGGCTGAGGGCGGTGTTGCGGATGGCGCGCAGGCGGTGCAGCAGCAGGTCGTCTCCGGTGCCGAAGTGCTCGTGCAGCAGCCGGTACTCGGCGTAGAGGGCGTCGTAGGCGTCGGCGCGGGCCTCGTCGGGCAGGTGGGCGTGGCGCTCGACGCGGCCCATCGCGGCGGCGGCGGCCCGCACGTCCGGGTACGCCCCCGCGGCCACCGCCGCGTGGATCGCCGAGCCCAGCGCCGGGCCCTGTTCGGAGACGGCGAGCGAGACCGGGCGGCGCAGCACGTCGGCGTAGATCTGCATCAGCAGGGCGTTCTTCTTCAGGCCGCCGGTGACGACGAACTCGGTGACGGGGACGCCACCGTTCTCCAGGGCCTCGACGATGGTGCGGGTGCCGTAGGCGGTGGCCTCCAGCAGGGCGCGGTAGACGTCCTCGGGGGTGGTGGCGAGGGTGAGTCCGGCGATGACGCCGGAGAGGTGGTGGTCGACCAGGGTGGAGCGGTTGCCGTTCATCCAGTCGAGCGCCACCAGGCCGTGGGCGCCGACGCGTTGGGCGGCGGCCTTGCGGGTGAGCAGTTGGTGGGCGTCCTCGCCGTTGGCCTCGGCCTCGGCGAGGTAGTCGGCGGGCAGGCCCTGGCGCAGCCACCAGGCGAAGATGTCGCCGACCGCGGACTGTCCGGCCTCGTAGCCCCAGGCGCCCTCGGCGATGCCGCCGTCGACGACGCCGCAGATCCCGGGGACGTCGGCGAGGGCGGGGCCGTTGACGACGTGGCAGGTGGAGGTGCCCATGATCGCCAGCAGCTTGCCGTTGTCGACGGCCTGCGCGGCGGGGGCGGCGACGTGCGCGTCGACGTTCCCGGCGGCGACCGCGATGCCCTCCGGCAGGCCGGTCCAGGCGGCGGCTTCGGCGGTCAGCGAGCCGACCCGGGAGCCGAGCGGGGCCAGGCCGGCGGGGTGCTCCAGCTTGGTGCGGGCGAAGTCCGCGAAGCCGGGGTGCAGGGCGGCCAGGTACTCCTCGGACGGGTAGCCGCCGTCCTGGAAGACCCCCTTGTACCCGGCGGTGCAGGTGTTGCGGGACTCGGCGCCGGTCAGCTGCCAGACGATCCAGTCGGCGGCCTCGATCCAGCGCTCGCACGCCGCGTAGACCTCGGCGTCCTCCTCCAGCACCTGCAGCGCCTTGGCGTACTGCCACTCGGCGGAGATCTTCCCGCCGTAGCGGTGGATCCACTTCTCGCCGCGGGCGTGCGCCAGCGCGTTGATCCGGTCGGCCTGGCCCTGGGCGGCGTGGTGCTTCCACAGCTTGGGCCAGGCGTGCGGGCGTCCGGCCCACTCGGGCAGCTCGGCCAGCGGGGTGCCGTCGGCCAGGGCCGGCAGCACGGTGCAGGCGGTGAAGTCGGTGGCGATGCCGATCACGGCGGCCGGGTCGACGCCGGAGGCCGCCAGTGCGGCGGGTACCGCGGCGCGCAGCACCTCGCGCCAGTCCTCGGGGTGCTGGAGCGCCCAGTCGGGGGGCAGTCGGCGGCCGGTGCCGGGCAGGCGGTCCTCGATCACGGCGTGCGGGTAGGCGTGCACGGCGCTGCCGAGCTCCTCGCCGTCCCGTACCCGGACCACCACCGCGCGCCCCGACAGGGTGCCGAAATCGATACCGACGACGTAGCTCTCCGGCTCGTTCGCCCGGTCGTGGTGGGGAGTCAAGCTCACTGTCTCTTCCTTGGCGTGGGGTGGGGGCGTGGCGGGTGGACTCGGCGGCCGCCGGCGGGTTCCGCGCCGTTGCGGGCCGGCGGCCGGGGTCCCGTCGTCGCCTGTTGGGAGGGCTCGGACGGGATCCGCGCGGGCCGCCCGGCAGGGAAGCGGGGGGCCTGGCGGCCCGGCGGGGTCGGGGGGTGGGCGTGCTGCCCGTGGGCCCCGCGGCGCGGGGGCGGGGCCCGGTGGTCAGCGCCGGCGGGCGGTGATCAGGCGCTGCAGGACGATGAAGACGAACAGCAGGGCGCCGATGACGATCCGGGTCCACCAGGAGCTGAGGGTGCCCTGGAAGCTGATCACGGTCTGGATCAGGCCGAGCACCAGCACGCCGAGCAGGGTGCCCAGCAGGTAGCCGGAGCCGCCGGTGAGCAGGGTGCCGCCGATGACGACGGCGGCGATCGCGTCGAGTTCCAGGCCCACCGCGTGCAGGCCGTAGCCGGAGAGCATGTAGAAGGTGAGCAGGACGCCGCCGAGCGCGGAGCAGAAGCCGCTGATCGCGTAGACGCCGGTCTTGGTGCGCTGCACGGGCAGGCCCATCAGCAGCGCGGACTGCTCGCTGCCGCCGAGCGCGTACACGTTGCGGCCGAACCGGGTGTAGTGCAGGACGACGAATCCGGCGGCGACCAGCAGCAGGGCGATCAGCGCGCTGGGCGAGACGAACAGGTCGCCGAGCGGGATCCGGGTCTGCGCCATCGCGGTGTACTGCGGGTCGGTGATGGAGATCGACTCGACGCTGATGGTGTAGCACAGGCCGCGGGCCAGGAACATGCCGGCCAGGGTGACGATGAACGGCTGGATCTCGAAGACGTGGATGATCCAGCCCATCAGCCAGCCGCCGGCGGTGCCCATCAGCAGGACCAGCGGGATCACCAGCAGCGGCGGCCAGCCGTGCTGTTCGACCAGCCAGGCGGAGACCATGGTGGACAGCGCCACCACCGCGCCGACCGACAGGTCGATGCCGCCGGTGAGCACGACGAAGGTCATGCCGACCGCGACGACCAGCAGGAAGGCGTTGTCGATCAGCAGGTTGAGCACGACCTGGCCGGAGAAGAAGCCCTCGTACTGGACCGAGCCGACGCTGAACATCGACACCAGCAGGACCGCGGTGACCAGCAGCGGGATCTGTCCGCGCAGGCGGGTCAGCAGGGCGTGGGCGTTCATGCGCCGACCTCCCGGTTGGTGGGGGCCGCGGGGTGCGGCCGGGTGGTGCGCCGGGTGCGGGCGGCGCGGGCGGCGAGCTTGGCGCGGAAGGCGGGCGACTGGATCAGGCAGACCGCGATCACCACGAACGCCTTGAAGACCAGGGTGGTCTCGGGCGGGATGCCGATGGTGTAGACGGTGGTGGAGAGGGTCTGGATGATGAGCGCGCCCAGGACGGTGCCGCCGATGGAGAACCGTCCGCCGTTGAGGGACGTCCCGCCGAGCACGACCGCGAGGATGGCGTCGAGTTCGATCCACAGTCCGGCGTTGTTGCCGTCGGCCGCCGAGACGTTGGAGGAGACCATCAGGCCCGCCAGCGCCGCGCACAGCGCGCTGAACACGTAGACCAGGGCGACCAGGCGCATCGCCCGGATGCCGACCAGCCGGCTGGCGACCGGGTTGCCGCCGACGGACTCCAGCAGCAGGCCGAGCGCGGTGGAGCGGGTCAGCAGCACGGTCGCCAGCACCACCAGGGCGCTGAGCAGGATCGCGAACGGCATGGTGAGCCAGTAGCCGCCGCCGATCATCTTGTACGGGTCGCTGGTGACGGTGATGATCTGGCCGTCGGTGATCAGCTGGGCCACGCCGCGGCCGGCGACCATCAGGATCAGGGTGGCGATGATCGGCTGGACGCCGACCCTGGCCACCAGCAGGCCGTTGACGACGCCGAGCACCAGTGCGGTGCCCAGGGCGATGCCGACGGCGGTCAGCACGGTGGCGAGGCTGCCCGGGTCGGTGGACTCGCTGATGTGCAGGCAGGCCAGGGCGCCGGAGATGGCGACGGTGGAGCCGACCGAGAGGTCGATGCCGCCGGTGGCGATCACCAGGGTCATGCCGAGGGAGACCAGGATCAGCGGGGCGCCGAAGTGCAGGATGTCGATCAGGGAGCCGTACAGGTGGCCGCCCTGGAGGCGGACGGCGAAGAAGTCGGGGGTGAAGGCGAGGTTGGCGACCAGGAGCACGGCCAGCACCGCGGCCGGCCAGAACAGCCGGGACCGGGTCACCGCCTTCACCGTGCTCGCCGTCGTTGCCGTACTCATGCGCCCACCTCGCTGCGCTCGGCGCAGGCATTCGCCCACACGCGCTTGTCCATGATTCGCTCGCTCCGCTCGCTCATTGGTGCGCTCCGCTCGCGATGGTGGCCATGACGCGCTCCGGGGTGAGCTCGCCGTCGTTGTCGAGCTGGGCGACCATCCGGTGGTCGCGCAGCACGCCGACCCGGTGGCTGAGCCGCAGCACCTCCTCCAGTTCGGCGGAGATGAACAGCACCGCCATGCCGTCCTCGGCGAGGTTCGCCACCAGCTTCTGGATCTCGGCCTTGGCGCCGATGTCGATGCCGCGGGTGGGCTCGTCGAGGATCAGCAGCTTCGGGTCGGTGATCAGCCAGCGGGCGAGCAGCACCTTCTGCTGGTTGCCGCCGCTGAGGTTGCGCACCAGCGCCTCGGGGTTGCCGGGACGGATGTCCAGGGCGCGGATCCACTTCAGCGCGTAGGCGTCCTGGGCGGTGCGGGAGAGCGGGCGGGTCCAGCCGCGGGCGGCCTGCAGGGCCAGCACGATGTTCTCGCGGACGGTCAGTTCGCCGACCAGGCCCTCGGTCTTGCGGTTCTCCGAGCAGAACGCGATGCCGCGGGCGATGGCGTCCCGGGGGCTGCGCAGCGTGGTGACGGCGCCCTCGATCCGCAGCGTGCCGCCGTCGCTCTGGTCGGCGCCGAACAGCAGCCGGGCGGCCTCGGTGCGTCCGGAGCCGAGCAGTCCGGCCAGGCCGATCACCTCGCCGGGGCGGATGTCGAGGTCGTACGGTTCGACGGCGCCGCGCCGGGTCAGCCGGTCGGCCTGCAGGAACGCCTTGCCGGTGCGGGCGGTGCGTTCGCGCCGCTTGCCGCCGCCGAGCTGGTCGAGGCCGGCGAGTTCGGCGCCGATCATCCGGGAGACCAGGGCGACCTGGTCGAGCTCGCTGGTGAGGTACTCGCCCTCCAGGCGGCCGTTGCGCAGCACGGTCATCCGGTCGCAGATCTCGTAGACCTGGTCGAGGAAGTGCGAGACGAACAGGATCGCCACGCCCTGGTCGCGCAGCCGCCGCATGACGGTGAAGAGCTGGCGGACCTCGTCGCGGTCCAGGCTGGAGGTCGGTTCGTCCAGGATCAGGACCTTGGCGGAGACGTCGACCGCGCGGACGATCGCCACCAGCTGCTGGACGGCGATGGAGTAGCTGTTCAGCGGGGCGCTGACGTCGATGTCGAGGTCGATCCCGCGGACGAGTTCGGTGGCCCGGCGGCGCATCGCCGCCCAGTCGATCAGGCCGAACCGGCGGGGTTCGCGTCCGATGAAGACGTTCTCCGCGACCGACAGGTTCGGGCAGAGGTTGACCTCCTGGTAGACCGTGCTGATGCCGGCCTGCTGGGCCTGCAGCGGTCCGGCGATCCGCACCGGTTCGCCGGCCAGTTCGACCTCGCCGCCGTCCGACTGGTAGACGCCGGTGAGCACCTTGATCAGGGTGGACTTCCCGGCGCCGTTCTCCCCCATCAGGGCGTGCACCTCGCCGGGGTAGAGCCGGAAGTCGACCCCGTCCAGCGCCACCACCCCGGGGAACTCCTTGCGGATCCCCCGGACTTCCAGGACCGGTTGCTGCCGCACCCCGGTTCTCCTCTCGTGTCTTCCGGGCGGGGGGCCGCCGCGCGGCGGCCCCCTCCGGACGGGGTGGGTCAGTACTGGCGGTTGGGCAGGGCCGCGGTGGCCTGCTCGGGGGTGAAGGTGCTCTCCTCGGTCTTGATCCGGCGCTCGACGGTCTCGCCGGCCTTGACCTTCTTGGCCAGTTCCATCAGCTGGTCGCCGAGCAGCGGGTTGCACTCGACGTCGTAGTTGATCTTGCCCTGGCTCATCGCGGTGAAGGCGTCCTTGACGCCGTCCACGGAGACGATCTTGATGTCGGTGCCGGGCTTCTTGCCGGCCTCCTCGATCGCCTGGATCGCACCGAGCGCCATGTCGTCGTTGTGCGCGTACAGCACGTCGATCTTCGGCTGGGACTTCAGGAAGGCCTGCATGACCTCCTTGCCCTTGGCGCGGGTGAAGTCGCCGGTCTGCGAGGCCACCACCTTGAACTTCGGCTCGCCCTTGATGGCGTCCGCGAAGCCGGACTTGCGGTCGTTGGCGGGCGCGGAGCCGGTGGTGCCCTCCAGCTGGACGATGTTCACCTCGCCGCTGGTGGCCGCGTACTCCTTGACCAGCCAGTCGCCGGCCTTCTTGCCCTCCTCGACGAAGTCGGAGCCGAGGAAGGAGACGTACAGCGACTCGTCCTTGGAGTCGACCGCGCGGTCGGTCAGGATGACCGGGATGTGCGCCGCCTTGGCCTCCTTGAGGACGGTGTCCCAGCCCGACTCGACCACCGGCGAGAAGGCGATCACGTCGACCTTCTGCTGGATGAACGAGCGGATCGCCTTGATCTGGTTCTCCTGCTTCTGCTGCGCGTCGGAGAACTTGAGGGTGACACCGGCCTTCTTCGCCGCGTCCTGGATCGACTTGGTGTTGGCGGTGCGCCAGCCGCTCTCGGCACCGACCTGGGAGAAGCCGATGGTGAGCTTGTGGCCGGAACCCTTGTCGGCGGAGCCCGAACCGCCACCGGAACCACAGGCGGTGAGGACGGCGACCATCGCGCCGGCGACCAGGGCCGCCGCAGCTCTCTTGGACATGGGGGAAGTTCCTCTCGGGATCGTCGATCGCACGGACGGCGGGGCCGCCCGGCGCTCACGGGGGGGTGCAGGGACGTACGGGGACGTACGGGGCGTGCGGGGACGTACGGAGGGCGAGACGACCGGACCGGGGCGCGGCAGGGGAAGGCGCTCCGTCTCGTCCGGGTGAACGCGGTGTGGCGGCGCCGTTTCGCTTGAGGGAGATTGTTAGCGCTCACATTCGAAGCCGACAACCCAAGTCACCGCCCGTTACCCAATCTTGACCACCCCTCGCACCACGTCGGAGCGACCGCGCGCCCCTTTCCGCAGGTCGGGGCGCCGCACGCTCCGACGGCCGGATTTCCACCGTGTTGTGAGCGCTAACAGAAACACCGGGTACGATTCCGGGGCACCGGCGCGTGACGTCAGCACCGCTCCCCCCGCACCGCACGGGGCGGACCGGCCGCGCCCGGCCCGCCTTCGCGGTCGGTGAGGAGTGGAACGTTGGGGACCGAAACGGCCGGCCCGGAGGCCCGGCAGCCCGTGATGGCGGACGTCGCGAAACTGGCCGGGGTCTCCCACCAGACGGTGTCACGCGTCCTCAACGGCGCCCCGCACGTCCGCCCCGGAACCCGGGACCGGGTGCTCGCCGCCATCCGCGAACTCGACTACCGGCCCAACTCGGCGGCCCGCGCCCTGGTCACCCGCCGCTCGCAGACCCTCGGCGTGGTCAGCTTCGAATCCACCCTGTACGGGCCCGCCTCGATGCTGGACGGCATCGAGCGCGCGGCCCGCAGCGCCGGGTACTTCGTCAGCGTCGCCAGCCTGCGCGCCCTGGACAGCCGCTCCGTCCAGGAGGCCGTGGACCGGCTGCGCGACCAGGGCGTCGAGGGGGTCGTGGTGGTCGCGCCGCAGACCTCGGCGGTCAGCGCCGTCGCCAAGCTCTCCAGCTCGGTGCCGGTGGTGGCGGTCGGCTCCGGCGCCCGCTCCAGCATCCCGACCGTCACCGTCGACAACCGCTCCGGCGCGGAGGCCGCCACCCGGCAGCTGCTCGACCTCGGCCACCGCACCGTCCACCACCTGGCGGGCCCGCCCGGCTGGCTGGAGAGCCAGGACCGCCAGGAGGGCTGGCGCCTGGCCCTGGCCGCCGCCGGCGCCCGGGTGCCGGCCGTGGTGGTCGGCGACTGGAGCGCCCGCTCCGGCTACGAGGCGGGGCAGCGGATCTCCCGGCTGGACGACGTCACCGCCGTCTTCTGCGCCAACGACCACATGGCCCTCGGGCTGCTGCGCGCCCTGCACGAGACCGGCCGCCCGGTGCCCGGCGACCTCAGCGTGGTCGGCTTCGACGACATCCCCGAGGCCGCCTACTTCATCCCGCCGCTCACCACCGTCCGGCAGGACTTCGGCGAACTCGGCCGCCGCGCCCTGGAACTGCTGGTGGCCGAACTCGGCGGCACCGGGCACCCGGTCACCCGGGTGCAGATCGCCCCCGAGCTGGTCCTGCGCCGCAGCACCGGTCCGGCCCGCCGCGGCTGACCGGCGGGGAGCCGCGGCGGGCCGACCCGGGGCCGCCGCGCCCCCGGACGGGCTCCGGGCGCCGGGGTGCGAGCAGGTCAGTCAGCGCTCACGTTCCTCCGGCGCCCGCGCCGGCCCGCGGGCACGCCGACGGCCGGGCCCGGTTCTCCGGGCCCGGCCGTCGGCGCTGCGGGGCGGGCTCAGCGCACGCCGCTCAGCCGGGAGGGCTTCCAGTCGACGAAGGCGGCGCCGTCCAGGTGGAGCGCGGTGGCGCGCTCCTGGAGGGACTCGGGAGTGGCGGCGTTGCTCCAGGAGCCGGTGACCAGGCGCTGCTCCAGGGCGTGCAGGCCGGCCACGATCTCGGCGGTGGTGAAGTTGCAGTGCCCCTGCCGGGCGACGAACGCCTGCCGCAGCAGGCTGTTGTCGCCCGCGGCCCGGATCCGCGCCGCGTAGGCGTTCTCCTGCTCGACCGGCACGAGCTGGTCGGAGGTGGTGTGGAGGGAGAGCATCGGGACGTCGAGCGAGGTGACGGTGGAGCTGGCGGTCAGGTTCGCCCGGGCGGCGGCGGAGCCGGTGATGTCGGCGTGCGCGGTGAGCGCGGCGGTGTCCGCCTTCGGGTCGAGGCCCGCCGCGGCGTACAGGGCGCGGACCTCGTCGGCGTGCCAGGACTTGTCGAGCAGGGCGGTGTAGTCCACGCCCTTGGTGGAGGAGGGGTTGCCGCCGGCGGACTGCTCGACGGCGTAGCGACCGGGGACGATGAAGTACAGCAGGCCCTGCTGGAGCCACTGGTACTGCTGGTACTCCTGGTCGGCGTAGTCGGTGGGGGCGGGCGGGGTCTGGCCCGGGGCCCAGGCCGACTGGTTGAGGTAGGCGGCGGCGAGGGAGATCCTGGCCCGTCCGGCGGGGGTCCGCTGGGCGGCGTCGACGGCGGTGGAGAGCCGGTTGGCCAGCGCGGAGGCGGCGTCCGGGTCGGACAGGTCGACCAGGTTCGGCAGGTCGGCGCGGTCGAAGAACCAGGCCAGGGCGTACTCGGCGTCGAGCTGGTAGTCCTCCAGGTCGACGCCGCCGGCGACGAGCCCGCACAGGTTCAGCGCGCCGTCGATGCGCCCGGCGCCGTCGCGGGCGATCTGGGCGTTGACCAGGCCGCCCATCGAGAGCCCGACGGAGACGACGTGGGCGGGCCGGCCGGCGGTGTCGCCGAACGCGGTGACGGTGGCGAACTGGTCCCGCTCGGCGGAGCGCAGGGCCCAGGCCGACCCGTTCGGGTCGTAGGAGGAGCCGGCCAGGGCGTAGCCCTCGGCGAGCAGCCGGTCCTTGACGGCGTCGGAGGGGGCGTTGGCGGCGGTGAGCGCGCCGAAGCCGTGGCTGAACAGCAGCAGGACGCCGTTCCACCGGGCGGGCTTGTCGGCGATCCAGGTCGCGCCGTCCGCCAGGGTGCCGCTGTAGTGGGTGGAGGCGGTGGCGGTGGCGGCGGCGGCCGGGGTGGTGGCGGCGAGCGGGGCGGTGAGGGCGAGCGCGGTGGCGGCGCACAGGGCGGCCAGCGCCCGGCGGGGCGATCGGGTCATCAGGGGCTCCAACACGGTGGGTGGGTCGGCGGCGCGGGCGCGCCGCGGGGACGGGGCCGTTCTCTTACCGCGCGTCAAGGGGGGTCCCCGGCTGCCACCCCTTGGAGGGCGGCAGCCGGGCGGCGGAGCGCGCCGACGGCCTCGCGGCTCGCCGTCGGCGCGCTGGTCGTTGCTACCGGGACTGCTTCCCGGCCGCCGGAGCCGGTGGTCGGTGGTCACCGGCCGCCGGAGCTGGTTCTCGGCCACCGGAGCTGGTGGTCGGTGGTCACCGGCCGCCGGAGGCTGGTGACGGTCAACTGTCGGGCCTGCTCCCCGACCGCCGAGCTCTCCCGACTACCCGGGGCTGCTCCCCGACCGGTGGTCGGCCGCCGGAGGCTGGTGACCGTCAACTGCCGGGCCTGCTCCCCGACCGCCGAGCTCTCCCGACTACCCGGGGCTGCTCCCCGACCGGTGGTCGGCCGCCGGAGGCTGGTGACCGTCAACTGCCGGG
>NZ_BAAANS010000069.1:0-5973 GCF_039529925.1 Kitasatospora saccharophila | reverse complement strand
CGGGCCTGCTCCCCGACCACCGAAGCCGGTTCTCAGCCGCCGGAGGCCGGTGACCGGCAGCCGCCGCCGGAGGCTGGTGGTCACCGGTCGCCGGGGCGGGTGGTGCTTCAGTGGACGGGTACCGGCTCCCCGTCCGCGGCCCGGCCGCGCAGGGCCAGCAGGGCGAGGACGGCGGCGAAGAGCGCGGCGCAGCCGCAGACCACGAAGCCGACCGAGTAGCCGGCGCCGAGGGCGTTCTCGGCGATCGGGTGCAGGGCGGCGAGCTTGGGCGCGTTCGAGGCGCCGTTGACGGCCAGCGGGCCGCCCTCCTCCAGGATCGCGGCGCCCGCGCCCTTGAGCGGGGCGGGCAGGTCGGAGGGGCCGAGGGCGGTGGTGAAGTGGTGGCCGGCCCGGCTGAGGGCGATCGCGCCGATCACGGCGGGGCCCAGGGTGAAGCCGAAGTCGCGCAGCAGGTTGGTGGTGGCGCTGGCCATGCCGGCCAGGTGCGGGGGCACGGTGGTGACGGCGGTGGCGGTGACGGAGGAGACGGTCACGGCGAAGCCGAGGCCGACCAGGGCGAGCGGCGCGATCAGCGGGAGGAAGGAGTGGTCGTCGACCGGCAGGGCGGCCGCCCAGTAGTTGCCGGCCGCGATCAGCAGCAGGCCGGAGCCGAGCAGCAGGCGCGGCGCCACCGCGTTCAGCAGCCGGTGGGTGACCGGCAGCATGGCCAGGGCGATGCCGTTGAGCAGCAGGAAGGCCAGGGCGGTCCGCATGGGGGGCAGTTCCTGGACGGGGCCGAGGCGGATGCTGACCGAGTAGGCGGTGCCGAGGAAGCTGAACATGCCGACCACGGTGATGACGGAGGCGACCGCGAAGGAGCGGTTGCGGAAGAGGTCCAGGCGCAGCAGCGGGGAGGAGGAGCGCAGTTCGGCGGCCACGAAACCGACCAGGCCGAGCACGGCGAGGGCGAGGGCGATCAGCACGGGGGTGGCGGTCCAGCCGTCCTCGGGGCCCTGGATGATCGCGTAGAGCAGGGCGAACAGGCCGACGCCGATGGTGAGTTGGCCCGGCAGGTCGAGCGAGCGGCCTTCGGGGGCGCGCGAGTCGTCGGCGCAGAGGGCGCTGGTCAGGGCGCTGGCCGCGCCGATCAGGGTGACGACGACGAAGGCCCAGCGCCAGGAGCCGTAGGTGGCGGTGATGCCGCCGATCAGCGGGGCGACGAAGCCGCCGGTGGAGAGCAGGGCGGCCCACAGCGCGACGACCTTGGCCCGCTGGGCGGTGGAGGCCGCGCCGGCGGCGAGGATCGCCAGCGAGGTCGGGAAGAGCGCGGCGGCTCCGAGGCCGGCCAGGGCCTGGCCGACCCAGAGCTGGTGGATGCCGTCGGCGGTGGTGCTGACGATCTCGCCGACGGCCAGCAGCGCGGCTCCGCCGACCAGCAGCCGCTTGCGGCCGAGCAGGTCACCGAGCAGGCCGAAGGTCAGCTCCAGCACCGCGACCGGCAGCAGGAAGGCGTCCGAGATCCAGGTCAACTGCGATCCGACGGGGTGCAGTTGGCTCTGGAAGAGGCCGTTGAGGGTGGCCGGGATGGCCAGGCCGATCTGGGCCGTGCAGACGGCGAGCAGGCCGGCGACCAGGGTGCCGCGCCGCAGGGTTGGTCTGCCCTGGGCGGTGGGCGCGGACGGACGGGTGGAGGTGGACATGGGTGCTTCTCCTGGGGGGAGGGCGCGGGCGGGGTCCGGTGGGCCCGGACGGGGGCCGGGGCCGGACGTCGGCGTTCGCACGAGGGGGGCGGCGGGGCACCCGGGGTGGGGCCGGCCCGGATGGGCGGCGAGGGGGCGGGGTACCGGCCGTGCGGCGAATGTAGGGCTACTCTTTGTCGGCCGTCAATAATCTGCACAGGATTGGCTGTCGTCCGCCGCACGCACGCACGCCGAACGGCGTGAGCCGCCACCCCCGGTCGGGGGTGGCGGCTCACGCCGTTCGGGCATCGCGGTACTCGGGCGCGGAAGCGGTGCTCGGGCGTAGCGGCAGTGCTCAGGCGTAGAAGCGGTAGACGGCCTGGGCCACGACGGCGGGCTTGGCCACGCCGTCGATCTCGACGGTCAGGTCGACGGTCACCTCGGCGCCGCCCTTCACCTCCGTGACCGAGGCGATCGCCCCGTGGGCGCGGATCTTGGCGCCGACCTTGACCGGGGACGGGAAGCGGACCTTGTTGAGGCCGTAGTTGACGGCCATCGCGACGCCCTCGACCTGGAGCAGCTCGCTCCACAGCGGGATGAGCAGCGAGAGCGTCAGGTAGCCGTGGGCGATCGGGGCGCCGAACGGGCCGGCGGCGGCGCGTTCGGGATCGGTGTGGATCCACTGGTGGTCGCCGGTGGCGTCGGCGAAGGTGTTCACCCGGTCCTGGGCGATCTCCAGCCACTGGCTGTGGCCGAGGTCGGTGCCGCCGAGGGCGAGCAGGTCGGTGAGGCCGTGGACGGTGCGGGGCACGTGGGGGTCCTTCCTGGTGGCGCGCCGAGCGCGCGGGGGGGCGGCCGCGCGGGGGCGCGCGGGGAGCGGTCAGGCGCTCCCGTGGGCGGTGCGGAGCGGCCCCTTGAGGAGCTTGCCCGCGCCGCTGCGGGGCAGCGCGTCGGTGAAGCGGACGGACTTGGGGATCTTGTAGCGGGCCAGTCGGCCGTCGAGGTGGGCGAGGACCTCCTCGGCGCTCGCGGTGGCGCCGGGGCGCAGCACCACGACGGCCCGGCCCACCTCGCCCCACTTCTCGTCGGGGACGCCGAACACGGCGCACTCGGCGACGGCGGGGTGTTCGAGCAGGGCGTCCTCCACCTCGGCGGGGTAGATGTTCTCCCCGCCGGAGATGATCATGTCCTTGAGGCGGTCGACCAGCCGGACGTAGCCGTCCTCGTCCTGGACGGCCACGTCGCCGGAGCGGAACCAGCGGCCGTCGTGGTAGGCGCTCGCGGTCTCCTGCGGCAGTCCCCAGTAGCCGGGGGTGACGTTGGGGCCGCCGACCACCACCTCGCCGGGTTCGCCCGGGCCGACCTCCTCGCCGGCCGGGTCGAGCAGGCGGACGTCGGTGAAGAAGTGCGGCACGCCGGCGCTGCCGGCGTGCTCCAGGGCGTCCGCCCGGTCGAGCAGCAGCACGCCGGGGGCGGCCTCGGTCATGCCGTAGCCCTGGACGAACGCCAGGCCGCGGTCGAGGTAGGTGCGGATGGTGCGGGCGGGCACGGGCGCGCCGCCGCACATCAGGGTGCGCAGGCCGCTCAGGTCGGCCCCGGCCCAGCCGGGCGCCTGGGCCATCGCGTCGTACATGGCCGGGACGCCGAACAGGCAGGTGACCCCGAGTTCCCGGATCAGCGCGAGGGTGCGCTCGGCGTCGAAGCCGGACTCCAGGACGGCGGTGCCGCCCTTGAGCAGGGTCGGCAGACAGGTCATGTTGAGCGCGGCGGTGTGGAACAGGGGTGCGCTGACCAGGGTGACCTCGTCGCCGGCGAGGTCGGTGTCGACCACCACGTTGAGGCTGTTCCAGACGATGTTGCCGTGGGTGAGCAGGGCGCCCTTGGGGCGGCCGGTGGTCCCCGAGGTGTACATGATCATGCACGGGTCGTCGTGGGCCACCGGCAGGTCCAGCGGCTCCTCGGGGGCGTCCGCGAGCAGCGCCTCGAACTCCGTCCCCTCGGCCGCCCACACCTCGGTGTCCCGGGACAGCTCCGCCAGCAGGGCGGCGTCCTGCCGGACCGCCAGCAGCAGGGAGCTGCCGCTGTCGCGGAGCTGGTAGCGCAGCTCGGGCGCGGTCAGCCGGGTGTTGAGCGGGACGAACACCGCACCCAACTGCCCCGCGGCGAACAGCGTTTCGAGGAAGGCGGGGTGGTTGGGGCCGAGGAAGGCGACCCGGTCGCCGCGGCGCACCCCGTGCCGGCGCAGGAGCCGGGCCAGCCGGCCGGTCCTGCGGTGCAGTTCGGCGTAGCTGGTGGTGCGCCCCTCGTGGACCAGGGCGGTGCGGTGCGGTGTCTTACGGGCCCGGCGGGCGGGCCAGGAACCGATGCCGTCGTTGTGCAACGCGGGACTCCTCCGTCTGCGTCACTGTTGCTTGTCGAGGCCGAGCAGGCGGGCGGCGTTCTGCTTGAGGATCTTCGGCCGCACCTCGTCCTTGATCGGCAGCTGCGCGAAGTCGGCCAGCCAGCGGTCGGGGCTGATGAGCGGGTAGTCGGAGCCGAACAGGACCTTGTCCTGGAGCAGGCTGTTGGCGTACTTCACCAGCTGCGGCGGGAAGTACTTCGGCGACCAGCCGGACAGGTCGATGTACACCTGCGGCTTGTGGGTGGCCACCGCCAGCGCCTCGTCCTGCCAGGGGAAGGACGGGTGGGCCAGGACGATCGGCATGCCGGGGAAGTCCGCGGCGACGTCGTCCACCAGCATCGGGTCGGAGTACTTCAGCCGGATGCCGCCGCCGCCGGGCGCGCCGGCGCCGATGCCGGTCTGCCCGGTGTGGAAGACCGCGATCGCGCCGGCCTCCTCGATCGCCTCGTACAGCGGGTAGGCGAGCCGGTCGTTCGGGAAGAACGCCTGCACGTTGGGGTGGAACTTGAAGCCGCGGACGCCGTGCTCCTCGACCAGGCGGCGCACCTGGCGGGCCCCGGCCCGGCCCTTGTGCGGGTCGATGCTGGCGAACGGGATGATCACGTCGGGGTTGCGGCGGGCGGCCTCGGCCACTTCCTCGTTGGGGACGGCCGGGGTGCCGGTGGCGGCCTCCGCGTCCACGGTGAAGACCACGCAGGCCATCTTCCGCTCGCGGTAGTGGGCGGCGATCTCCGGCAGGGTCGGTCGGCGGTGCTCGGCGTGGAAGTAGTCGCCGGCCGCGGCGTCGAGCTCCTCGGAGAGCGAGCCCCGGCCGCTCTCCGAGACCTCCGCGTGGGTGTGGACGTCGATGGCGACGAGTTCGTCGAGCCGCAGGGCGGGCTGCTGGGGGGTCATCGGGCGGCCGCCGCTCAGATCCGCGGGGCGGGGATGCCGTAGGTCTCGGGCACCCGTCCGACCGAGACGGGCCAGGCCGCGGCGATCGCGTCGGCGCTCCAGCCGCCGTCCGCGTAGGCGACCGAGACCTCCTGCGGGTGCGACCACAGCGCCAGCTTGTCGCCGCCGATGCCGATGCACTGGCCGGTGACGGCCGCGGCGGCGTCGGAGGCGAGGTAGGCGACCAGGGGGGCGACGTCCTCGGGGGTGCCGAAGCCCTCGCCCTTGCGCAGGCCGTCCGGCAGCGGCGTGCCGTGCTGCTCCAGCGCGTCGACGTGCGGGGCGAAGGCGGGGATGGTCCTGGTCATCGCGGTGGCGGCGACCGGGATGACCGCGTTGGCGGTGATGCCCGCCTTGGCCAGCTCCATCGCCCAGGTGCGGACCATGGCGGCGATCCCGGCCTTGGCGGCGGCGTAGTTGGTCTGGCCGAAGTTGCCGCGCTGGCCCGCCGGGGAGCCGGCGACGATGACGCGCCCGCCCTCGCCCTGCTCGCGCATCCGCGCCACGGCGGCGCGCACGCAGGTGAAGGTGCCGCGCAGGTGGACCTGGAGGACGGTGTCGAAGTCCTCGTCGGACATCTTCCACAGCACCCGGTCGCGCAGGACGCCGGCGTTGGTGACCATCACGTCCAGCCGTCCGAACGCGTCGACGGCCCGCGCGACCAGCGCCTCGGCGGTCTCCGCGGAGCCGACCGCGCCGACCTCGGCGACCGCCCGGCCGCCGGCCGCCTCGATCTCCTTCACCGCGCCGGCGGCGGCCTCGGCGTCCACGTCGTTGACGACGACTGCCGCGCCGGCGGCGGCGAGCGCCTTGGCGTAGGCGAGTCCGAGGCCGCGACCGCTGCCGGTGACCACGGCGACCTTGCCGTTCAGATCCATGGGGCTTCCATACCTTTCTTCGTGGGTTCGTTCGGATCATTCGTAAGATCGGGACACCCGGGGGCGTCCGGTGTGGCTGTCATGTGGTCGCCGCAGTCGTGGC
>NZ_BAAANS010000068.1:0-40430 GCF_039529925.1 Kitasatospora saccharophila | reverse complement strand
TGAGCGACGTGTTGCGGCAACGCGCCTGGGAGATCGCCGAACGGCTCGCCGAGGCGGGCGGCGGGGAGGCCAGGCTGACCGTCATCCCGGACGGCTACCGCGTAGAACTGCGGATCTTCCGCCCCGAGGACGGCTCCCCCAGCCCCGAGGACCACATGGCCGTCCTGTCCGCCCTCGCCCTGGGCGACCGTTGGGGCCACCGCTACTCGCCACCCTCCCGCAACAACGGCACCGCCCGCGAACTCGTCTGGAGCGAAGTCCACACCCCGCCCGACCAGAACGACGGCTAGGCAGACCTGCCCGCAGTCAGGGCGCTCAGCCCGCCGCGCCGCCGGCCTCGCTCTGGCGCAGGCGGACCCAGGAGTCGTGGTCGTCCTCCAGGATCGCCTGGTACTCGTCGATCAGCGGCGCCAGCCGGGACGGCTCCGGCACCGTGCCGCCGTACTCGGCCTTCAGCAGGCCGAGGCGGCGGCGCAGCGAGTTCAGCCGGTGCACGGTGTCGGAGCGCTGGATCCACAGCGTGCGGTAGCCGAAGAACGCCGCCCAGGCGGCCAGTACGGTGACCAGCGCGCCGGAGACGAGTGCCACGTCCGCCAGCCGGGCCGCCAGCGGTTCGCCGACCTTCAGGCCCAGCAGCACGGTGACCAGCGCGGACAGGCTCACGGTGGCCAGTTGCAGGGTCAGCGCGCGGCGCCGGTCCCAGTCGCGGCGGCGCCGGCGGTCCTTCAGCTCGGCTTCGAGCTCGGCCTCCAGCCAGGCCAACTTCCGCTGGGCGGCGGCGGATTCGGCGGATCCGGCGTATTCGGTGTCCATGGTTTCCTCCCCGGCCGGGAGGATACCCGGATCACGCCCCGGCGGGAGGGGTCTTCCCGTTCGCCAGGTGCGCGAAGGCCGCCAGGTTGCGGGTGGACTCGCCGCGCTTGGTGCGCCACTCCCACTCGCGGCGGATCGCGGTCGCGAACCCCAGCTCCAGCAGGGTGTCGAACGGCTCGTCGGCGTTCTCCAGCACGCTCCCCAGCAGCCGGTCCACCGCGTCGGGCGTCAGCGCCTCCAGCGGCAGCCGGCCCACCAGGTACACGTCGCCGAGCCGGTCGACGGCGTACGCCACCCCGAACATCCGGGTGTTGCGCTCCAGCAGCCAGCGGTGGAACGCCTCGTGGTTCTCGTCCGGCCGCCGGATCACGAACGCGTTCACCGAGAGCGTGTGGTCACCGACCCGCAGCGCGCAGGCGGTGGAGAGCTTCCGCGTCCCGGGCAGCGCGGCGACCACCGTGTACGGGTCGGCGGCGGCCGGCTCCCAGGCGACACCCGCCTGGTCGAGCGCGGTGCGCAGGAGGGTCAGTGCGTCGTCCTTGGCAGCCATGCACCCCACGCTAGCTTCCCGCACGAGGAAGGGGACGAAGCAGGGGCTCGCCGTTCCCCGAGCCCCTGCATGTGCGCGTCCCGCCGTGCGCGGCCTCAGGCCCGGGCGACGGCCGTCATCGCTCCCGTGTAGACCTCGGCGGTGGCTCCGGCCGCGGTGAGCCAGCCGAAGGCGGCGGCGTGGTCGGCGGCGGCGGCGCCGCGGACGGGGGTGAGGGAGGGGTCGGTGACGTAGGGGTGGAGGGCCCGGGCCCAGGCGTCGGGGTCGTGGCCGGGGACGAGGGTGCCGGTGAGGCCGTCCCGGACGGCGACCGGGAGGCCGCCGACGGCGGCGGCGACCACGGGGGTGCCGCAGGCCTGGGCCTCCAGGGCGACCAGGCCGAAGGACTCGCTGTGGGAGGGCATCACCAGGGCGGTGGCGGCCCGGTACCAGTCGGCGAGGCTGCGCTGGTCGACCGGGGGGTGGAAGCGGACCACGTCGCCGATGCCGAGCTGGGCGGCGAGCTTGTGCAGGCTCTCGGGGCGGGCCAGACCGGTGCCGGAGGGGCCGCCGACGACCGGGACGACCAGGCGTTCGCGCAGGCCGGGGTGCCGGTCGAGCAGCCGGGCGACGGCCTTGAGCAGGACGTCGGGCGCCTTGAGCGGCTGTATTCGGCCGGCGAACAGCAGCACCGCGGCGTCCTGCGGGAGGCCGAGCCGGGCCCGGGCGGCGGCCCGGGAGCCGGGGCGGAACACGTCGAGGTTGACGCCGGGGTGGACGACGGCGAGCTGGTCGGGGCGGGCCGCGTAGTGGTGGGCCAGCTCGGCGGCCTCCTCCGCGGTGTTGGCGATCAGCCGGTCGGCGGCGCCGACCACCTGGGTCTCGCCGATCACCCGGGCGGCGGGCTCGGGGGTGTCGCCCTCGGCGAGGGCGGCGTTCTTGACCTTGGCCATGGTGTGCATGGTGTGCACCAGCGGGACGCCCCAGCGCTCGGCGGCCAGCCAGCCGACCTGGCCGGACAGCCAGTAGTGCGAGTGCACCAGGTCGTAGTAGCCGGGGCGGTGGCCGGCCTCGGTGCGCAGCACGCCGTGCGTGAAGGCGCACAGCTGGGCCGGCAGGTCCTCCTTGAAGAGGCCCTCGTACGGGCCGGCGGTGACGTGCCGGACCAGGACGCCGGGGGCGAGCTCGACGGCGGGGGCGTCGTCCGAGCTGACGGCGCGGGTGAAGACCTCGACCTCGATGTCCAGGTCGGCGAGGCGCTTGGCCAGCTCCACGATGTACACGTTCATGCCGCCGGCGTCCCCGGTGCCGGGCTGGTGCAGCGGCGAGGTGTGGACGCTCAGCATCGCGATCCGGCGCGGGCGGCGGGCGGGCCCGGCGAACGCGGCGGGGGCGGTGGGGGCCGCGGGGGCGGCCCACCGCGCCCCCCGGCGGGGCGTGCGGACGAGGGGCTGGGTCACCTGCGGATGCCTCCCTGCGCGCCGGCCGTCTGGTCTGCTCTTCTCGTGCCGCCGCCCGCGGCCGGCGGCAGCGGGCGGATGGACTCCAGCCAGGGCAACGGGGCAGCGCGTCGTCCTATTCCCGCCAGCGGATCCGGGTGCCGTCGGCGGCGGAACGGCTGCGTACGCTTGGTGACCATGGCAGCGAGCGACACGCCGTCGTCCCGGGGCCGGTCGGGCCGGCCGGTGGGGACGATCACCCGGGGCACCACCAACACCAACCGGCTGCGGCGGATGGACCGGTGGATCGCGCACGCGGCGGGCCGGGCGCTGCGGGCCCCGGTGGCCCCGCCGGTCGCGGTGGACCTCGGCTACGGGGCGGCGCCGTGGACGGCGGTGGAGCTGTCGGCGCGGCTGCGGGCGGTGCGGGCGGACGTCCGGGTGGTGGGGATCGAGATCGACCCGGCCCGGGTGGCGGCGGCGCTGCCGATGGCCGAGCCGCCGCTGCTGGAGTTCCGCCGGGGCGGGTTCGAGGTGCCGCTGGACGGCGGGGCCAGGCCCCGGCTGATCCGGGCGGCGAACGTGCTGCGGCAGTACGACGAGGAGCAGGTGGCCGAGGTGTGGGCCCGGCTGTGCGGGCGACTGGCGCCGGACGGGCTGCTGGTGGAGGGCACCTGCGACGAGATCGGGCGGCGGCACGTCTGGGTGGCGCTCGGCCCGGAGGGGCCGCGGACGGTGACCTTCGCGGCCCGGCTGGCCGACCTGGAACGGCCGTCCGAACTGGCGGAACGGCTGCCGAAGGCGCTGATCCACCACAACGTGCCCGGGCGGCCGGTGCACTCCTTCCTGCGCGACTTCGACCGGGCCTGGGCGGCGGCCGCGCCGCTGGGGGCGTTCGGGGCGCGGCAGCGCTGGGCGGCGGCCTGCGCGGCGCTGGCGGCGGACTGGCCGCTGCGGGACGGGCCGAACCGGCGGCGGCAGGGCGAACTGACGGTGGACTGGGCCGCGCTGGCACCGCGCTGAGCCCGGGGCTCCCCGATCCGGGCCCCGGCTCGGACGGGTGCTCGGACGTCGGAACTCCCGTCCACCGAGCACTCGTTCGACGGTTCACTCGAACGAGTTATCGATTTGCTCTGGCGTGTTGACGCCCCGTCACGCCACCATGGAGCCGTTCGGGTGGCTGTTGGCGCGGTCCCCCGGGCACCCGTCAGCCCGTCCGCCCTTCGACCTCGTTCCGCACCCGTTCGAACGCCGCGTACGCCTCGGCGTCGAACAGCACGAACCGCACCTCGTCCAGGTCCGGGCCCGCCGCGGCCACGGCCCCCAGGGCGATCCGGGCCGCGTCCTCCAGCGGCCAGCCGAAGATCCCGGCCGAGACGGCCGGGAAGGCCACCGTCCGGGCCCCCAGCCCGACCGCGACCCGAAGGGATTCCCGATAGCAGGAGGCCAGTAGCTCCGCGCGCTGCGGATAGTCCTCCGCCCGGTACACCGGACCGACGGTGTGCACCACCCAGCGGGCGGGCAGCCGTCCCGCCGTGGTCGCCACGGCCCGGCCGGTGGGCAGCCCCTTGCCGTAGTGCGAGGCGCGCAGCCTGCGGCACTCGGCCAGGATCTCCGGTCCCCCCTTGCGGTGGATCGCCCCGTCCACTCCGCCACCGCCCAGCAGGGAGCTGTTGGCGGCGTTCACCACCGCGTCCACCCGCTGTTCCGTGATGTCACCCTGCACCAGCGTGATTTGCGTCACCGCTGCTCACCTCCGGTCAATTCCGGTCCTCCAGTGGCGGAAACCTGTGGAAACCCTAGGCAAAGCCGCCACCAGGCGCGTGGCAATAACCACATCGGCGCCGCCCAGTCGAAGAAATCCTCGGAGATCACGTTATGGTCGCGGGAAGCCCCCCGATGCCCGGTGCCACCCGGGCACTGCGGACGGACACCAGCCGTTGGTCTGTCGGGGAAAGGAAGGACCGACCGATGCCCGCTACGGGAGACGGGCGGGCACCCGACGCGACCACCAGCGCCGGTACCGCCGAACGCAGCCGCGGCCGCCGCGCGCACAGCGCCCCGCGCCCCGACCGGACCGCCGGTCCGCTCGCCGGGCAGCACGGGGGCCCGGCGCCGATACCGCATCCCCGTAGCACCCCCGGCAGCACCGAACCCGCCCGTCCCGCCGCGGGTTTCCGGGTCCTGGTGGTCGAGAACGACGGCCCCGGCCACACCCTGTTCGACTCACTGGCCGCCGAACTCGGGCAGCACGTCGAACTGCACCGGGTGGACGGCATCCGGGAGGCCCTCGCCGCGCTGCCGCCGCAGCCCGGCTCCGGCCGCCGCGGCCAGCGCGCCCCCGACTTCCAGTGCGTCCTGCTCGACCTCGGCACGCCCGGCGAGCACCTCGACGCGCCCGGCGACGACCCGTCCGGGGACCTGTCCGAGGATCCGTCCGACGGGCTGGACGGCCTGCGCAAACTGCTGCTGCGCGCGCCGCACACCGCCGTGGTGGTGCTCACCGACGCCGCCGGGGCCGAGCTCGGCGCCGCCGCGGTCGCCGCCGGCGCCCAGGACTTCCTGCTCCGGCAGGACACCGGCGGCCCGCTGCTGGCCCGCGCCCTGCGCTACGCGGTGGAGCGCAAGCGCGCCGACGAGTCGCAGCGCCGGCTGGTCGAGGCCGAGATCCGCGGCCAGGAGAACGCCCGGCTCCAGCGCCACCTGCTGCCCACCCCGCTGCTGGACGGCGCCAACCTGGCCTTCACCCGCCGCTACCGCCCCGGCCGCCGCCGCGCCCTGCTCGGCGGCGACTTCTACGACGCCGTCCGCACCAAGGACGGCCGGGTGCACGTGGTGATCGGCGACGTCTGCGGCCACGGCCCGGACGAGGCCGCGCTCGGCGTCGCGCTGCGGATAGCGTGGCGGACGCTGGTGTTCGCCGGGCTGACCGGCCAGCACCTGCTCACCACCCTGCAGCACGTGCTGGAGCACGAGCGCCGTAGCGACGAGATCTTCGCGACCCTGTGCATGGTCGTGCTGGACGCCCCGCCGGAGGACGGCGGCCCCGAGTCCGCCGATCTGTACCTGGCCGGGCACCCCGCGCCGCTGCTGCTCGGCCCCGACGGCCCGCCGGTGCTGCTCCCGCTCGACCAGGCCGGGCCGGCCCTCGGCCTGCTGCCCTGCGACGCGACGCACTCGGTCTGGCCCGCCCTGCGGGTCGAGCTCTCCCCCGGCTGGCGGCTGCTGATGTACACCGACGGCCTGGTCGAGGGCAAGGTCGGGGCGGGCTCGCCCCGGCTCGGCCAGGAGGGCCTGATCGAGCTGATCACCGACCACCAGGCCGCCGGGCTGACCCGCGGCCGGCTGGTCGACTCGGCGATCGCCGAGGTCGAGGAGCTGAACGGCGGGGCGCTCACCGACGACGTCGCGGTGCTGCTGCTGGAGCGCAACCCGGTGCCGGTGACCATGGGCTGAGCGGCCCGCCCGCCGTCCCCGGAACGCCAAGACCGGAACGCCGGGCCGGAACGCCGGGCCGGAACGCCGGAAGGGCGGCCCCCCGCGCGGGGGGCCGCCCTTCTCCGCGTCACTCCGTCACCAGGGGCCGTACGGGCCCTGGTTGCTGCGCCCGCCGCGGCCGCGGCCGTCGGTGAGCAGCTTGATCGCGGGACGGACGTCCACCACGTAGACGATCGAGGCGACCAGGCCGACCAGCGTCATCAGGCCGCTGACCGGGTTGGCCCCGAAGATCAGGTCCCAGACCAAGGAGAGGCTCAGGATGATCACCCAGAAGCCCTTGGTCTTCTTGTCCGCCGCCCGGTACGCGTCCTCCCGACGGAACAGGGCGTCGCCGAGCGCGAACACCTTGAAGCAGATGATCGCCGCGGCGATCCACCAGAAGGGGTTCAGCAGGTCGACGTACAGGATCACCTTGAGCTCCTCACTCTCGTCTCCATCCTGACACGGCCACTGCCCCGGTCAACGGCCCCCGGCGGCGCGGCGTTCCGCCCCGGGTCACTCCGCCTCGGGTCACTCCGCCTCGGGCGCGGCGCTCTTCCGGGGGCGGGGGGCCTTCTTGGCGGACGGCTTCGGCGCGGCGGGCTCCTCGTCCACCACGACCTCGGCGATCACGACCTCCTCGACCACCACGTCCGCCTCCGCCTCGGGGCCGGCCTCGGCGTCCTCCGGCGCGGCGTCCTTCGGGGCGACGCCCGCGGCGTCGACCACGGTGCGGCCGCGGACGGCCAGTTCGTCGTAGACCTCCTTGGCCTTCACCGCGAACTCCAGCGCCCGGCCGACCTGCTGCATCGCGAACTCCTGGGCCTTGGCCTGGAGTTCCTTCACGTCGGTGGGCAGCGCGGTGACCGCCTCGGTGACCTTGGCCTGCGCGCCGACCAGCGCGGCGCCCGCGTCCTGCAGGGCGGCGGCGGCCTTCTCCTGGGTGCCCTTGCGGTCGGCGGCGAGCGCCTCCAGCTGGGCGGGCACCTCGCGGAGCTTCTCGTACGCGAGGTCACCGGCGCCGGCCAGCGCGTACAGCGGGGTCGGGTCGGTGAGGGTCTTCTTGAACTCGTCGCTGATCGGCATGTCGGGTCCTCCCGGTCGGGAGCCGCCGCGCGGTCGGGTCGCGCGGGGCTCGGTCACGCTGCTCTGGTCGTTCGGTGCTGGTTCGTTCTTCGGGCCGGGGGCCGGCCCCTCACGCGGGCTCCGCCGGGCGGGCGGCCTGGTTCTCCTTCAGGAACGCCTCGTACACCGACAGCAGGGCCTGCTTCTGCCGCTCGTTGATCAGCGGGTCGGCCAGGATCGCGGCCCGCAGGCCCGGCTCCGCGCCGTCCCGCTCCTCCAGGATCCCGGCCTGCACGTAGAGCGTCTCCGCCGAGATCCGCAGCGCCTTGGCGATCTGCTGGAGGATCTCCGCGCTGGGCTTGCGCAGCCCGCGCTCGATCTGGCTCAGGTACGGGTTGGACACCCCGGCGACCTCGGCCAGCTGCCGCAGCGAGTACTGCGCGCTCCGCCGCTGCTCCCGGATGTACTCGCCGAGCGAGCCCACGTTCAGTGACGCCATACGGGCAGTCTGCACCGCCCCGCTTGCAATTGCAAGCAGCCTGCTAGCACCTGCGAACGCGTCGCTCAGTGCGGGCCGGGCGTACCGGTGGCGGTCAGGTGCGGGCCGAAGACGAGGCGGTCGGGGGCGGGCTCGGGGAGGGCGGTGCACCGGAAGGCGTCCAGGGTGAAGGCGAGCGCGAAGGAGTGCTCGAAGCCCTGGGAGCGGAGGACCCAGGGGGCGTCCGGGTCGCCGGCGGGGGGCTGGGCGAAGGTGAGGCGGGCGTGGGCCGGGGGGCCGTACTCGGCCGGGGTGGCGGGCAGGCGGTACAGGACGAGGGCGAGCCGGGCGGGGAGGGCCCGGACGGTGGGGCGGGCCCGGGGGCCGACCGGGCGGAGCTCCTCCGGGACGGTGACGTAGCCGGTGACGGCCTCGGCGAAGTCCGGGCCGCCGCGCCGGAACCAGTCGGCGACCAGCGCCTCGAAGGCGGCGTTCCGGTCGGCGCGGCGGCGGACCGCCCCCGCCGCCAGGATCCGCGGGCCCGCCCCGGCCAGGGCGGTGGTGACGGCCCGCAGCGGGGCGTCCGCGGCCGAACCGGCGAACCGGACCCGCCGGGCGGCGACCATGGCGGCCCGGAGCACCCACCCCGCGTCGGCGGGCCCGCCGGCGGAGCGGAACACCGGCAGGGTCCACTGCCGGACGCCGCGGCGTCCGCGCCGCTCCGGGTGCGCGGCGGCGAACCGGCGGCCGGTCGGCGAGCCCTCCCAGTCGTCGTCCAGGTCCAGCCGGACGGAGCGGCAGCGCAGCACCCCGGCCGCGCCCAGCCGGAGCACCACCCCGTCGGGGCCCGCGTCCAGGGAGAGGCCGGTGGTGTCCCGGCCGCTGTCGAAGCGCAGTTCCTCCGGGTCCTCGAAGTGGACGGTGAGCCGGGCGACGCGCAGGTCGCCGCCGGCGTACCGGCGCGGCAGTTCGAGCTCGCACCAGCCGACCAGCCGGTCGGCGCCGCGCCGCTCGACCATCAGCCCCCGGAGCCCGGCGGTCGGCAGGTCGTACTCGGCAGCCAGTCCTTCCGTCAACTCGCCTCCCGTACCCTCCAGTTCAGCCATCATGAAACCGCGGTGGAACCGGCGCCACTCGCCCGGGCCGGTGGCGGGCTCGGGCGCGGGCCGGCGCAGGAAGCGCTCGACCGGGACGCCCGCGGCGGCGGTCTGCTCGATCACCCAGGCCCGCCGTTCGGGGCCGAGGTCGGCCATCCAGCGCAGCGCCCAGCGGGCCTGGAGCGAGCGGGCCCAGCGGAAGCGGGCGGCGGCCGCCGCGAAGAGGGCCGCGGTGTTGTTGTCCCACACGTCGGCCAGCCGGTAGATCTCCTCGCGGTCGAACTCCCGTGCATCGGCCGAGACTTCGGTGATCCGCTCGACCGAGCGGTCGAGCAGCGCGGCGTAGGCGAGCAGGGTGCGCGGCTGCCGGGGATGGAAGGACATGGAGGCGATTGTGCCCGGCGGCGCGGGTGGTGGCCATCCGGAGAAGTAGGGTGATGGCGAATAACTTCCGTCGTCAGCAAGGGATTTGACTGGCGCGGGCGGTCACATCGGGCGGAAGCGGGAAGGCCGGACGGGATGGCGGAGCGGCGGATCGGCGCGGTGCTGTGCGACCTGGACGGGGTGCTGCGGCACTGGGCGGACCTCGCGGACGTCGACCGGGCGCACGGTCTCGCGCCCGGCACCGTCGCGGGGGCCGCCTTCCGGCCGGAGCGGCTGCTGCCCGCCGTCACGGGGCAGGTCGGGGACGGGGAGTGGCGGGCCCTGGTGGCCGCGGACCTGGCGGAGGTCTGCGGCTCGGCGGAGCGGGCCCGGGCGGTGGTCGCGGACTGGGGGCGGCAGCCGTCCCGGGTGGACCCGGAGGTGCTGGCGCTGCTGGGGGCGGTGCGCCGGAACGTGCCCGTGGTGCTGGTCTCCAACGGCACCGACCGGCTGGAGTCGGACCTGGCCGCGCTCGGGCTGGACGGTGCCGTGGACGCGGTGGTCAACTCGGCCCGGGTCGGCGCGGCCAAGCCCGATCCCCGGATCTACCTCGCCGCCGCCGAGCGGGCCGGCGTCCCGCCCCGGCGGTGCCTGTTCGTGGACGACACCGCGGGTCACCTCACCACCGCGGCGGCCCTCGGCATGTCCGGCCACCACCACCGGGACGCGGCCGGGCTGCGCGCGGTGCTCGACGGTCACGGCCTGCTCCGGGCCCGGTGAAATCCCGCGCCCCGCGCGGCGGGGGCGTGCCACCATCCTGGTCATGACGATCTTCCGGGGGCCCGACGGAACGGCCCTCCACTACGACCGGCTCGGCGACGGAGCGCCCCTGGTGGCGGTCCCCGGCGGGCCCGGCATGGACGCCCGCTACCTCGGCACCCTCGGCGGGCTGGACGCCCACCGGCGGCTGGTCCGGTTCGACCCCCGGGGTTGCGGCCGGTCGGCGGCCCCCGCCGACCGGGCGAGCTGTGCGTTCGGCGCCCAGGCCGCGGACGTGGAGGCCCTCCGGGAGCACCTCGGCGTGGCGCGCCTCGACCTGCTCGCCCACTCGGCGGGCAGTCTCACCGCGCAGCGCTACGCCGCCGAGTTCCCGCACCGGGTGCGGTCGTTGACCCTCGTCGCCCCCGTCGGGCGGGCGGCCCGGGAGCCCGACCCGGCGGAGATCGCCGCGGTCCGGGCCGCCCGCGCGGCGGAGCCCTGGTACCGGGACGCCGCCGGGGCGGACGCCCTGCTGGCCGACGGCGCGGAGTCCACGCCGGAGCTGGTCCGGCGGATCACCCCGTTCTTCTGGGGCGGTTGGAACGAGCAGGCCCGCGCGGAGGCGTTCAACCCGGGGCTGGTGCCGGCCGCGCCCTGGATGCGGGAGGCGTTCTACGCGGGCTCGGGCGAGGCCCGGCCGGTGTCGGTGCCGGTGCTGGTGGTCGCCGGTGGGCTGGACGGGATGATCGGCACCGCTCCCGCGAGGCTGGTCGCCGCCCTCCACCCGAACGCCCGCCTCGCCGTCCTGCCCGGTGCGGGGCACCGGCCGTGGGTGGACGCTCCGGTCGAATTCGGTTCGCTGGTGCGGGAGTTCCTCGACGGCATGTAGCGGGGAGCGCGCATTCAGGGGCTCGGGGAACGGCGAGTCCGTGCTGCTGACGGCCGGAACCCATCGAAGTGTCCGTGCTGCTGCGTGTCTTCAAGGGAACCGAAAGCAGAAGCGCGCAACGGCAGTGAACCTCTCGCAGACCCGGGCTCGCCGTTCCCCGAGCCCCTGATGGTGCATCCTCCTATTCGGCGGTCAGGTGCCGGTAGAGCGGGGCGAGGAGTTCCGCGAGGTCCGGGGGGAGGTCGGGTGGGGCGGGGGGTTCGGGCGGGGTGTCCCGGAGGGTGAACCCGCCCTGCCAGAAGGTGTCGAGGCACTGGTCGATCGGCTGGTCCACGGCGGTCAGGCTCCGGTCGGGTCGGCGGCGAAGGTGAGCAGTTCGCGGAGCTGCTCGGTGGGGAGCTCGGTCAGCCAGTTCTCGCCGGAACCGATCACCGCTCCGGCCAACTCGCGCTTGGTGTCGATGAGTTCGGCGATGCGTTCCTCGATGGTGCCGGTGCACACCAGCTTGCGGACCTGGACCTCGCGGTGCTGGCCGATCCGGTGGGCCCGGTCGGTGGCCTGGTCCTCGGTGGCGGGGTTCCACCAGCGGTCGAGGTGGATGACCTGGTTGGCGGCGGTGAGGTTGAGTCCGGTGCCGCCGGCCTTCAGGGAGAGCAGGAACACCCGTGGGCCGTCCGGGGATTGGAAGCGGTCGACGAGTTCCTGGCGGCGCGGCGCGGTGAGGGCGCCGTGCAGGTAGAGGACGGGTTCGCCGAGGCGGCGGCGCAGGTGGGGCTGGAGCAGGGCGCCGAACTCGGCGTACTGGGTGAAGACGAGGACCCGGTCGCCTTCCGCCAGGGCCTCCCGGAGCAGCGCGACGAGTCGTTCGACCTTGCCCGAGCGACCGCCCAACGGGCTCCGGTCGTGCAGGAGTTGGGCGGGGTGGTTGCAGACCTGCTTGAGCCGGCCGAGGGCGGCGAGCACCGCGCCCTTGCGTTCGACGCCGCGGATGCCGCCGAGCCGGTCGAGCAGGTCGGCGACGACGGCCTGGTAGAGGCCGGCCTGTTCGGGGGTGAGGTCGCAGCGGACGGTGAACTCCTGCTTGGCGGGGAGCTGTCGGCCGATCTCCGGGTCGCTCTTGAGGCGGCGCAGCAGGAAGGGCGCGGTGAGTCGTTGGAGCCGGGCGGCGACGTCCCGGTTGCCGGACTGCTCGATCGGGACGGCGTACTGCTCGCGGAAGGACTCGGGGCTGCCGAACAGGCCGGGGTTGGCGAAGTCGAGGACGGTGTGGAGTTCGGCGAGGCGGTTCTCGACGGGGGTGCCGGTGAGGGCGATCCGGGGGCCGGAGCGCAGCGAGCGCAGGGCGCGGGACTGGCGGGCGGCGCGGTTCTTGGCGTGCTGGGCCTCGTCGGCGACGACCCGCCGCCAGTGGACGGCGCGCAGCGCGGCGGCGTCCCGCTGCAGGACGCCGTAGGTGGTGATCACCAGGTCGGCGGCGGGGTCGGGGCCGGTGCGGTCGGGGCCGTGGTGGAGCTGGACGCGCAGCCGGGGGGTGAAGCGGGCGGCTTCGCGCTGCCAGTTGCCGACCAGGGAGGTGGGGCAGACCAGCAGGACGGGGCCGCGGGCGCCGCGGGCGTGCTCCAGGGCGAGCAGGGCGAGGGTCTGGACGGTCTTGCCGAGGCCCATGTCGTCGGCGAGGACGGCGCCGAGGCCGAGCCGCCCGAGGGCGTCCAGCCAGGCCAACCCCCGCTCCTGGTACGGGCGGAGGGCGCCGGTGAAGCCGGGCGGCGGCGGGGTGCGGTGGGCGCCGGGGAGGCGGCCGAGCCGGCCGGCCAGCAGGTCGCCGAGCGGGCCCTCGGCGTGCACGGCGGTGACCGGGAGGCCGTCGACGACGGCGCCGTCGGTGGCGGCGAGCCGGAGCAGGGCGGCGGCGTCCAGCCGGGGGTCGTCGCGGCGGTCGGCGAGGAAGCGCAGGGCGGCGGCGAGTTGTCCGGCGTCCACCTCGATCCACCGGCCGCGGAACCGGACCAGGCCCGATTGGGCGGCCGCGAGTTCCTCCAACTCCTGCCGGGTGAGCGGCTGTTCGCCGACGGCCAGCTGCCAGCGGAAGTCCAGGACGGTGTCCCGGTCGGCCTGGGCGGCGCGCTGGACGGAGCCGGGGGCGGGCGCGGCGTGCGCGGTGGCGGCGAGGCCGAGCCGGGGGCGGCGCTGCCACCAGGCGGGCAGCAGGACGCCGTGTCCGGCGGCGGCCAGCGCGGGGGCGCTGTCGCGCAGGAAGGCGAGCGCACCGGCCCGGTCGAGGTCGAGCCCGGTGGGGCGGGTGCGGTGCAGGGCGGCCCGCAGTCCGGGCAACAGGCGGGCGGCGCGGTCGAGTTCGGCGAGGTAGGCGGCGGTCGGGTCGTCGACCGTCCGGGCCAGGGCGGCCGCGCCGGGCCCGCCGGACCAGAGTTCGGCGGCGGGCAGCAGCAGCGAGGGCCGGTCGACGGGGGCGAGCAGCACGTCCAGCCGCCAGTTCTCGTCCACCACGGTGGCGTCCGGGTCGTCGGCGGCGGTGCCGAGCGGTTCGGCGAGGCGGAAGGCGAGCCGGACCGGCCCGAGCGGGGCGGTGCCGGCCGCGGCGGCGGTGAGCCGGGAAACCTCGGCGGGGTCGGGCGGGGCGGGCAGCCGGGCGTCCTGGCCGCGCAGGGCGGCCAGCCAGGTCGGGCCGCCGGGGGACGGCGGCGGGGCGCCGTCCCCGAGCGCGACGCGGGTCTCGTGGTCGGTGAGGACGTCCAGCACGGTCTCGAACAGGGCGCTGCCGGTGGGTTCGTGGCCGTCCTCGGCGCGGGCGACCGGCGGGCAGCCGGCCGCCAGCGCGCGGGCCTCCCGGCGGGTGTCCGGCTGGTGCGCGGGCCGCCAGCGGGCCGCCCAGCCGCCGTCCTCGGCGACCAGCGCGGGCAGCACCCGGCCCCGACCGGCCAGCCGCCAGGCCAGGTCGTGCACGCCGGTCAGCCAGCGCAGCGACGCCCCGTACGCGAGTTCCGCCGTCCGGCCGCCGGACAGTTCGACGGTGGTGCCGGGCCAGTACGGGTCGAACAGCTCGCCGAGCAGCTGCGCGGCCCCGGCCGGGTCGAACAGTAGCGCCGGGACCCGCCACGGCCGCAGTTCCGGCCCCCGGGCGGTGGAGCCGACGGGCAGGTCCGGCGAGGGGGTCGGCCGCGAGCCGAGCGTCGGCAGCCGCAACGTCAGCCACCGCTCGTCCCCCCGCTCGGCCAGCCAGGCCGGGCCGGGCCCGATCGCCCGCAGCAGCTCCGCGACCCCGGCCGCCGGGCAGGCGTACGGGTGCCGCGCCCCCTCCCCCACCCGCCCGGCGAACGCCCCGGCGTCCTCCGCCCACACCCCGAGCCGCGCATCGGCCCGCCACTGGGCGTGCAGGACGTACATCGGACCTCCGGTGGGCGGGCGCAGGGGCCTTCCAGCGTAGATCGGCCCGCCGACAGATCGGCAGGACGCGCGTTCAGGGGCTCGGGGAACGGCGAGGCCGGGTCTGCGGGAGGTTCACTGCCGCCCAGCGCGTCGGCTTCTGGTTCTGTCCACGACACGCAGCAGCACGAACCTCCGATGGGCTCCGGCCGCCAGCAGCACGGACTCGCCGTTCCCCGAGCCCCTGGCGGTGCTCTCAGCTGAGGTGGAAGACCGGCCCGCGCGGCGTGAACGGCAGGGTCGCGCCGCGCGGGACGAGGTAGGCGTGTTCGCGGCGGGGGACGCGCAGGACGTCGCAGGCGGCGTCGGTGATGATCAGCAGGGGTGCGGTGGCGGGGAAGTCGGGGGCGCGGGCGAGCAGGTCGATGCCGGGTTGCAGGACGGTGCCGCCGCGGCCGTGGACGCGGACCCGGCCGGCGAGTTCGGCGACCGGCAGGTAGCCCGCGTCGTGGGGTGCGCTGTCGCAGAAGACGACCCGGGCGGCGGGGACGTCGCGGGCGGCTGCGTAGGAGGCGATCGCGCCGAGCGCCTTGCCGAGCAGGGTGCGGTCCATCGTGCCGGAGGTGTCGAGGAGGACGCCGAAGGTGCAGCGCGGGGTCTCCTCGTACGGGTGGTGGCGTCCGGCGCGCGGGATGTCGGGGCTGGCGGACTGGCGGCGGGAGGGGCGGGCGTAGGAGCGCAGCGGTTCGGGGCGGGGGACGTGCTCGTCGAACCAGCGGGCGAGCCGGGCGTCCCAGGGCAGGGGCGGGTGGGCGAGGGCGCGGATCTCCTCGACGAGTCCGGCGGGCAGCAGGCCGCGGTCGCGGACGTGCAGGTCGAAGCCCTGCTGCAGGCCGCGCCGGTAGAAGTCGTCGAGGTCGACGTAGCCGCGGGAGCCGTCGCGGGGCAGCGGTTCGCCGAGGACGTCGCCGAGGCCCTTGCCGCGCAGGGTGGCGAGGCGGCGCAGCCGGCGCTGGTCGCGGGCGATCCGGTCGTAGACCTCTTCGGCGGAGAGGCCCTTCAACTCCGGGTCGTGGAGCAGTCCTTCGGGCATCTCGCCGACTTCCATCTCCAGCAGCCAGCCGTTGACGACGTAGTCGGCGGCGACGTTGAAGAGGTAGGGGTCGCGGCCGCCGGTGCGGTCGCCGTGGCGGAGGGCGGCGTGCAGCATCTCGTGGGCGAGGATGAAGCGCCACTCCCCGTCGGTGTGGCGGCGCAGCGGGTTGAGGTAGATCTCGCCGGCTTCGGCGTTGACGGCGGCGATCGAGATGCCGTGGGCGCGGGCGAGTTCGGCGTCGGCGACCAGGGTGAGTCCGGCGGCGAGGCCGCCGAGCAGGGGGTAGCTGGAGACGAACCAGCCGAGGGCGCGTTCCCAGGGGCGCTGCGGGAGGCGGGCGCCGTCGAGGGTCTCGCGGCGGCCGGCGGCGACGTCCATGGCGGCGGAGACGGTGCGGGTGAGGGCGTGGGCGAAGGCGAGCGTCCAGTCCTCCGGGTCCTGCAGGTCGGCCCAGGCGGTGAGGTGCTGGTCGGGCCGGTCGCCGCCGGTGCCGCAGGCCCGGTACTCGGCGGGGACGCCGTCGCGGCGCCAGCGGGCGGCGAGTTCCTCCTCGTCGCCGCCGGGCCAGCTGCCGGGCAGGTCGTCGGGGGCGCGGCCGATCGGGAAGGTGTGCAGGAAGCGGTTGACGACGGCGCAGCGGGCGGCGAGGTCGGCGGCGTCGGGCTGGGAACGGCGTCCGCGGGCGGCGGGCAGGTGGCCGAAGCCGAGGTGGAGCAGGGCGTGGGCGAGGGCCCAGGCCCACTCCTCGGGTTCGGCGCGGCGACGGCGGTTGTGGTGCAGGGTGCCGTGCGAGTCGGCGACGACCCAGCCGGTGGCGGGGTGCAGCGGGCAGTGCTCCTCGTCCCGGACGCACAGCCCGGCGGGGACGGCGTCGAGCGCGGGGTTGCCGTGGACCTTCGCCAGTCCGGCGGCGAACGCGGCCTTGACCGGGTCGGGCTTCGCGCCCTTCTCCGGCTTGGCGGCGGGGCGGGGGCCGCTCATCGGCGGACCCCGGCGGGGCGGGGGGAGTTCACCGGCGGGCCTCGACCAGGCGGGGCAGGTCGCGGGCGGCTTCGATCAGGAACCAGGACGGCAGCACGGGGTTGCCGTCGGAGCCGTCGGCGATCACGGTCTGGGCGACCTCGACGGAGATCTCGGCGAGTTGCACCAGCAGCGACTTGGCGCGGTAGGCGTGCTGGCGGACGGTCGGCGAGGCGTGTTCCTTGCGGGCGGGCAGTTCCTTGACCAGTCGGCCGCGGAAGGAGTCGGCGAGGTAGTAGAGCAGGTCGCGGTCCTCGACGCGGTGCGGCCAGGAGGCGTCGCCCTTCATGATCGCGTCCAGCCCGTACGCGTTGCGGACGATCTTGGCGTAGCCGCAGAAGGCGACGGCGTGGGCCGGGGTGAGCAGGCCGTGGGCGATCACCTTGAGGGTGTCCTCGTCGATGCCGGGGCCGAAGGAGTGCAGCGCGTCGGAGAGCATGTGCCAGGCGCGCGGGGTGGAGAAGGGTTCCTCGGTCTTCGGCGGGGCGGACCACAGGTGGTCGGGCCGGTCGGTGAGGTGGTCGGTGATCCACGGGTGGACGCCGTGTCCGGCGGCCCAGCGGAGCCAGTCGTCGGCGCTGGCCCGCAGGTGGACGTGGATCAGCCGGTTGAGCAGCGCGGACGGCATCGGGCGGGCGAGCGCGCCGTCGGTGGCGCGGTTGCCGGCGCCGATCACGATGGAGCCGGGCGGCAGTTCGTAGCTGCCGATCCGGCGGTCCAGGATCAGCGAGTAGAAGGCTTTCTGGACGTCGGGGGTGGCGGCGTTCAGCTCGTCCAGGAACAGGCAGTAGGGCTGGTCGCGGGCGATGGTCTCGGGCGGGCAGAACCGGGAGCGGCCCTCGGGGGTGAGCTGCGGGACGCCGATCAGGTCCTCGGGGGCGAGCTGGGTGCCGAGCAGCGAGACGCACTCCAGGCCGAGCGACTCGGCGAACTGGTTGACCAGCGAGGACTTGCCGATGCCGGGCGCGCCCCAGAGGAACACCGGCCGCACGGTGGCGAGGCCGAGCAGCAGCTCGGGGACCTGGGACGGCGACACGGTGACGGCAGACTGCACGGCTCTCCCAAGGCGGGTGGGGTTCGGGGGGGTCCGGCGGCCAGTGTGGACGGCGGGGCGGGCGGGCGCACCCGGTTTTCCGGGCGGGCGGCGCGTCCTTGTCCACAGGCTGGGGACAACGCTGTGCGTGGCGCCCCCCGAGAATTTTGGACAACTTTCAACTTCATGGTTGAAAGTTGAACCAGATCGGCGTACGGTGAACCACGTGAACAAGTTGAAGCCTCAACAAACGGCTTCGACCCCCGTCCCGAGGAGAGAAGTCATGGGCATCTTCAACCGCAGCAAGAACACCGCCGCCACCGTCGCCGCCCCGGCCGCTGCCGTCGCCACCGCGCAGGGCCCGGACCTGGCCCACCTGACCGGCGACTACACCATCGACGCCGCGCACTCCAAGATCGGCTTCGCGGTCCGGCACGCGATGGTCACCAACGTCCGCGGCGAGTTCGCCGAGTACGAGGGCAAGCTGCACCTGGACGGGACGGACCCGGCCGCGTCCACCGCCGAACTGGTGATCAAGGTCGCCTCGATCAGCACCGGCCAGGCCCAGCGCGACGAGCACCTGCGCACCGGCGACTTCTTCGACGCCGCCGCGCACCCGGAGATCACCTTCAAGTCGACCAGCGCCGAGCGGGTCGACGGCGACACCTACCGCCTGCACGGCGACCTGACCATCAAGGGCACCACCCGCCCGGTCGCCCTGGACCTGGAGTTCACCGGCGCGGCCACCGACGTGTACGGCGCCAACCGGGTCGGCTTCGAGGGCGGCACCAGCGTCGACCGCACCGCCTGGGGCCTGACCTACAACGCCGCGCTGGAGACCGGCGGCGTGCTGATCGGCGAGAAGGTCAAGCTGACCCTCGACGTCTCCGCCGTGCGAGCCTCCTGAGCCCGCCTGTCCCGGCCGCCGCGCGGCCTCCCCGGTACCGCCCCCGCCGTCCCCCTCGGCGGGGGCGCCGCCGTC
Source organism: Kitasatospora saccharophila (assembly GCF_039529925.1). Classification (NCBI taxonomy): domain Bacteria; kingdom Bacillati; phylum Actinomycetota; class Actinomycetes; order Kitasatosporales; family Streptomycetaceae; genus Kitasatospora; species Kitasatospora saccharophila. Next base: position 22,009 of record NZ_BAAANS010000068.1, on the reverse strand, counting down.
TCCGGACGCCCTTCGACGGCTCCGGGGCCCTCGAACGCGCTCGACCGGACGCCCCCGGCCCCGCTCGGGAACTCAGCCGGGCAGTAGCGCCGCGTCCGCGTCCGGCAGCCAACTGCCCGGCGGGCGGCGCAACCAGCCCTCGGCGGCGGCGAGTTCGGCCGCGCAGGCGCGCAGCGCGGCCAGCCCCGGGTGCCGCACGCCCGGCCGGTGCACCAGGCCGACCAGGCTGAGCGGCACCGGGTCGACCAGCGGGCGGACCACCGCGCCCGGGAACTCCTGCGCCCCGGCACTGGTCAGCACCGGGTCGCCGTGCCGGGCCAGGTGGCGGGCGAACTCGGCGGCGCCGACCGGCGGGGTGCGCGCGGGCGCGGCCTGCGCCCCGCACCCGGCCAGCAGCCGCAGGCCCAGGTCGGTCCACTCGGCGGTGGCGGGCTGCCCGGCGAACACGTCCACCCGGTGCCCGGCCAGCGCGGCCAGCGGGACGGCGGGTCGCGCGGCCAGCGGGTGGTCCGGCGGCAGGAAGACCGCCATCGGCTCCAGCCGGACCGGCAGGTGCACCAACCGGGCCCGGTCCGCGGCGGGCAGTCCGGCGTACCGGCCGAACGAGGCGTCCAGCCGGTGTGCGGCCAACTCCCGTGCGGCGGCGGTGAGTCCGCCGCAGTAGCGGGCCAGCAACTCGGCCTCCGGGCAGCGCCGGCGGGCGGCGGCGAGCACCCGTTCGGCGGCGTGCTCGGGCCCCCAGTCCTGGCTGTTGAGGTCGACCAGCAGGGCCCGGTTCTCGCCGAGCGCGGTGATCTCGGCCTGGAGTTCCAGCAGTTGGCGCGCCTTGGGGAGCAGCGCGGCCCCCGCCTCGGTCAACTCGACGCTGCGGGTGGTGCGGTGCAGCAGCACGCAGCCCAACTCCCGTTCCAGCGCCTGGACGTCACGGCTGACGGCCTGCTGCGCCAGGTGCAGGCGTTCGGCGGCCCGGCCGAAGTGCAGGGTCTCGGCGACGGTGGCGAAGCTGCGCAGCAGGCGGGGGTGGACGTCTCGGGGCACGCCCGAAAGATTAACAACGCAGAGCGGTCAATGCGGCGGATCGGGTGTTGGACGCCCCGCACCCCCGCCCCCGAGGCTGGAGGCGTCCCCCACCACCCTGGAGCCCCTCCTTGTCGCTGCCGCTCACCCGCTACCGCCCGGTGTTCGCCGCCCCCGGCACGCTGGCCTTCACCCTCGCCGGACTGCTCGGCCGGCTCGCCCTGGCGATGCACGGCGTCTGCGTCGTGGTGCTGATCGCCGACCGGCGCGGCTCGTACGCGCTGGCCGGGGCGGTCTCCGCGGCCGGGGTGCTGGCGGGCGCGGCGCTGCTGCCGCTGCTGGGACGGCTGGTGGACCGGCTCGGGCAGGCCCGGGTGGCGGTGCCCGCCGTGCTGGCCACCGCGCTGCCGACGGCGGCGCTGCTGCTGTGCGTGCACTCCGGCGCGCCCGCCTGGACGCTGTTCCTGTGCTGGGCGCTGTCCGGCAGCAGCCCGGACCTGGGCGGCATGGCCCGGGCCCGCTGGGCGCACCTGCACGGCGCGGACCCGGCCGTGCTGCACCGGGCCAACTCGCTGGAGCAGGCGCTGGACGAACTGTGCTTCATGGCCGGCCCGGTGCTCGGCATGGTCCTGTGCACCTCCGTCGCCCCCGAGGCCGGACTGCTCGCCGCCTGGGCGCTGGGCACCGCCGGCACCCTGCTGTTCGCCGCCCAGCGCGCCACCGAACCGCCGCCGGCCGCGCGCCCGGCATCGGCCCCGCGCCTCCCATTTGGCGTCCAACCACCCTCCCGGCCAAGGGCGTTGCTCCGGACGCCGGGCCTGCCACCGCTGCTCGCGGTGTTCCTGTCCGCCGGGGTGCTGTTCGGCTCACTGGAGGTGACCACGCTCGCGTACACCGACGCGCTGGGCCGGCAGTCGGCGGGCGGCGGACTGCTGGCCCTGGTGGCGGCCGGGTCCTGCGTGTCGGGGCTGGTGTTCGGCACGCTCCGGCCGCGCCGCCCGGTGGCGGTGCGGCTGGCGCTGGGCACCGGCGCGATGACCGCACTGATGCTGCTGCCGCTGGCGGCGGGCCTGTCCGGGGCGGGCGTGCCGCTGCTGGGGGCGGCCCTGCTGGCAGCCGGTTCGGGCACCGCGCCGACCATGATCAGCGGCATGACGCTGGCCCAACGCCTGCTGCCCGCCCACCGGTTGACCGAGGGGATGGCGCTGGCGGTCTCGGCGATCCTGGTCGGCATCTCCACCGGCGCGACCCTGGGCGGCGCGCTCGCCCAGCACGCCGCGCCCGGCACCGGCTACCTGCTGCCCGGCTGCGCCGCCGCACTGGCCCTGCTCGCGGCCACCACCCTTGCCCGAAAGCTCAAGTGACGGTGCGTCAGTTCCACCCGTACGCGTACTGCGGCAGCTGCGTCCCGCCCGGGAAGTGCGCGGTGCCGCGGCCGAGCCGGTGGGCGCCGTGCCGCTCGTAGAAGGCGATCGCCCGCCGGTTGGCGGCCAGCACCTCCAGCCGGACGGGCGCGCCCGGGAAGCGTTCCAGGGCGGCGCGCAGCAGGTGGGTGCCGATCCCGGCGCCGGTGCGGCCGGGGCGGACGTGCAACTGCTCCAGCCGGACTTCGCCGCCGTCCGGCACCAGGTAGGCGAAGCCGTCGACGCCGGCGCCGTCCCGCTCGGCCAGCAGCAGGACGGGGGTGTCGGCGGGCGTCCCGTAGTCGGCGTCCAGTCGCAGCGCCCAGAGGAGTTCCTGCTCGGGCCCCTCCGCGTCCAGCACCCCGGCCGGGACCAGCCCGGCGTACGCGGAGCGGCGGCTCGCGAGGTACAGCCGGGCGACGTCGGCGGCGTCCGCGGCGGTGCCCTCGCGCAGGGCGGGCGGGGGCGGGGGCGGGGGCGGAGTGCGGTCGGGGGCGGCCATCCGGCCAGCCTCGCACACCGCGTCCCGACCGCCCCGCCCCGCGGGCCCGCCGGAGCTTCGACGGGCCTTTCCAGCGGCCGGGGTTGAGCGTGCCCGAACCGGTGCCCTACAGTCGTTCCCACAGGATTCTGAACGCGTTCGAAATCCTGCCGCCGGCCACCGGAAGGGCGCCGTCCGCCGTGCCCGACACGCCGGACGGACGGTCGGCGTACCCGCACGACCGACCCCGTGCCGGGGCGCCGGGCACGTCGGCGGGCTTCCGATTCGCCCACCCGATCCGGAGTTGTCCCGGTCCGGCTAGGCTCGGACGGGTAGACGACCGCGACGGAAGCGAATCAGGCGGGGCGAGGTGTCAGGTAACGGCCAGCAGCGGACTCGGCAGCACCCGGTGGGCACGGGCGGCGCGAAGGACGCGGGCGACAGCGCGGAGCAGGCCCCCGGCCTGCCCACCTCCGGCGAACTGGCGGGCGGCCGGGCCCAGCCGAAGACCGACAAGAGCGAGGCCACCCGCGCACTGATCCTGGAGACCGCGATGCGGCTGTTCCAGGAGCGCGGCTACGAGAAGACCACCATGCGGGCGATCGCCTCCGAGGCGGGCGTCTCGGTCGGCAGCGCCTACTACTACTTCTCGGCGAAGGAGTTCCTGATCCAGGGCTTCTACGACCAGATGACCTACGAGCACGCCGCCGACGCCAAGGCCCGGATGGCGCACACCCGCGACTTCGCCGAGCGCCTCCAGATCGCGATCGGCTCCTGGATCGACACCGCCGCCCCGTACCACGAGTTCTCCGCCCAGTTCTTCCGCACCGCCGCCGACCCGACCAGCTCGCTCAGCCCGTTCTCCAACGAGTCCCACCCCGCCCGGGCCACCGCCGTCGAACTCTTCCGCGACGTGCTCCAGGGCTCCGAACTGGCCCCCAAACTGGACGCCGAACTGGTCGAGTTGCTGCCCGACGTGCTCTGGCTGCACCTGATGGTCGTCGTCCTGTACTGGGTCTTCGACCGCACGCCCGACACCGAACGCACCCGCGAGTTCGTCAGGCGCTCCACCCCCCTGGTGGCCCGCCTGATCAACCTCTCCCGCTACCGGGTCTTCCGCCCGCTGGTCCGCGACGCCAAGGGCCTGATCCAGGACTTCGTGCTGCCCAGCATCGGCAAGACCATCGTCAAGTGACGCCCTCCCGGGCCCGGGGCCCGGGATTCCCGCCCGCCCCCGCCGGAGGGCGGCGGGCCGTCAGGGCAGCTCCGGCGCCGAACAGCCGTGGCGCTCGGCGGAGTGCCGGGCGAACGCGGCGAGGGCGTCCCGCGCCGGGGCGTCCACCGGTCCGAGGCGGTTCCCCAGGTACACGACCGTGCCGCCGGGGCACTTCGCGGTCGCCCAACTGAAGCTCCCGTCGGTCCCCGGTCCGGTCGACCCCCGCTCCAGGCCGATGCCCTCCCTGGCCTGATCGGTGAAGGGAGGGTAGTAGGCGGACAGCCTCAGGCCGACCGTCCCGGAACCGTCGGGCGTCAGGACGGCACAGTCCTCGATCGGTGCGACGCCGTCGGCCGGGCTCTCCCGCACCGGCCCGGCGACCCCGGCGCAGGTGCCGTCCGCCTTCCCCGACCGGACGGTCGCGATGTCCGCCCGGCCCGGCACCTGCTCGATCCTCCCGCCGAGCCGGGCGCCGCAGCCCCAGATGTCGTTGGCCCGCTGCGCGAACCGGGCACCGATCCGGCCCAGCCGGGCCCGCTGCCCGCCCGAGGCGAAATCGTCCTTCGGGCCGTCGCGGTCCTTCGTCGGGTCGGCGGTCAGGCTGACGATCAACTGCCGGTCGGCCTCCTTGCCGGTGCAGGACAGGGCCAGCACCAGGTCGGCCCGGTCGTCGTCGCCGGCCGACAGCACTCCCGCCCACCCGGCGCCCACCGGCACCACCGGCACGCCCTCGGACCGGACCGCGTGGGTGCGCCGGAGCCTGAACATGGCGCCGTACGCCCCCGACCCGCCCCAGTCGACGGTGACCGAGAGCGACCCGGACCGGTCCGGTGCCGTCAGCACGCAGTTGGCGAGCCCTCCGCCCGAAGGGATCTCGTAGCCGCTCAACCGCCCTGCACCGTCGAGCAGTTCCCGTACTTCGGTGGTGTCCACCGTTCCCCCGCACAGCCCGTGCAGCGAACGTCCGTCCTGCCAGCGGTCGTACCCGCCGCCGAAGTACCACCCGGTCGGCGCCCCCACCACGAGCAGGACCACCCCGAGCCACACCCACCGCCGCCGGTTCCGCCGGGCCGGCCGGTGGGGTGGGGGGCCGGGCGGAACCGGCGGGACGGCGGGCACCGGCGGGACCGGCGCGCTGTACTGGTCCGGCGTCATGAGTGACCCCTCAGTGCTTCGATGGCGGAGGTGTAAGCAGTGCCGCGGGTGTTCTCGGCCTCGCGCTGCAGCACGTTGACGTACGAGCTGTCCTCGTCGTCACCACGCTGCTCGGCCCACTCGCCGATCTGGAACTTGAGCTGGCCCTTCGCTTCCAAGTCCCGCTGGCCCACCTCGGCCAACGCCTTGTTGTCGGTCGCTTCCTTGCTGTCGTTCACCACCGAGGTCAGCCAGGCGTCCGTCAGCGGGTCGATGACGTCCTTGGCCGGCCCGGCCGGAATGTCGGCCACCGCCGCGACGCTCTGCACCACCTTGGCGTTCCACTCGACGGCGTCGTTGTCGTCGTCGCGCTCGTCGTACCGGACGTCGTCCCGGATCGCGTCGTACACCGACAGGGCGGCGGCACTCTGCTGGATCTGGTCACGCTGCTGGGTCTCGCTCGCACCCGGCGGGATGTCCCGCAGCACCTCCGACACCTTGCGGGTCTCCGCGGTGTGCAGCACGGCGTACGCGTCGGGGTCCTCCGACGCGCCGCGCATCACCCGGATCAGGGTGCCCTGGTTGACCGCGATGTGCGCGGAGCCGTCCGGCGTGGTGTACACGGACCCGTCCGTCGCGCCGCCGGGCTGCCGGTCGTCGACGCCGCCGAACGCCGCGTGGGTGTCGTCCACGTAGTCCGCGAGCACGTTGGCGATCGGGCCTTGGAGGCCGTTGGGCAACTCCTCGTCGCCGGCATCGGGATCGAGCGCCGTCAGGGCCGCCTGGGCCACCCGGGCCTGGGCCTCGGTGTGCCGGCGGTCACCGTCGGCCTGGCCGGCCGGGTCGCCGGTGGCGGCCGCTTCGAGGGCGGGACCGAGCGGCCCGGAGGACGCGTGGAACATCCCGTCCCCCACGTCGAGGGGCCACTTGCGGACCTCTAGGAGGTACTTGAGATGGTCGTTGGCACCGCCCGGGCCGGGGTCGAGGAAGGCGGTCGCCGCGTCCGGGTTGTGGCCGAGGGCGGCGGAGAATCCCGCCATCGGGTCGGCACTGGTGCCGTCCTCGGCGAGGTAGTCCCAGTTCGCGGAACCGTGGAGACCCCGCGAGTACCAGTCGGTGGCGTGCTCGCCCCCGCTCCGCTCCTGGTCCACCAGTGCGGTGCCGAAGTCGTCGAGGAAACCGCTGTCGTAGTCGCCGGTGCGCATCAGGCTGCCCATCAGCTGGAACCCCATCGGCTGGTAGCCGCTGCCCGCGATCCGTTCGGGGCCGATGCCGATCATTTCCTTCTTCCAGGCGTCCATCGCCTGGCTGTGGCTGTGGCTGGCCGTACCGAGGGTCTCGCCCAGGGACGCCTGGAGCTTCTTCATCGTCTCCGCCCGCTCGGGCGGCTGGCCGCCGAGCCGGGGGCCGAACGGGTCGCCGTACTGCGCGGGGTCGTTGACGCTCCGCCAGAACTCCATCGTGCCGCGCGCGCCCAGGCCGGTGGCGAACCCCTCCGCGAACGCCGGGTCACCCTGGTGGGCCTCCAACAGGACGTTCAGTCTGGCGAGTTCGGCCGGTGACAGCTTCCCTCCCTTGCGGGCCAGGTCGAGCGCCTCCCTGAGGTCGCGTTCGGCGGACCCGGCCTGGTCGAGGTCGTTGAACCCGTCGGCGTTGAAACCGTGGTCCTCCGCCCCGTTCGGGTCCTGCGCGAGCGCCCAGGCGGTGGCCTGGTCGGCCTGGGTGGCCTGCGCCAGCACGGTGTTGATCCTCGTCTCCATCAGCACGACGGCCTGCTGGCGGCCCAGTTGGCGCTCCACCCAGCCCTCCGCCTGCTGCGCCCCTTCCGGTTCGGACTGCACGTCGACGACCTCACCGGTGGACGTGATCCGCAACTGCTCGGCGGGGGCCTCCTCCTCGACCAGTTGCCGCAGCCGGTTCTGCGCGTCGCGGAACTCGCTCTCCGCGTCGTTCAGCAGCGCGGCGAGGTCCGCCGCCTCCTCGGCCGCGGCGTTCAGCTGCTCGGCGACCCGACGCACCCGGATCTGCGCCTGGGCGGCGGTGCTGCCCTCCCAGCCGGCCATCATCGGGTTCACCACCTGCTGCATCCACTGGTCGTGCAGCCCGAGGTAGCGGTTGCGCAGCGCGCCCCACGCATCGGCCGCCGCATTCACCCGGTCGAGCTTGGCCTCCGTCACGGCCTCGAAGGTGAGCACCCGTCACCACCCGCCGTGCGCGGCGGCGATGTGGTTCTGCGCGGCGGTGTCGGCGGCGGTGTAGTTGTCGGCAGTGCGCTTCAACCGGTCGGCGACATCGGCGATCAGGTTGCCGAGGGTGCTCTCCTGGTCCCCCCAGCGGATCGAACGATCCCGCAGGGCCGGGCCGCTGAGCCAGCCCGACAGCGTCACGTACGCGTCGGTGACTTCCCCGTCGACGGTCGAACCGGCCGTACGGAAGGACGTCCCGATCTCCTGCGCGGACGCGGCCCAGGAACGCATCTCGTCCGGGGACACCCTGAGTGTGCCCGACGGAAGATCCGGTGCCCGCGTGCCGCCGGTTCCGGTCCCGACCGCACGAATGGATTCGCCCATGTTTCCCCCCATGTTCGTTACCCTGAGTCGCCGTGCTGATCTCCCCCGTGACGACCCGGTCAGCACTTTACCAACTTCTGCCCAAGAGTCGATAGTGAGCGAACGAGCGGGAACCCGGCCCCCCTCAAGGCGAATCGGCCCGCCGGAAGATCGCCCACGCCCGCACCACCGGCAAGCCGGTCCCGTCCGTCCGACCGCCCCGGCGGCGGTGGGCTCCTAGCCCTTCGGCGGGTCGGTCGGCGGCTTCGGATTCCCGCTCGGCGGTGGGGGGTTGCGCGGACCGGGCGGCGGCGGGGGTGCTCCGCCCATCCCCTTGTTGCCCGATCCCGACGGCTCTTTCTGCGGCATCTGCTGCTCCTTCCCCTCGGTCGGGTCACCCGGATCCCCCGGATCCGGCAGGGTCCGCAACTCCTCCCGGCGGGCGGCGGCCGTACGAGTCGGCCCCCGCGAACCTCCGCCGCGCGCACCGTGCCAGCCCCCGGAACGCTCCGGCGGAATGCGGTCACTCACAGTCGTACCCCCCACGTGCGTGCCCCGCCCCGGTCGGACGCGGCAATTCGACCGGGACCAGCCCAGCAGCAACCCGGCCCGAAATCCCGGGTTCCCCGCTTTCGGCGACGCCCCGGACCCGGCCGACGTCCGCATCAGGCCACGTTCTCGTTCCGGTCCGACGGAGCAGCGGCCCCGTACGCGGTCCAGAGCGGCATGACGCGCGGAGTGACGGCCGGGCGGGGGGCCGGGCGGACGGCGACCCGGGTGGCGGGGCCGTGGACGAGCGGGAGTCTGGGCATGATCGTGCGCCGCAGCGCGTGCAGGGAGAGCGGGTGCCGGAACCGGGAGCAGACCGGAAGGGTGTTCGGTGGTCGGACGGGTGTCGGTGCGGCAGCGGGGGTGGCGCTCGCCCGGTGGCGACCCTTGCGGATCTCAACCCCCGTACGGTGGCGGCCGGTTGGTGCTTCTCCCGCGCCGGAGAGGTACCAGGCGAGGGCGAAGACCAGGAAGAGCGCGGCGATGGCGATGCAGGGCGCGACCCAGGCGCTAAGGTGGAACACGTCGAAGTCCCTTGATTGGGTGTTTGGGAAGGGGCGCTTCGACCTCGCCCCGGGGGTGTTCGCTGCACCCACCGGGGCATTTCTCTGCTCTGTCGAGAGCGACCCGTTTGACCCGAACGCTAGGCACCAGCAAGGGAACTGTCGATCCGTCAGATTCGAACGGCGACGCCCGCCCCGGATTCGCGTTCACCCCTCCGGGCGGCCACAGCTCGACCCGTTCCCCCAGCTCACGGCCGGTACGCAAGAGTTGCGCCGGGGGTGCGCCAACTACGCGCCACGGCAAGAGTGTTCGGCACGCCCAGGGGTGAATCACGCCACCGTGCGATTGACGCCCGGCGGGCCGCTCAACTCCAGCCACCCCGCCGGTGATTGTCGTGCTCGGCGGCCCGCAGCAAGGCGGCCCGCAGCACGGCGGCCCCGGCCGCGTCCGGGTCGACCGCCGGGAGGGTGAACAGGCCGGGTGCGGCGGCCAGATGGCGTGCGGGGTCGTCGTCCCAGCGCCGCACCGTCCAGCCCGGCCAGCGGGTCGGGACGGCTTCCGGCTCGGGGAGGTTGGTGAGCGTCCACCAGCCGAGGGTGCGGCGTTCCGGATCGAGGTGCAGGCCCGCGTCGGCGGCGACCTCGCAGTGGCTGAAGTCGGTTGCCCTGGCCAGGCGTTGCAGTAGTGCGGGGCCCTCGGCGACGGGGTGGGGACCGAGGTCGGCGAGCAGGTGACAGCGGTGGCGCCCGACCGTCACCACGACGACGGCCGGCTCCTCCGCCGCGACCTCCTGCCACTCGGTGAGCAGGGCCAGCGGCACCGGACCCGCGTCCCGGTCGCGGACGGCCTCCGGGTCGAGGCCGAGGTACCGGCGCAGGTCGGCGTTGCCGTCGTGGCACCAGCGCAACTCCCATCCGGGCCAGGCTTCCCGGAGCAGTCCGAAGGTGGCCGCGCGCAGCCGGGGATCGGTGCTCGGGCCCTCCCAGGCGAAGAACAGCAGGACCCGGCGCGGCTGGTCGACCAGCACCGCGCCCTGGCAGAACACGTCGTCCAGCCAGTACGGCCCGGACCCGTCCGACCCGTCCGACCCGTCGGAGCCGGAGCCGCCGGACCCGCACCCGCCGGGCCCGAGCCCCCGGATCCGCTCGGCGGTGCGGGCCGGGCCGGCCAGCAGCGCGAGGTCGAGCCCGACGGCGCCGTACTTGTCCACGTACGGCCCGTGCACGGCGCCGGCCCCGTCCAGCAGGACGTAGTTCGCACGGTCTCCCATGCCCGCCAGTCTGTCCCGAACCGCGTCCCGGGGACCAACCGGATTGCCGGGGCCGGTCAGAAGCCGTCCGGGTTCCAGGGGGCGCGGGCGGTGTGCAGCAGGGTGTCGGCCCGGACGGCCGCGCCCGGGGTCAGTTCGGTGAGCAGGGCGGCGTCGGCGAGGGCCGCCGCACTGCCGCCGCCCAGGTAGAGGGCGCTGAGCCGGGAGACGTCGAGCGCGAGGTCGGCCGGGTCGTCGGTGGGGGTGATCCGGCCGGTGCCGTCGGGGGCGGCCTCCAGGGCCCAGCGCCCGGCCGTCCAGCCGGCCCGGTCGGTGACGTCCAGCACCAGGCGGCCGGGGGCCTGGTAGCGGCGGGCGGCGAACGCGGCGGGCAGGTCGAGCAGCCGCAGCCAGGTGAAGTCGGCGTTCTCCTCGTGCGGCTTGGCCCCGCGCGGGTCGTTGAGCAGCTGCGGGAGCACGTCGCCGGTGCCGAGGTGCGGGGCGACGACCTGGCGCACCCAGTCGACGGAGAAGGCGAACGTCCAGAGCGCGTTGGCGGTCTCCCGGTCGAGCGCGATGAAGTCCCGGACGGTGAGCGGGCAGTCGGGGTAGGCGCCGTCCCACTTGTCGTCGACGGTGTAGTTGATCATGCCGGTGAGGGTGCCGTCGGCGGTGCGGTGGAAGGCGGTGTAGCCCTGCTTCCAGTCGAAGCCGGGCAGGTCGACCTCGCCGGCCCGCAGCCGCCACCAGCCCTCGAACCGGCCGATCGCGCCGGGCTGGGTGGGCCGCCAGCGCTCGTGCAGCTCGGGGCCGTGCTTGCGGAACTCCTCCAGGGTGGCGAAGTCGATCCGGTGCCCCTCGTGCACGGGCAGCCCGGCCCGGAGGCCGCCCGACCGCAGCACGTCGACCCGCCAGCCGGCCAGCGGGACGGCCGAACCGAAGCCGAACCGGCCGTAGATGTTGTGCTCGGCGGCGATCAGGATCGCGGCGGCGGCGCCGCGCTCGCGGGCGGCGGTCAGATCGTGCCGCATCATGCCGGTGAGCAGGCCGCGCCGCCGGTGGGTGGCGCTGACCGTGACGGCGGTGATCGCGTCGACCGGCAGCAGTGCCCCGCCGGGCACCGTGAGCCCGGTGTCGAAGCTGCGGAAGGTCGCCACGCAGCGCGGCCGCCCGTCCGCCGCCCCCGCCGGGCCGTCGTGGTCGAAGGCGCCCAGCATCCGCCCCGGCTCGAAGAGCAGCTCCCGCCACTCCGTCGCCGGGGCGACGTGCGGGCGCATGAACCCGAGCGCGAGCGCCCGGTCCCAGTCGGCCAGTTCCTCGTGGGTGATCGGCCGGATCTCGATGCCCCGGTGGGGGCCCTGCTGCGCGTCGTTGCCCATCGGGCCACCGTACGACGGCCCCTGAACCCCGGCATCCGGTTTTCCGCCGGGCCGGAGCCGGTGGCCCCGCTCGGCGCACCGACTCCGCGGCTACCCCCGCCCCCAGTGGGACGTTGAGGGAACCGCCGGGGCCGATCCGTCACGGCCGGGCGTAGAAGTCCGGGCGGCCCATGATCCAGAGGCTGGCCTGCTTGATGGCCGTGCCGGGGCGGGGAGCCTCGATCATCTGGTCGTCGCCGAGGTAGATGGCGACGTGGTAGATGTCCGCGGCGCGGCCGGTCTTGGTCCAGAAGACCAGGTCGCCGGGGCGGAGTTGGGCGTAGCCGACCGGGGTGGACTCGGCGTACTGGTCGGCGGCGAAGTGGGTGAGCTGCTTGCCGCCGCGGCGCCAGGCCATCATGGTCAGGCCGGAGCAGTCGTAGCCCTGCGGGCCCTCGCCGCCCCAGATGTAGGGCAGTCCGATGACGGAGCGGGCGAAGGCGAGCGCCGCTTCGGAGCCGCCGGCCGACCAGGCGCTCTCGCGCTGCGGGGCGGCGTGGTGCCGGGCGCTCTCGGCGGCGGCGGCGGCCGCCGCTTCGGCCTCGGCCTGGGCGCGGCGGGCGGCCTCCTCGGCCTCGCGGGCGGCGATGGCGTCGAGGGCCTCCTGCCGCTGCCGTTCGAGTTCGACGGTGGTGTTGCGGGCGGTGGCGAGTTCGGCGAGCAGCTTCTCCCGGCGGGTGGCGGTCGCGGCGACCCGGGCCTGCTGCTCGGTGACCCGCTGCTGGGCCTGCTCCTTGGCGGTGCGGACCGTCCCGGCGGCGGTGCGGGCGGCGGCCTCGGCGGTGCGGGCCTCGGCGGCGGCCCGGGCGGCGGCCTTCGCGGTGGCGGTGGCGTCGTCGAGGATCTGCCGGGTCTGGGCACCGGCGATGCCGATGGCGGCGGCCCGGCCGGACAGCGAGGCGGTGCCGTGCGAGTCCAACAGGGCGTTGATGGCCGAGAGTTGGGGCGAGGCGCCCTGCCGGTAGATCTCGGCGAGCAGCCCGGCGGCCCGGTCGGCGGCCTCGGCCCGGGCGGTCTCGGCGGTGGCCGAGCGGGCGGCGGCGGCCTTGGCGGCGGCCTCGGCGCGGGAGAGCCGGACGAGGGCGCCGTTGTACGCCTCGACGGCCTGTTCGGCGGCCTGCCCGGCGCGTTCCAGTTCGTCCCGGGCGGCGGCCAGTGCGGTTTCGACGGCCCCGGCGTCGGCGGCCTTGGCGTCGGCGTCGGCGTGCGCCCGGGCGACGTCGTCCGCGGAGGGGTAGTCGGGCTGCGGCGGGTCGTCGGCGGGCCGGGCGACAGCGGGCCGGGCGGCGGCGTACCCGGGGACGTTCGCGACCGCGCCCACGGCCGGGGCGTCCACGGCCGGCGCCCCCGCGACCGGGGCACCCACCGCAGGGGCGCCCACCGCCGGAGCGCTCGCGGCGGGCAGCAGGGAGAGCAGGGCGGCGGCGGCGAGCAGGAGTCCGGGGAAGGTGGGGAGGGCGGGGAAGCTGGGGAGGAGCCTGCGCGGCATGACGGGTCCCCTCTCGGCGGGTGGCGACGGTTCCTGACGGATGGTCAAATGTCCCGTGACGTGACGGATCGGTCACGCACCGCAAGATTCCCAGACCGGACGGTGACCCGGCGCGATCGCCATGCGGCCGCGCGGGTGAGATGTCGGATTGTCTGAGCGGGCATATGCGCCGGGCGGGCGGGACGTCCACGAACCCTACCGGCCGAGCGACGCGCCGCCGCCGGTTTCAACACCCCTTCAACAGCCGCCCCACCCGCCCCCCGAGGACCCGCTCTCCCCCACCGACCCACCGACCGACCGGTCCCGCTCAGCGCACCCGGCCCGAGGGCCGCCCCGGCCCGGTCGCGGTGGTCCGCGGCCGCCCGGCCCGGACGGTGCGGCGGCGGCGCTGGGCCCGGGCCCGCCGGGCCGGGTCCCCGTGCGCGCCTCCCGCGTCCCCCGCGCCGCCCGGCCCGGCCCCGAGCGCACCGGCCCCGGCGCCGTACCCGGGCCCGTACCCGCCCGCCGCCCCGTACGGGCCCCGCCGCGGGCGGCGGTGGGCGAGTGCCCGGGCGGCCATCCGCTCGGCCACCGCCTGCGCCTTCGGGTGCCCGGCCGGGACCTTGTCGGGCGCCCCGGCGATCAGGTCGAACAGCCAGGTGCGGGCCCGGTCCGTCCGCGCGTGCAGCCGCCGTTCGCGCCGGGTCGCGCGCGCCATGCGCCGGGGGCGTCCGGTGTAGCGCCAGCGCGCCCACGGGCTGCCGGGGCGGGCCAGCCGGATCGCGCCGATCCAGGACAGGCCGGGCACCATGATGCCGAGCAGCCCCGTCCAGACCTTGCCCTTGAGCAGGGCGACCAGGCAGACCAGCGCGTTGACCCCGATCACCGCGACCAGCCCCCAGCGGGTGTCCTGCCCGGGGACGACGCCGAGCGGCACGTAGCCGGTGAGCAGCAGCGCGGTCAGCAGGATGCCGAGGATCACCGCGTCCACCGACTTGCGGCCCTGTTCGCTCCAGTACACGTCGTCCAGGTGCAGGATCAGCGCGAACTCGTCCAGCACCAGCCCGCAGCCGATGCCGAAGGACAGGCCGAACCAGTCGATCCAGGGGTGCCCGCCGTCGGTGGCGAAGGTGCCGATGCCGCCGAGCAGCAGGAAGCCGAGGCCGAACACCATGTGGTGGATGTGCAGCCCGCCGGGGGTGATGTTGCCCGGCCACCAGCGGACCTGGGCGCGGATCATCCGGGTGCTGAACCGGATGAACGCGAACGAGGTGATGAACCCGACCAGCAGCAGGAACAGCGGCTGCTTGTGGGCGTCCACGATGTGGTGGCGGTAGCCGTCCAGCAGTGCACTGGTCATCTGGTGGTGCCTCTATCTCATGGGGTGGCGCGGGTTGCTCGGGAACCGCGGGTGCTCGGGAACCGCGGGCGGTCAGAAGCCGCGGGTGCGCTTGGCCGCCCGGCGCGGGATCAGCGCGTGCGGGGTGTCGCGGTCGCTGGCGCCGGGGTTCTTCAGGAAGAGCCGGGCCACCTCGCCGCCGAGGTTGACGCCGATGGCCAGCGCCAGTGCCAGCGCCACCGCCCGGGAGGCGGAGACCAGCCCGGACGCGGCGTGGCCCTGGGCGAAGGCCAGCATGCCGAGGTACAGCGCCGAACCGGGCATCAGCGGCCCGATCGCCGCGGTCACGTACGGCAGCGCGGAGGCCGCCCGGTAGCGGGCCAGCAGCTGCCCGAACAGGCCGACCAGGCCCGCCGCGAGGCCGGTGGCGACGATCGGCGAGATGCCCGCGTTGTTGGTCAGCACGCCGTAGGTGGACCAGCCGATCGCGGCGTTTATCACCACCATCGGCAGCGAGCGCCGGTCGGTCTGCAGCAGCATCGCGAAGGCCAGCGCCAGCACCATCGCGGCGACCAGCTGGATCGGCGGGCTGGTGGTGCCGCCCAGGCTCTCGTCCGGCCGCAGCCGGGCGTTGTAGTTGACGCCGACGTACAGCACCAGCATCACGCCGATGATGATGCCTGCGATCAGGTACATCACCTCCAGCAGCCGGGCCGCGGCGGTGATGTAGAAGCCGGTCAGGCCGTCCTGGACGGCGGCGACCATGGCCCGGCCGGGCAGCAGCGCGAACAGCCCACCGGTGATCACCACCGAGCCGCGCAGGTGCAGTTCGTTGAAGGACAGCAGGATGCCGCAGAGCGCGGCGGGCATCGCGGCGATCACGAACTGGTAGAACTCGGGCAGCCCGCGGCGGGCGATCGCCGAGGCCAGCCGGTCGCCCACCACGGCGGTGGTGAAGGCGGAGACGAACACCAGCCAGGCCGTGGAGTCGATCCGCCCGCCGACCAGGAAGGACGCCGCCCCGGCCAGCAGTCCGGTGGCCGCCGACATCAGCCACACCGGGTACGGGTGCCGGTTGCGGCGGATCTCGGCGAGGCGCCGGTAGGCGTCGTTGACGGTGACCTGCTCGGCGGTGATGTCGGCGACCAGCTCGTACACGGCGGCCAGCCGGGTGTAGTCGGAGGTGCGGCGGCGCACCACCCGGTCCGCGGTGACCGGCGGGTCGATCAGCGAGGGCTGGTGCGAGATCGAGATCAGCGTGAAGGTGACCTGCGGTTCGCAGTGGTCGAGCCGGTACGCGTGGGCGATGCCGAGCATCGCGGCCTCCACGTCCTCGGCGGCCTCGCCGCTGGCCAGCAGCAGTTCGCCGATCCGCAGCGACAGGTCGAGCACCCGGGGCACGTTGCGCTGGGCCTGCGCGCCGGCCGCGGGGTGCAGTTCGCGGGGGGTGCGCTCGAACGCCGGGCGCTCGGCCATCGGCGTCCGCAGCAGGGTGCGCATCCGGTCCGGCCAGGGGGCGTCGCCGGGGGCGCCCTTGTGCAGTTCGGCCAGGTTGATGCCGCGGGACGGGGTGTAGCCGGCCGCGTTCCACTCCTCGGGCGTGAGGGTGTCCTGGGCCAGCGGATTGCGGCGGGCCCGGACGGACTCGGCGGCCTCGGGCACCGGGTGGCGGCCGAGCAGCCCCTCGGTCTGCACCGGCGCCGGCGCGTGCGGAACGCTGACGGTCCGTTCGATCGGCGGCGCGTCCGGTCCGAGCAGCCCCTCGGTGGGCGGCGCTTCCGGTGCCGGCACGCCCTCCGGCTCGCGATCGGACACTGCGCTTCCTCCACCACCCCGGCCGCCCGCCCGGTCGGGGCCGCCTCCTGGCCTCCACCTTGCCCGATCGGCGGCGCCGGTGCGAACAACCGGTGGCGCGGACTCCGGCACCCGGGCCGTCCGGCCGCCCCTCCTCCCGGAAACGCCCTAAATCAGACATACTGACCAGTCATGAGCGAGCAGCGGACGGCGGCCGAGGACTCCGGGCACGACGGCGGCGAGAGCGTCACCACCGTGATCGTCGCGGGCGCCTGCAACCTCGGCATCGCCCTCGCCAAGGCGGTCGCGGGCGCGGTCAGCGGCTCCAGCGCGATGCTCTCCGAGGCCGCGCACTCCTTCGCCGACACCGTCACCGAGGTGCTGCTCTTCCTCTCCCTCAAGCGCAGCACCCGCCCCGCCGACGCCGCGCACCCGCTCGGCTACGGGCGCGAACGCTACCTGTGGGCGCTGCTCGCCTCCTTCGCGACCTTCGTCGGCGGCGCGGTGTTCTCGGTGCACGACGGCATCCACACCCTGCGGCACGGCGAGGAACTGGGCAGCCCGACGCTGTCCTACCTGATCCTCGGCATCGCCTTCGTGCTGGAGTCGGTCTCGCTCTCCCGGACGGTCCGCCAACTGCGCGGCGAGACCCGCCGGCTCGCCGTCGGCGGCTACCGGTACCTGCGGCACACCTCCGACACCGCGGTGAAGGCCGTCTTCCTGGAGGACGCCGCCGCCCTGGTCGGCCTGCTGCTGGCCTTCGGCGGCCTGCTCGGCGCCCAACTGACCGGCGACGCCCTCTGGGACGGCCTGGCCTCGATCCTGATCGGCGCCCTGCTCGGCTGGGTCGCCTACGTGCTGGCCCGCGACAACGCCTCGCTGCTGATCGGCCGCTCCCTCCCCGAACGCTACGAGCGCACCATCACCGAGACCCTCGCCGCCCAGCCCCGGGTGGTCCGCGTCCTCGACCTGGTCACCAGCGTCCACGGCCCCGACGACGTCCTGGTCGCCGCCAAGGTCGACTTCGCCGACCTGGCCACCGCCGCCGAGGTCGAAACCGCCTGCGACCAGGCCGAACGCGCCATCCGCCGGGCCGTCCCCGCCGTCACCCGGGTCTACCTCGACCCCACCCCGCCCCGGCCCTGACCGGGCGGGGCGGTTGGCGGGGGGCGATCAGAGGCCGTAGTCGTCGACGATCTTCTGGTGGCGGGCGGTGTCGGCGCCCGCCGCCTCGGCGAGGGCGGGCCAGGCCAGCGGGTGGGCGAGGTGGGCGGTGAGCGAGGTGAGGAGGGCGTCGGCCTCGGCGGCGGTGGCGGTCGGCGGGACGCCGAGGGCCGCGTAGATGCCGGGGAGGCTGCCCTCGGGGTCGGCCGGGTCGTTGGTGCGGTACTGGTCGCCGCTGTAGACCCAGACCGCGTGCCCGGCGGCCCGGACGGCGTCGCGCAGGGCGTACCACTGCTCCGGTTCTGGGCAGGCGCCGTCGATCCAGTAGGTGGTGAAGCCCGCCGGGTCGAGCAGGGTGAGGAACGCGAAGACCGGCTGCCAGTCCTCGGCCTCCGCCGAGCCGGGCTCCGGACGGTCGCCCAGTACCGCCGGGGAGAACACCACGATGTCGCCGTGGTTGAGGTCGACGTCCTCGCCGAGCACTGGCAGCACCCGGGCGGTGGCCGGGCCGGTGCGGACGGCGGGCAGGTCGGTGGTGGTGCCGTTGGCCCGCGGGACGCGCAGTTGGATCAGCTGCCACTGCTCCTCGACGGGGCCGCTGTCGGTGTCGAACTCGATGCCGATCCGGGCGCCGGCGGCGCGGACGGCCGCCCAGTCCCGGTTGGCGGTGGCGGCGGTGACCAGGTGCCACAGGTCGGGTTCCTGGACGGTGCGGTGCGCGTCCTCCTCGCCCGCCTCGGCCGGGTCGAGGGCGTGCGCGAGCAGTTCCTCGTACAGCCGCTGGGCCTCGGCGTGGTCGCCGCGCCGGGTGGCGGCGGCCGCGGCCAGCCGGCGGGTGTTGAGCGCCTCGGGCGAGTGGACCAGGACGGCCGCGCACTGCTCGCCGACCTCCGCCCAGCGGCCCTGGGCGGAGGCCCAGCGGGCCCGCAGCCAGTGCGCGGCGGCCGGGTCGGCCGCGGCCAGTCGGGTGGCCAGCCGGTCGATGCCCTCACCGTCCTCGGCGTCGATCAGGAGCTGGCCGAGCATGCCGGTGAGGTACTCGTGGCCGGGGTCCAACTCCAGCTGGGCCCAGGCGAGTTCGGCCACCGCCCGGGTGTGGCCGAGGGCGCCCAGGGCGCCGGCCAGGTTGACCACCAGGACGGTGTCGGGCTGCTCACCGCGGGCCCGGGCGACGGCCAGCGCGGCGGACAGCAGTTCGGCGCCGGTCTCCGGGTCGGGGTGGTTCTCGGCCAGCCAGGACGTCAACTCATCGGCCGGAACCGGCAGTTCGGGGCGCGGTAGGGCCTCGGCGGCGGCCCGCAGCCCGGCCACCTGCTCGGCGACGCCCGCGGTGCGGCGGAGCTGTCCGAGCTTGCGCTCGCCGGTGCCGGCCAGCGTCAGGGCGACCTCGCGGGCGCCCCGGGCGAGCGCGAGCCGGCCGGCCCGCAACACCAGGTCGAGGCAGGGGCGGTGCGAACCGACAGCGTCCAACTCGCCAGCCCAGGAGGCGAGTCGGGCACCGAGTGCGGCGTCGTTGTCGAACTCACCGGCAGCGACCAGCAGTTCGACGGCGGCGGACCAGCGGTTGCGGATGTCGGGGGACCGGTCGGCCTCCTCGACGTCCGGCAGCAGCTCCAGCGCGCGGTCGGTGCGGCCGAGCGCGGCGAACTGCAGGGCCCGCCCGGCGGAGAGCTTGCGCCGGTCGTCGTCGTCCGGCCGGTTCCCGGCGGCGACGTAGGAGCGCTCGGCGGTGTCGTACGCGTCCAGCGCGTCCTGGTGGCGGCCGAGCCGGTGCAGCGCGGAGGCGCGGCTGTGCGCGAAGGACAGCGAGGTGCGCTCGCCCGCCGCCCGGATCCGGGTCTCGGCCCGGTCGAGGTAGGTGAGCGCGTCGGCGGGGCGGCCGTCGTCCTCCAGGGTGTCGGCGTACTCGCGGGAGAGGCAGTCGAAGCAGGCCCGGGCCGGTTCGACCCGCTGCAGCGCCTCCTCCAGCACGGCGAGCCGCTCCGGGACGTAGCCGGGGCCGTCGATGTTGGCGTGGCAGATGGTGAAGTCCTGGACGGCGCACACCGACTGCGGGCAGGAGGCGGTCTCCTCGCGGTGCGCGAACTCCAGCAGCGACGCCGCCTCGGACATCGCGGCCTCGCCCTGGTGCCGCTTGTTCAGCAGGTTCTGCAGCCGCCAGTGCCGCAGGAACACCTCCACCCAGGGCAGGCCCAGCGCCCGCGCGGAGGCCAGCGCCTCCGGGAACATCGCGTCGAGCTGCTCGTTGCGGCCCTCCACGGCGTGCCCGGCGATCTCGGCGAGCGCGTCGGCCAGCCGGTGCTGGCCGGTCTCGGCGAGCTGCCGGTGGGTGTCGTGCACCCAGGACCAGATGTCGGCGGTCATCGTTCCTCGTCCCCTCGCGGAAGGTCTGCTGCGGCGATGGTGTCGGGCACCGCCGACAGCCCGCCGGCCGGCACCGCGGCGGTGAGCGCGGCCACCGCGGTGGAGACCCCGGACAGCGCCGCCCCCAGGTCGCCGCCCGCGGAGCCGGAGGCCGCCGCCATGATCACCTTCAGCGAGCGCAGCAGCGCGGCGGCGGTGGCCGCCCCGGTGTGCCCGTCCCGGTACGCGGCCAGCAGGTCGCGGACGGCGGGCGAGGCCAGGTTCAGGTACAGCCGGGCCTTGACCGCGCCGTCGGTGCGGGCGGTGAACGCGCGCGCCAACCGCAGGGCGGCGGACGGGATCCGGGCGTCCGCCCGGTCGTCCTCGATCCGGGCCTTCAGCTCGGCCTCGCGGTCCGGCACCAGCACCAGCGGCAGCGCGGGCGGGTCGAACCTGGCGGGCACCAGCTGCTCGCCGTCCTCGGTCAGCGCGGCCGCCAGCCACGCCTGCTGCTCGGCGGGCAGCGGCACGTCCGGGGCCCGGAACAGCTCCTTGTTGCCGCTCTCGCTGCCGAGTTCGACGATCCGGCAGTCGCGCAGCCGGGCGTAGCGGCGCAGGAACGGCAGCACCGCGTACCGGTCGCCGCGGGCGATCGGCACCTGCATCGCCCGGTACAGCATCTCCTCGAAGCCGCCGCCGCTGCCCAGCGCCACGTGCACCGCGCCGGAGCCCGCGGCGCGCAGCGCGCCGGCGGTCAGCTCGCCCTGCGAGGTGGGGACGGGGACGTCGTCGGCGAGCAGCGTGAACAGCCGGTCGTCGCAGAGCGCCGCGCCCAGCAGGTCCTGCCCGTGCCGGGACAGGATCCGCCGCCAGGCCGCCGGGTGCAGCCGGGCGGTCTCGTACAGGCCGTCGACGATGGCGTCGGCGAGCGCCTGCTGGAGCGCCCGGTAGTGCTCGTCGCGCTGCAGGTCCTCGCGGCTGGCGGTGGGGGTGAGCCGGGTCGACTCGACCACGCCGCCGATGAAGCCGGCCCAGCTGGGCAGCAGGTCGCGGGCGTCGTCGGCGAGCAGCATCCCGCGCAGGTAGACCGCGAGGTCCCGGTTGTCGCTGGACCCGTACGTCCCGCCGTCCTGCACCCAGAGCAGGCCGACCGCGTCGGTGCGGCCCTCGACGGGCGCCACCGGGAAGGCCGTCAGCGGCTCGAAGCTGCGGGCGAAGGCGGAGGCGAACCGCATCCGGTGCTGGTGCACCGGGCCGGGCAGGTCCTTCCGCCAGGGCACCGCGACGTCGTTGACCGGCTGCTCGTCGTCGCCGACGTACACCGCGATCGGCAGCAGCACGCAGTACCGGGCCAGCACCTCGCGCAGCGCGAACTCGTCGGCCAGGTGGGCGTGTTCGGCCTTCAGCCGGAGCCGCACCACCGTCCCGGGGCCGGGCCGCGCCGGGGCGGGCCGCACGCTGTACTGCTCGCCGCCGCGGCTGCGGTAGGTGTGCGCGGCCAGCGGTTCGCGGTGCGAGGCGGTGGTGACGGTGACCTCCTCGGCCACCGAGAACGCCGAGAGGAAGCCGAGCCCGAAGGCGCCGATCAGGTCCTGGTTGCCGGTGAGGTCGCGCAGCATCCGGGTGTAGCCGGTGCCGACGGTCGCCAGGTACGCGTGGATCTCCGGCTCGGTCAGCCCCGCCCCGTTGTCCTCGATCGCCACCGTCCGCGCCGCCGGGTCGCCGGTGACCCGGACGAGCGGCCGGTAGGCCCCCTCCGGGTCCTCCAACTTCCGCCGGGTGTGCGAGTCGTGGGCGTTCTGCACCAGTTCGCGCAGTGCCACCAGCGGGGTGGAGTAGAGGTGCGTGGCGAGCACTCCCACCAGGCCGCCGAGGTCGACCTCCGTGGTGCGGAGATCCTCCGGGCTCCCGGACGCGGGGAATTCTGCGCCGCTTCCTTCGGGCCCGGGAGCGGGGGGAAGAGCATCAGGCATAAGCCCACAGTGTGCCAGTACGACAATCGGGGGACCACCGTTTTCGGATTTCCGGTTTCTGTCGACCCCCGGTCAACCTGATGCTGACGTGCGGAAATCGCCACGGACCCGCCCGGAGCGGTGAAATCCCTTGCCAGTACGGCATTCCATCGCTCACCGGCGGTTCCGGTGCTATTCCCCGGAGTGACACCTTCGAGCGAACCCGCGTGCCCGGACTGGAACCCGAACGGCCCAGTGGGCAATCCTGATCACGCGACGTCAGGAACCGGCGCGAACGGGGCGGCCACCCCGCAGCGCCACATTCGCACCAGTTAGAAGACATCTCATTTGGTGAGTCTGCGGGTGCAGATGATGGCTGCTGCGATGCTGGCGAAGGCGGCGAAGTGGTCGGCTTTGCGTTCGTAGCGG
>NZ_BAAANS010000067.1:9192-40488 GCF_039529925.1 Kitasatospora saccharophila | reverse complement strand
CATCGGGCACCTTCATTACTCGCACGGCCGGAACCATACGCACCTCGTGCGGCCAGCACAGTCGCTGAATCAGGTGATCTGTCCAGATAACTTCGTCGCCTGGCCTGCCGACGCCGCGTGCGAGGGACTTCAAGGGCCCGGACGCGGGCCGGGAGAACCTGGGGCATGCGGTCACGCTGCTGCTCACCCCCACCTCCAACCTGGGCACGATCGGCGGCAGCCAGCACCCGGACCTGCGCAAGGCCGGCGGGCACGGCCCGAACCTGAGCGACCTGGTGGAGCACCTGCTGCCGACGCCGCGCGCGAGCGACGGGACGAAGGGAGGCCCGAACCAGCGCGGGAGCAGGGGCGACCTGACGATGTCGAGCGCCGCGGCGAAGATGCTGCCCACGCCGAGGGCCAGCGACACCGGGACGCCGGGGCGCCGCGGCGGGGAGGGCTTCCGGCCGCCGCTGTCGCAGGTGGTGCTGCCGATGTGGACCTCGCCACCGGGGGAGGGGCCCGCTGGGGGCAGTACACCGCCGCCATCGCCCGATGGGAGCGGGTGATTGGTCCCGCACCGGACCCGGTGGATTCCCGAGGACGCCTCGCCCCGGCATTCGTGGAGTGGGTCATGGGCCTCGAAAAGGGCTGGGTGACGCAGATCACAGGGCTTTCCAGATCGGCCCAGCTGACCGCGCTCGGCAACGGCGTAGTCCCTCAACAGGCCGCTCTGGCAATGGAGTTGCTGACGCCCGGAATTTCCCTTTGCGGGAATCACCGAATTCCTTGACAGGGAGATTCCGACCTCCATAGCCCGTGGGATATCTCCCAATCAAGGAGTGGGGGTGTGGGGCAGAGTCGTGGACATCACCCCGCCTCCCCGAAATTCCGGAGCACCTCTTGTCCACCTCAATTCCTGACGACCCGCCGGAGCGCGGCCAGGTCACCGCCGAGACGCTCGCCGAGTGGCGCGCGACCCTGGCCGCGCTCCAGGCGGAGCGGGACTCGCTGGCGATCGTGGCCGACCGCCTCGCCCAGGACGACGACGCCGACGACGACTTCCTGGACCTGGAGTTGGACCTCGGCCCCGGCTTCGAGGACGCCGACGGCGCCGACGGCGACCCGGTGTCGCTGACCATCCTGGCCTTCGACGACGACGCCCTCGCCGAAGAGGTCCGCACGATGACCCCGTGGGTGGACCACATCCTGCTGTCCGCCTACGGGGCGGAGATCGCCTCCGGCCGGCCGTGGTGCACCCGGTGGCCCGAGCACGACGAGGCCCTCGCCCGGATCCACCACTGCTGGCTGGCCTGGCAGGAGTTGACCGACTCCCGCTCGGGAGCGACCGGCCCCTCGGTGTGGCAGCGCGACCACCTGGAGCCGCTGCTGCTCAAACTCCGCTCCCCGGACGGCCCGTTCGGCGCGTGCACCACCAACCCCGACCACCCGCACCACAGGTTGCTTCCGGTCCCGCCGCACACCGACCTCTCCTCGCTGCCCGTCGCCGGGCAGCCCCGCGCCAGCGTCTGAGCCGGCCCGGCGGCACCCGACCCGCCGCCCGCCCGCCGCCGCGCGCACCTCCCGCCGCCCGGCGACCTCTCCCCTCCAGCTCCGCGAAGGATTCCACCACCATGTCTGTGCCCACCCCCGTGACCTCCTCCGTCGTGCGTGACCTCTCCCTGGCCCCCCGTGTACAGCAGGCCATCGCCGTGCTGGGAGCGCCGAATGTGATCTCGATCCTGCGGACCCTGGACCGCAACGGCGGCACGCTGCTGAACCGCTCGTTCTCCGAGGCGATGCCGTGGATGGGCTCCGCCCTGGGCGCCCGGCTGACGGCGATGGAGGAAGGCGGCCTCGTGGCGCGCTCCGGCTCCGGCCGGGACGGCGCAGTCGCCCTGACCGAGGCCGGGCGCGAGGCCCTGCAGATCCAGGTGCCCGTCGCCCGCTGGGCCTCCGCCCACCAGGACCGCCCGAGCACCGGCACCGGCCCGGGCGCCTACACCGCGCAGGCGCTGGCCTCCCTCGACCGCCGCTACACCGTCGCCACGCTGTGGGCGATCGCCTCCGAGGGCGAACCGGTGTACCCGTCGGAGATCCAGGACTTGGTCCTGCCCGCCGACGGCCCGCACCCCGCCTCCCTCTACCAGCGCCTGGCCCAGCTGCGGGAAGCGGGCCTGGTCGTGCGCACCGGCGAGCGCCGCGCCTACCTGTACGACCTCACTGCGGCCGGCCGGGAGCTGCTGGAACCGCTGGACGTCATCGCCCGGTGGGCCGAGCGCCACGTCCCCGCCCCGCAGACCGCCAAGGCCCCGGCGCCCAAGCCGCAGCAGGCCGCCCGCCCCGTCATCCCCTCGCCCGTCAGCGCGCCCGCCGCCACCGCGCCCTCGCCCGCCGCCCAGGCCGCCGCCCGCGCGGGCGCCGCCACCACCCGCTCGACCACGGCGCTCAGCTTCAGCGACACGCCCGCCCCGCAGGCGGCCCCGCTGGTGGCCGGCCCCGCCGCCGCGCACCAGCGCTGACGGGACGGGAGCAGAAGACACCGTGGAAACCACCCCCACCACCAGGGCACCGAGGCCGATGCTGCACCGCGCGGGGCAGCCCGACTCCGACCTGCCCGCCCGACTCGCCGACACCCTCGTCGACGTCCGCCCCGCCTACCTCGCCCCGCCCACCCTGCGCTCCACCGCCTCGGCGGCGCGCACCCTGCGCGCCGCACGGTGGCGGCCGCTCGAAGCGCCCGCAGACTTGGGACGCGAGTTCCACCACCCGCGCAGCCGGATCGTCGCGGTCGTCACCGACTACAGCAACGAGCGCTCGCAGGACGCCCTCATCGCCAGCGGCCCCGGCTGGCAAGCCCAGTTCAGCGCCCGGGTACCCGACGAGATCCTCGCGCACGCGGTGGCCGCGCTCGTCGACCACGCCGAGAACGGACCGGCCGACGCCGACCCGGAGGCCGCGCTGGCCGGCCTGGCCGAGGCCGGCTGGAGCGGCGCGCACCGCCGCGAAGGCGCGGTCGAGGCCATCGCCCCCGACTCGCTGGCCGAACTGCGCTGGGGCCCGGACGAGGACACCAGGGAGCCGTCCATGCGGATCATCGCCGCAAGCCCCCACAGCAACCCCTGGTACGCGGAGCTGCGCGGTGCCGTTCCCGCCCAGCTCACCGAGGCCGTCCTCGCCGCCATGGCCAGCCCCGCCCCGGCGCGCCGCCGGCTGCGCGAGGTCCCCGCCGGCCTGCTCCAGGACCTCGACATCACCCCCGCCCAACCCCGCGCCGCGGCGGCCACCGCCGCTCGCCCGTCGCCCGCCGCCCGCGCGGCAGCCCTCGGCGCACCGATCATCAGCTCGCCCGCACCGCTGGGCTCCGACTCCGCCCGGAGGGCCCGTTGACGTCCCCGACCCTTTCCCTGCCCGGCAGCGCCGCGAGCGACCTGGTCGCCGACCTGGTGGAGGAGAGCGAGCAGATCCAGGCCCTCGCCCGCGCCCTCGACCTGCCGGCCTGCGTCCCCGACGGCACCCGCCTGCTCAGCCGCCACCTGCTGGCCACCCTTGTGCACCTGGCCACCGCCACCGCGACGGCCGCCGCCCTCGTCGACCTCACCGACACCCCCGCCCTGGCGCACCTGCGTCCCCTGTCCAGCATCACCTCCGCCCTGTCCGGCCTGCTGGCCGCGAACACGGCGATGGTCGACACCCTGCACCACCTGCTCGCCGAACCCGCCGCCGCCGAAGCCGCCGGCCTCCTGCAGGCCAGCCGAGGGCAGGCCGCGACCCTGCTCACCAGCGCCTCGGCCCACCTCGGCACCGCCGCCGCCCAACTGCGCCCCGCCTCGCCGTGAGCGCGCACCGCCCACCCGAACCTTCCCCTCCGGAGCCCGTGACCACCCCCACCCCGCACCCGACCGGCCTGCGCCGCATCCTGCGTACCCCCCACGTCGCGCCCCTGCTCGCGGGCACGCTCACCGGACGCCTGCCGACGGCGATGGCCCCCGTCGCCCTGCTGCTCGCGGTTCGCGCCGAGCACGGCCCGCTGTCCCTGGGCGCCGCCCTCGCCGCCCTCTACGCCCTGGCCGGCGCGATCGGCCAGCCTCTGCTCGGCCGCGTCGTCGACCGCACCCGGCTGGCCTCCGTCGTCGTGGGCGCCGCCGTCGTCTCCACCACCGCGTTCGCCCTCCTCGCCGCCCTGGGCTGCACACCCCGCCCGTTCACCGCCTGCCTCCTCACCGTCCTCGCCGGCGCGGCGACCCCGCCGCTGGAGGCCGGACTGCGCGCGATGTGGCCGCGCCTGGTCGCCCCCGCCGACCTGCACGCCGCGTTCACCCTCGACAGCACCACCCAGGCCGGCGTGTTCGTCGCCGGCCCCCTGGCCGCCACCGCACTGGGCCAACTCGCCTCCCCCGCAACTGCCCTGGCCGCCTGCGCCGTCGTCGGAGCCGCAGGCTCCCTGACGGTGGCCATCCGCCCACCCGCCCGCCGGAGGACCCCCGCCCGCCGCGGCGGACACTGGAGCGGTCCGCTGCGCTCGCCCGGGCTGCGACTACTGCTCACCGCCCTGTTCGCCTTCGGCGCGGCCCTGGGAACCTTCAACGTGCTCGCTCTCGCCCTCGGCGAGGCACACCGCAGCGGCTGGCTCGCCGGACTGCTCCCGGCCGCCCTGTCCACCGGCAGCATGATCGGCGGCCTGCTGGCCGCCCGCTCCCCGCAGCAAATCCCCGTCACCCGCCGGCTCCTGCACGCCGCGGCCTGCTTCGCCGCCTGCCTTGTACCGCTGGCGTTCACCGCCGCCCCGCCCAACGCGCTGGCCGCCGGCTTCTTCGCCGGCCTCTACCTCACCCCGCTGATCACCAGCTCCTTCGTCGTCACCGACCGGCTCGCCCCGCCTGGCACCGCCACCGAGGCCGCCGCCTGGCTGATCGCCGTGATCGGCGTCGGCCAAGCCGCCGGATCGGCCGCCGCCGGACACCTCGCCGTCCTCGGTACCACCGCGCTCGCCGCCCTGCCCCCGCTGGCAGCCGCGTTCACCGCCGCGCTCCTCGCCGCCCGCCGCGACCTCCTCACTCCCAACCCCCCTACGGAGAAGCCCGCTTGACCCACCGCACCACCACCAACGCCAGCACGCCGTCCCGGATCCATCTCGTGTGGGACTGGAACGGGACAGTGCGAGACGACCTCGACGACCACGTCGCGGCGCTCAACGCGACGCTGCCCCGCATCGGCGGCCCCCGGATCGACGTAGCCACGTACCGGGCCCTGCACGCCGTCCCGATCCGTTCCTTCTACGACGCGCTCGTCGGCCGGACGATCACCGACGAGGAGTGGAGCCGCAGCAACGCCGAGTTCCTCGACGTGCTCCACCGGCGGCCGGTGCGCCTGCGAGCCGGGGTACGCCAGCTCATGCTGGGCCTGCGGGCCGCCGGCCACCGCCAGAGCCTGCTCTCCCTCGCCCCGCACGCGCGCTTGCTGACCGAGGTCGCCAAGGCCGGGATCGGCGGACTGCTGGAACGCGTCGACGGCCGCACCGGCGAACCGGCGCACTCCAAGGCCCCGGCCCTCGCCGCCCACCTGTCCGCCCTCGGCGTCGAACCGGGCCGCGCCCTGGTGATCGGCGACAGCCTCGACGACGCCGTCGCCGCCGAGGAGGTCGGCGCCGTCGCCGTCCTGCACACCGGCGGCCTGCACAGCACCGAGCGCCTGGCCGCCGCCGGCGTCCCCCTCGCCGACAGCCTGCGCGAAGCCGTCGAGACCGGCATCGCCCTCCTGAAGACGCGCCAGGGGGCGAACCGGTGAGCCAGCCCACCGCGCCCGCTGCTTCCTCGGCCAGTGTTGGCACCGAGATGGTCCTGCGCGTCTTCGATGTGCCCAACCTGCGGGCGATCCCCGGCTGGCAGGAGGACGAGGACACCCCGCTGGGCCGCTCCGCCGACGACGTCGCCCACCTCGCCCGGCGCCTGGACATCGTCCAGCAGACCCTGGTGAGCGTGGCCGCCGGCATCCGCCGCGACATGGACCGGGTGATCGGCGGCGACGACGCAGACATGCCTCTGTCCCACGGCGTCCTCAGCAACAGCGGCCAGAGCCTGGACTTCCTGGTCGTGCGCCGCTCCGAACTCTTCCAGGCGCTGGAGCGTGCCGTCGGCCTCCACCGGCTCCTCGCCGCCCACCCACCGGCGCCGCCGCCCGAGCAGAAACCCGCTGCACCCGCACAGCAGAAGGAGAAGAAGCTCACCGCCACCCAGCGGGCGACGCTGGAAGCGGTGGCCACCGGCAAGGTCACCATGCACGCCAGCGAGATGCGGAAGCCGATGCAGGTCGGGGCCGCCGGGGTGCAGGTCGACCGCAAGGCCCTCAACGTCTTGTTCCAGCGCAAACTGGTCGAACGCGACACCCGCACCAGCCTGTTCGTGGGGCAGACGGTCCGGCCCACCGCCGCCGGGCTGCGGATGCTGGCCGTCCTGAACGCCGCCCCGGCCGCCGCGCCCACCGCTGCTGTCACCGCTTCCCCGCGCAGCACCGCCCCGGCCGCCACCGCCCGGAGGCCGCGATGAACACCGGACCGGCGCCCGCACAGATGGTCGGCGGCACCCCCGCCTTCGCGGGGCGGCTGATCGTCCTGGAGCGCCTCGGCCTGGACACCCACGACATGCTGGACCGGCACCCCGAACCAGGCGAACTGCGCACCCTGGCAATGCTGGTGAGAGGACAGGCGGATCGGGTCGACGACGCCGACGACGAACTGCGCCGCCTCGCCGCCTACGCGATCAGCCGCCTGGAGCGCACCCGCAACGGCGACCACCGGGACGCCCGCTCCTCGGGCCTGCTGCGCACCCTCGCCTCCGACATCGAGACCCTCGCCGCCCGCTACGCCCTGTCCGTCGAGCACCTCGGCCGCGACCTGCACACCTACCGGGAGGCCGCCGAGCGCTCCACCGGGACCGAGCAGCCCTCCCGGGTCCAGGCCGCGCAGGTCCGCTCCTCCACCACGACCGCCCCCAACACCCCGCTCACCACCGCCGCGCCCGGGACACACACCCCCTCCCCGCCCGGCACCGCGACGAAGGCCGCCCCAGCCCGTTGAGCCGGGCCAACACGACCAGGAGACAACGCACTTGGGAACCTGGGATATCGGCCCTTTCGACAACGACCACGCCGGAGAGTTCGCCGACGACATCGGCAACGCCCGATCGGATCGCCGAGGCGCCGTTGTCGAAGAGCGCCTGAACCGCTTCAATGCCGCGCCCGAACCCGACTACTACCTGCGCAACGAAGCCATCGCCGCCGCAGCCCTGGTCGCTGCGCAGTGCCCCGGCGGCCCGTCCGGCAACGCCCCGTACTGGCCCCGGGTGAAGATCCCGCAACTTCCGGCGTACCTGCGCCCGCTGGCCGCCACCGCCCTCGACAAGGTGCTGGCCGGCGTGCAGGACGACATGGAGCTCTGGTGCCGGACCGGCAACCGAGGGATGGGCGAGCAGTGGCTGGAGGGGGTCGAGGACCTGCGAAGAGTCCTCGACCCGGACACCCCGTACACGGTCGCCTACACGCCTGCGCCGCCGCTGCCCACCGAGGTCGGCACCCTCACCGTCCACCAGGCGCTCGGTGTCGACCGGATCCGCGCCCTGCCCGGCGCGGGCAGCAGCGGGCCGTTGGGCTCGCTGGTCCGGCAGATCAGCCGGGCCGCGCTCCGGTTGGACTCGGCGCACGAGAGCGTCCAGACGGCGGTGGAGCACACGATGCAGGCCCTCGGCGACCTCCGGCAGCGGCTCCAGGACGCCGCCGCGGACTCCGACCGGGAGTTCCATCCGCGCGACGTGCCCACCTTCGCCGTCCCCGCCGCGCTCCCAGCGGCCATGGCCCAGCGGGCCGAGCGACGACAGCACCTGCAGGACCTGATCGGTCTGTACCGCGAGCTGTCCGCCCCGGTACCCGCCGCCAACCGGGCGGCAGCCGCGAGAGCCTCCACCCACACCTTCTCCCGCCCCGAGTCCAGCCCCGCAGCGCAGGCCGCACTGCCCGCCCCCCTGCCCGCCGCCGACCGACACCGCTGAACGAAAGGACCCCCTCATCGCCCCCATGACCCCGCACACCCGCAAGGCCCTGGACCTCCTGTCTCCGGTCGGCACCGTCCGCGTCATCCTCACCGCCCGCTACTACGAGACGCCGGCGAAGACCCGTCTCCAGGACGCGCCGCCCAGCGCGTCCACAGACGAGGAAGTCGTCCGGGCGCACCTGCAGCGCCTGCAGGAGGGCGGGCTGTTCGACCCCGACGCCGGCACCGACATCCGCACACAGCGCAGCACCCAGGCCGGCCAAGACCTGTGGGCAGTTTTCGTGGAGAGCATTCGAACAGCTCAAGCACTGCGTATGGAATTCGCCGACCAGGACATCGAGCTGACGGTCGAGCAAGTCCTGACCGTGGCCGCCGATCCCGCCGTCATCGACACCGTCCACCGGACGGGAGGCGCACCCACCGCCGGTTCCGAGCCGGAGACGGCTCTCGCTGGCCTGGGGCCGGATGCCGCGCCGACGCTCGACCGGGAGGCCGTCGACCGCCTCGCCGTGCTCTACGAGCGTCTCGACGACTGGCACCGTTGCCACTTTCCGCTGGAGGGCCGGGCAGGCGCCGCCACCTCCCGCGGCCGGTCGAGGAACGTGGCCCCCGGCGCGCCGGCGGCGAGCACCGAGCCCGAAGGCCCCACTTTGGAGCCCCGCCCGCGCCGACGCTGACACCCGGCCGTCATCGTCCGCATCCAGGCCACACGCCATCCGGTCGCCTCAGGGCGATAGCCGAGCGCCGCTGCGCCCCGCGCGTTGACCTGATAGCGCCGAGAGCCGCCGGACTCCCGCCCCGACCTCCCACTCGACCGGAGCCCCGCCCATCGACCCCTCCTACGTCTCCGCCGTCTTCGACTTCCGCGTCGACGACCTCGAACCGGCCGGTGCCGCCAGCGCCGATGCCGACCTCCACCTCGGCGTCATGGACCTCGCCTCGATGTCCGAGCAGCACCGCGCCGACGGCGACCGCCACGCCTCCTTCTACGTCCTCTACAACACCGCGCACATGCACGACGACGTGCCGGGCCTGCCCGCGATGGTCGCTGTCCGCGTCCAGCGCGACCGCGCGGCGGGCATGTTCGAGATGGAGTACGCCTGGCACCCCCTGGTCGCCATGGGCGAAGGCTGGCTGGTCCGGCGCGGCGCCGACCAGACGGCCTTCACCCGCCAGGGACCGATCGGACCGGCCGACCGGGAGACCGAGCGCATCGAAGCGCTGCTGCGGGCTTCCGGGGGGAGCGGCCGGTTCACCGTCCACGACGACTACAGCTTCGACACCGCGCCGTACGACACCTGGGTCATCGCCACCGACACCCTGGCCGCCGACCCCGCCCGGCCGGTGCGCGTCTTCCACGACCGGCGGCAGATCGACAACGACACCCACACCCTGCGAGAGGGCCACTTCGTCAGCGTCGAGGACGCCCGGGCGTGGACCGACGACCTCGACTCGCCGCTCCCGCCGCCCGCCCTTTCGCCCAGCGCCCGCGCAGCGGCGGCCCTGCTCGGTAGCTCCGCCGCGGCCGCTGGCTGGGCCCGTGTCGTCAGCACCCCGCCGCCCGCTGCCCCGCCGCCGGGCAACGGACGGCCGCCGAGCCGCTGACCGTTTTCACCCGCCGCACTGACCGAGCGCGCCCATCCACCGCGGCCCACCGAAGAGGAAACCCCGACCATCACCACCTCCCTCCACGTCCAACCGCTTTACCTTGCCGGCCCCGGCGACATCGCCACCGCCACCGCACCGCTCACCCGCTACGGATGGGCCCAGGACCCGACCAGCACCCGGCTTCGCCTGCGCTCTCCGTGCCGTACGTTCTCCTTCGAGCAGTACGCCGACGGCCTCGGATGGCGCCTGGGCGGTGTCAGCCGCACCACGCGCCACGGCTGCCAGTTCTCCAGGGGCACACCCGCAGAGGTCGTCGCTGCCGCCGCGCTGGCCACCGCCCACGGACTGCTGGCCACCGCCCCCATCCCGCCCGCCCGCCCCGTCGCCCTCAAGGACCTCGTGCTCCTCTTGGAGAGCAGCCCGTGGAACCGCGACGAGTACCGCCACGATGGCCTCGGCGGGACCTGGGGGTCGCCCGATCTGCACGGCACCGTGCACTTCGACCGCCGTGACTGCGACGTCCAGTGGAGCATCACCGTCAACGCCAGCAGCGACGCCGGCTGGAAGGCGACGTTCGGCCACTACGTACCGTCCTCCGTGGTCCGCGCGGCACTGGAAGCGACCGTCAGCGACCGGGCCGTCGAGCGGCGCGCGGACAGCCTCCCCGCCGCGCACCTCACCCATCTCACCACACCCACCGCGGCCGGACTGCCCACAGACCGGATCCCGGCGGCACTCTCCTACTCCCGCCCCGTCCGCCTGAACCCGAGGCCGGCGAGCCAGCCCTCCCCGGCGGCACCCGCACCGGCTGCAGGAGGTCGTCGACGATGACCGGCCCCGCTTCCACCCCCGGCCCCGACGAGCAGATCCGCGCGCTGGACCAGTTCAGCCAGACCGCGGCCGCCCGCCTGCCCGGCACCTGGTCCGCCAGCACCATCGACATCAGCACCGGCACCGCCCGCTCCGACCTGCACGAGCAACTGTGGGACAACGCGGTCACCGCCTGGATCCTCGGCGAATTCGCCTACCAGCGCGCGGGAATCATCACGGACGGCGGACTGCGGGCGCTGCTCGTCCTGCCCCGCCCGCACCCGCACACCGGCCAGTACGCCATCGCACCCCTGCTGCCGGCGGCGCTCGGCACCGCCTACGAGTTCGAGAGCCTCAGCCCGCACGGCATCACCGTCGGAGCCGATCCCGCCCACGCCGCCTCCGCCGTCCGCACCCGGCTGCTGCCTCGCTACAACGAGGCCCTGCGCG
This sequence comes from Kitasatospora saccharophila, assembly GCF_039529925.1. Lineage (NCBI taxonomy): Bacteria > Bacillati > Actinomycetota > Actinomycetes > Kitasatosporales > Streptomycetaceae > Kitasatospora > Kitasatospora saccharophila. The sequence continues at coordinate 29,597 of NZ_BAAANS010000067.1, read as the reverse complement.
CCGTACTGGCGCGGGAGATCGGCCCGAGCACACCCCACGGGGCGGAGACGGCCACCGGCACCGCTGCCGACGAAACCGACCCTGCTCCCGAGGGCGCGCCCGCGTGCGTCACGGACGGCAGCCGCTGGCAGAGCGATCCGTGCGACGGCCAGGTACTGCGCGAGGCCGTTCGTGCTCTGTTGCTCGCCGCCGAAGTGCGCTTCGACGAGGAGCTGACGGGCGCCTCGGACGTCCTGGCGGGCGGCGGCGAGTACATCTGCGACCGCGACGACCTCGACGCGGACCTCGCACCGGTCATCGAGGCCGCCGCCCTCACCGCGGTGCTGGACGCCGCCGGCCTGCGCGTGCACTCCCTCCTGGACCCGGCACTGCCCGGACACCTGGAGCAACTGGAGTCCTGGCCGGAACAGCAGCAGCGCGCGGTGTTCCAGCGCGCCGCCAGCCTCCTCGCCCCGCAGCCCGCCCAGCGGCCCGGTGCCGCGCGTATCCGCTCCGCTCACCCGCCGGCAGCGATCCGTTCCACCACCGCAGCGTCGCCGTCCGTCCCCGCCCTGCCGACCGCCCACCTGCCGACCCGACCGACCCTGTGAAGGAACCCGTCCTGCCCATCGACCCCGATCTGCTCGTCCGACCGCTCCACCTCGCCGGCCCCGGCTCCGGCACCGATGACATGATCGCCGCCCTCGCCGACCACTTCGGCTGGCGGCTGCACAGCACCCCCCACGCCGACCCGATACTCCGTAGCCCCCAGCAGATGGCGTGGCTGGGCCGTCGCTTCGACTTCTTCGGCGACTCCCCGGGCTGGGAAGTCGCCTTCTCGAACCCGATGTGGACACGCGAGCCCTGGTCGGTCGACTTCGACGACGCCACCCCGGGCGAGATCCCCGCCACCGTCCTGTCCGCCCTCGCGCACCGGCTGGAACACTCTCCCGGGCAAGCCTTCCACCCGGCACCCGGCTGGGAGGGCGCCCTCGCGGTGCTGCGAGAGGGCGGGTGGGCGCTTGGGCAGCGCGACGGCCACGACGTCCTGCTCGCCCCCGACCGCCTGGCGGCCCTCACCCGCTCCCTGCACGACGAGGGCGCCCCCACGGTGCTCACCAGCGCCGCCGCCAGCGGTACTTGGAAGGTGACCTTCAGCCCGCACGCCCCGGGCTTCCTGCTACACAGCGCCGCAGCCGCCCTGCTGCGCCCGGCGGTGCGCTCGGCGGACCAGGTGCCCGCCGCCCACCGGGAGCGGATGTCCGTCGAACCGCTCCCGCCCCTGCCGGGGCCCCGCGTCCTGGTATCCCCCCGCTACCTGGCCGGCCCGGGAGCACGAAGGCCGCAGCCGCCCTCCCCGTCCGCCCTGTGGCGCGCCACCGGGCCCGGCAAGGTGGTCAGTTCTTGCGGACGGGTACGTGTGGAGGGAAAACCGGAGGACGGCCTGCTGGCGTGGGTGAGACCGCACCCCCTCGATTTCAACGCCGAGTGGCGGGCGTCCTTCACCCCGAACACGCCTGGCGAGATCACCGACGCCTGGCTGGACTTCCTGACCGACTCGGTGGCCGCCGACCTTGACCTCGGCACCGAGGCCACGTTCATCCAGGATGCGGACATGACGCTCGGCGAGGCCGTCGAGCCGCTCCTCTCGGCCGGATGGAGCGCGTACTCCGACACCACCTGCCTGCGCCTGGTCGCGCCCGGCGGCTACGCGAGCGCCAGCATCCCGCACGGCAGGGCCAAGGACTTCCCGCGGACCACGACCGCCGAAGCCCTCGCCAGCTCCCTGCGATGGGGCGCGGACTTCGCGGCCACCGGTGCCCCCGGGCGCTGGCACGCCGACCTGTCGGGCCGCACCCCGACGCACCTCGTCCGCGCCCTGGCCGCGGCGGTCGCCGACCCGGACCCGCTCCCGCGCGACAGCGGCCGGATCCCGAAGCAACTCCTCACCTCCGTACGCTTCGCAGCCGCTTCCCCGGAGCTGTCCCCGACCGCCGCCGCCTCGCGCGTCCGCAGCCTGCACGCCGCCCCGCCGGCCCACACGGCCCCGACCAGCCCCCAACGGTCACCGGGCCCGACCGACCTGTCGGCCCGCCGCGCCGCCCGCACCCGATGACCGCCCCTTCCCCGCCCACCACCGGAGACTTCCCTGCCCACCGACTTCCGAGACCTGATCGAGCACCAGGACTGGTTCAAGTCCTCCGCGGTGGCCGTCGGCCCCCGCCACTTCATCGGCCCGCCCCCGGGTGCCGACGACCTCCTCGCCGACTTCCTCACCGACCGCGGCTGGCAGCGGCCCCGCGAAGACCGGCTCATCCGGCCCTGCGGCCGGCTCGGCGTCCACCTGCCACGAGGCTCCTTCTCCGAGTGGACGGTGTGGGGTGCCCAGCACCGGGGCGCCCAGGTCGCCTGGAGCATCACCGTCGGCACGGCCATCCCCACCGAACTGCTGGCCGCTACCGTCACCGAGGCGGAGACCATCCTGGAGGAGACCCAGCCCGACGCGCGCGAACCCTACGCCCGCGGCCTGGTCGCCCTCGGCCTGATCCCGTTGGCCCGCGCCGACTGGAGGGACGACGTCGACCCGCGCGGATCTGTGAGCTTCCGGCCTCCCGACGGCTACGCCAACGCCGCGGCCAGCGCCCCCTCCTACCTGCACGAACTGCGCGGCAAACCCGCCGCGACCGTCTCCTCCTACGGCCCCAACAGCTACTGGGACGCCAAGATCAGCGCCGGCACCCCCTCCCGCGTCCTCGCCGCCCTCGCCCGCGAACTCGCTAGCGACGAGCCCCTGCTGCGCCCCGCCGACTACGTCCGGTCGCTCACCTACAGCCGTCGGCACATCACCGTCCGCCCCCTCACCGAGCAGAGCGAGGAGAACCTCTCGCCCGCGGCGCAGGCGGCCCGCAGCAGGAGCAGCACCTCCGCCCCCGCCCCCGCCCCCATCTCCTCCACCCCGCCGCCCGCCCCTACCGCCGTCGCCCCCGCGCACACCGCCGGCCGGTAGAGCCGCACACAGACACCAACCCCTGCGAACGGAACCCATGACCAAGCCCACCGACCCCCTCGAAGCCGTCTCCACCGCCGCCCGCGGCATCCAGCAGGCCATAGCCGACTGGGACGCGGTCAACGACTCCTACTGCGACGAGGACGGCCAGGTCGTGGACACCGACGGCTGGGAGAGCGGCATCGTCGCCCGCGACCTCACGGCCTGGCACCACTTCCAGGCCGTCCTGGAACACGGCATCCCCTTCCTGCTCCTCACCAAGGACCTCCTCCGCCAGAACACCCCCCACGTCAACCACGCACACCGCACCCTGGTGCAGACCTTCTCCAGCGCCTACCGCACCCTCCAGCGGATGATCGACTCCCCGCACGAGGGCGACCACCCGCTGCGGGAGTACGTCGCGGCCGAGATCTGGCACGAGACGGCCAGCTGGGCCGAACTCGTCCCCGTCGTCCTGGAGGCCCACCCGCGCGCCGCGGCGAACGCGCCGAAGCCCGCCCTGGCCAGGTCCCCCCGACTGGACGGGCCCCAGCTCGTGCGCGCCGCCGCCGACCGGATGCCCGACATCGCGCACGAAGCCGTCCTCTCCGCCGCAGTCCAGCCCGACCACCTCCTCGACCAGGACCTGCGCCAGCGCACGGTCGACTACCTGATCGACCGGGGCATGGCCTGGGTCCGGCCACTGCCCGACGGCTACCCGGTGACCCGCGACCACCGGTTCGCGGCCGCCATCCACCTCACCGAAGCCGGCCGCCAGTACGCACAGGACCAGGGCGCACCCGCCCCCCGACGTCGCGCGGTCGTCGTAACCTGCGGATCCCGCAAGGCCACCCCCGCGCCCGGGGCCACCACCGTGCCCGCCGGAGACCTCTACACCGGCAGCTACCACAAGGCCCTGCGCCGCACCGCCGACACCCTCACCGGCGACTGGGGCAGCGTCTACATCCTCTCGGCCCAGGCCGGGCTGGTGACCACCGACCGCCTCCTGGCCCCCTACGACGTCCGCATCACCGACGCGAACGCCGTCCTCGGCGAGCAACTACACCACCAGGCAGCCGCGTTCGACCTCCAGCACGCCGACGTCGTCTTCCTCGGCGGAGCCAAGTACGCCCACGCCCTCGCCTTCGCCGTCCCGCACCGCGCGATGCCGCTCGCCGGCACCCGCGGCATCGGCGAGCAACTGCGACTGCTCAAGCAGGCCCGGGCCGACACCGACGAAGGCCGCCAACTGCGCACCTCCTGGTGGACGCAGGCCGATTTCATCCGCACCCAGCAAGCCGCCCTACGTGGCACCGGCCTCGGACGCCCGGCCACCGTCCCCGGGCAGGCCGCCCCACCCGCACGAACGCGCTGAACACTCCCCGGCGTAACCAGGCACCCGCGGGCCTCGTTGGACGGGCGGACGGGCGGCGCGCTCCGACACCCCCACGGCCTGCGCGCCGCCCTCAGCTCACTGCCGCCCCCCACACCCCGCAGTGCGCCTCGTGGACGCTGGTGACCATCACCGTGCCGCCCAGCGCCACCCGTCGGGTCACCGTCGCCGTGCAGCACCGCAGTTGCTCCGACGACTCGGCTGAACGGGCGTGGGGAACCACAGGATCCTCAGCATCCGCACCGCCGCGGCCGACGGCGTACTGCTCAAGTTCGTACAGGCTGATACCGAGCCCCGCCGCACGGGCGCGGCGTCGGCTCCTACGGGGTCCGCGACGGTTCACCGCACCAGCATGCCCGCTTCGGCCCCGGCCATGACGGAAGCGACCCGCCCCGGGGCCGAACCGGTCCACGGTGTCCGGTCTCACTGATCATGGCGGACGCGACTATGTCGAGCTGCAGATTGCCAGGTTTGGTGAGACGGATCAGGGATGCCAAGCTCAGGGATCATGGCACTTCTTAGCCGGCGCCATCGGTGCCGCCCACTCGTTAGTCGGACCTGTTTGACCACACCTCCGGGGGCGGCGCGAGGCTCTCACGCGCGGTTGTCGCGCTCATCTGGGAGGAACGTGTCGGACGGCGGTTTCCACATGAGTCCTTCCGCCTCCAAACTGTCGGTGATCCACCTCCGGCCGGTCTCTCCGGCCACCGCCCAGGTGTGTTCCATACAGCGGCGCCGTTTCCGGCTGAGCCTCCTCGTTCGCCCACGGGGTCCTGCCAGGTTGTGCACCAGGTCGGCGAGCCACCCGATGCAGACGACATAGTCATCGCCCATCCACGGATGGAAGGGTTGCCGCCGCCGGGCCATAGCGCGAATCTGAATCACAGCGAGGTAAGTCAGGGTCGCGGCGGCCTCGTCATCGTCTACCGCTCTCATGGTGCGTCTCCTCTCCTCGCCGGATCCCACCGATCAAACTCCGGTGGCAGGAAACTAGTGGTCGTCAAAGCTCGGTGGCGAACCGCAGGTGCAGTGACGCCGGACAGAGTGGTTCGCCACCGGCCAGGCTCACCGAGACACCGCCATGTTCATCGAGACAGGACACACGGGAACCTGACCGCGTCGAGCACCACGGAACACCGGCGCGGTGTTCGCCTCCGGCAGACGCAACCCGCTACGCGAGGCGGCCTGACCAGAGCAAACATGGACGCTCCCCCGCCCGACAGGAAGGGACGCCCCATCACCTCCACCCCCGCCGCCCCGCCCTCCAAGATCGTCAGCCTCTTCGCCTCGCTCCACTACATCGCCATCGTCGGAACCGTCGCCACCGCCTCCACCGCCGCTGTCTGCCTGCTCCTGCACCAGCTGCTCCTGTGCGCCGCCCTCGTCCTGACCTGCGGTCAGCAGGTCACCCTCCAGATCAAGCTGCACCGGCTCCAGAACACCGTGCTGGCCGCTCCGGCCGTGCAGGTGCCGCCGCAGCGCCGCTCCTTCGAGTAGCCGACGGGCGCCCCGTCGCCCCGGCCCGTCCGACCCACTCCGCTCCGCCGATCTGGAGAAGCCGTGAAGCCGAAGATGTCCGTCCGCACCCGCAAGGCCGCTGTCCTGCTCTGGGGCGCCGCGAGCGCTTCTATGGCGGTGACCTGCGCCGCCCTCGCCGTCCACGACGCCCTCGACCACGACCCCGCTGTCGCCTGGCACCTGATCATCATGGGCCTGGCCGCCTTCCACCTCTGGGACGCCGCCACCGTCTGGGACCGGTTCACCGACACCGAGGTCCTGCGCCGCCTGCGCCAGGCCCGCACCCCCAGCAGCGCCGCCAACCTCGCCCGCCACCTCGGCCGCCGGCCCGGCCCGGTGCACCTGAGCCTGCTGCGCCTGGTGCGCCGGGGCCAGGTCGTGAAGGCGGACACCGTCAACGGCATCGCCCGCTACACCGTCCGCTGACCTGCTCTGCCCGCCTGTGGCGGGAGCGCTGAAATACGTAGGGCCCGCACCGCGAAGGCGGTTTCTAGCGGTCGTTGCAACACGTGGTCGGCGGTGAAGGTCGGAACGAGTTTAGTCAGACGCTCGGCTGGGTTTCCCAGTCGAGCGTCTGGCGTTGTTGGCGGCATATGGAAGAGGTGGGAGCCGCCGCCAGGGCCTGGCTTGTCGGGCTGGCGGGCGGTGTGCGCCGTTCGTATGACCGCGGTGACCGGCTGGTGGGGAGGATCGTTCGTCTGGGCATGAAGAAGATCATCGCGCTCGGTGCGCTCTCCCTGTCCCTGCTGGCGCTGACGGCTCCCGCTCAGGCGGACAACGACAGCAACTTCGGCGGCGGCGTGAACGCCGCGAACAACTGGAACTTCACCGCCGCCGCGGTCTGCCTGGCCGAGGTCGCGGTCGTCCCCGTGCTCGGTGACTGGGTCGGCGACCACGTGAACAACTGCAGCAACGGCAACGTCATCGACCACTCCGGCCGCTGAACCCGCCCCCGTCCCCGCACCGGCTGGTGCGGGGACGGGGCCCGGCCATCGGCCCGGCGGTCGGAGCGCGGCGGAACCCGGCAGCTCCTTCCGGCTCCGGTCAGCAGTACCACCAGGTGCCGGGGGCGATGACGGTGTCGCCGGGTTCGAGGTTGCCGGTCAGGGCGCCGGAGACCTTGCACAGGTCGGCGACGGCGGTGTTGGGGTCCTGTTCGCGGGGGGTGTTGGTGAAGGTGTTCAGGGCCTGGGTCTGCTCCTTGATGCCGGCGTTCTCCTTCTCGCCCTTGCCGGCGACGCCGTCCAGGCAGGTGCGGTCGGTGGCCGGGCAGTTTTTGATTTTCTCCTTGTTCCCGGCGTCGGTGGTGCAGGCCGGGGTGCTCGCGCCCTCGCCCGCGCAGGGGTCGGTGGAGCCGGGGGTGGGGGGTTTGGCGGGCGGCGGGGTCTGCTTGGCCTGGACGTTGGTGATCATGGGGCGGCAGCCGGGGCTGACGGGCGGGGTGGTGAAGGTGAAGGTGATCTGGGGGGTGTCCTCGGCGGCGGTGAAGGAGTAGGTGCGGCCGGTGAACCAGTTGGCCTTGCCGGTGGCGTCCTTGGTGGTGAAGCTCCCCGCCGGGTTGTTCTGCCCGGCGACGGTGACGGTGTAGGGGCGGCCACCGCCGTAGCTGATGCAGGCGTCGGGGTTGTCGTCCCAGCTGAGGGTGACCGTCGCACCCGCCGCCACGCCCCGCACGCGGGTGGCCAGGGGTTCGGAGCCGAGCGGGGCGAGGGCGGTGGCCTGCAGGCCACCGGGGTGACCGGAGCGGGTGGGCGAGGCGATGGCCGCCACCCCGCTCCAGCCCTCGGCCGGGCCGCTTGCCCAGTCCTGCCCGGCCGGGACGGTCGGGGAGGAGAAGGTGCCGTTGGCCACCACCACCGGGTCGGTGTCCGCGGCCCCCGCCCCGGCCGGGGCGGCGAGCGCGAGGGCGGCGGACAGCGGCAGGACCAGCAGTCGGGGCGGCAGGGTCGTCGGCACGCTCACTCCCACGGAAGTCGACAGGCGGCCCGGGGTGCCCGCGCGTCACGGCGGGCTGACGGACCGCCAGGCCACCACCATCGTCCGCACCCTAGTGGGAGTCCGCCACCGCCGCCCGCCATCCGGACGAGCACGAACCCGCCCGCTGCCGCCACGGCCGGACCCGGCTCGGCTACGCGCAGGTGTCGAGCATCTCGTTCAGCGCGGCCTTCTCCGGCCCGGTCACGGACAGGCCGTAGACGTGCTTGATGTCCGTCCACGCCCGCGCGTACGTGCACCAGTACCCGAGGGCCGGCGGCCGCCACGCGTCCGGCGACTTGTCCGCCTTGCTCCGGTTGCTCGCCGCCGAGACCGCCACCAGCTGGGAGTGCTGCAAGTCGTTGGCGAACGCCTTGCGCTTCGCCGTGTCCCACCCGTCCGCACCGGATCGCCAGGCCGCCGCGAGCGGCACCATGTGGTCGATGTCGACCTTCGACGCCGCGTCCAGCACCTTGTCGTCGTAGACGCTCACCCACTCCCCGGCGACCGCCCGGCACTGCCCGTCCTGCACCACGCCCGCGCCGTCACGCGCGAGGACGACCTCGCGGGTGTCGCACGTGCCCCACTGGATCGCCCAGTGCGGAAACTTCGCCCGCGAGTAGCCGTCCATGCTGTGCGGGGCCTCCACGACCAGTTGGTCGAGCTCGGCGCGGACCTGCCCGGCCGGCGGCGGCTCCGGAAGCTCCCGGTGCGAGAACCCGGCTGCGGCCGTGGCGGCGGCCGGCACCGCAGCCGGGGTCGGAGCAGCCGAGGCCGGGGCCGCGGCGGGGACCAGGGCGAGGGCGAGAGCGGCGAGAGCGGTGGCGCCGCGACGGCGCCACCGGAAGGAAGTGATCATGCCGTACAGCTACCGGTTCGCACACGGCAGATGGTGCTCTGTCACCCGATGGTCGGCGGGCCGCCCTCCGCGTTGACCAGCGCCGCCCCCCACACAGGCGTTCCGGCCGGCGGCGCGGACCCGAAAGCAGGCAACCCGGTCAGTGACCGCGTGTCGTCACCGCTTCACGAGGGAGCCGATGTGGAACCCCGGCCGTGAGGAGTCCGGCCAGGCGCTCGTCCGGGGACTCCCAGCCGAGCGTCTTGCGCGGGCGGCGGTTGAGCTGGTCGGCGACGGCGGCGAGGCGTTCGGGGGAATGGACGGACAGGTCGGTGCTCTTGGGGAAGTACTGCCGCAGCAGGCCGTTGGCGTTCTCGTTCGAACCGCGCTGCCAGGGGCTGGCCGGATCGCAGAAGTAGACCGGGACGCCGGTGGCCAGGGTGAACTCCGCGTGGCGGCCCATCTCGCTGCCCTGGTCCCAGTTCAGCGAACGTCTCACCCCAGCGGGAAGTCCACCGATCGCCGTGACCAGGGCGTCTCGGACGGCCTCGGCGCCGTGGCCGCTGGGCAGGTGCAGCAGCACCACGAAGCGCGACGCCCGCTCGACCAGCGTGCCGATCGCGGACTTCTGGTCCTTGCCGAGGATCAGTCGGGTAGCGGGGACGCATTGCTGCGTCCCCGCCCCCTCAGAACCGTGCATGCGACTTTCATCGCACACGGCTCAAGCAAGCCCCGAGGGCTCGCGGACAGGCGAAGTTGCTGGATGTGTCATCTCGGCGGCTCCGCTCCGCCGTTGACAGTGGGTGTGGAGCAGACGGATTCGTTGGTCGCCCGGCGTGCCCCCGCCGAGGAAGGCGACGTACTGCTTGGAGATCGCCTTCCTGATGACGGCCCGCCATGTCTCCCATTCCTGGGGGCTTCGCGGCGGGTGGTCGGCGTGCAGCAGAAGTCCCCCGCAGACCGGGCAGCGACCGCGCTGGGCCTGGAGCAGGCGCACGGTCGTGCCATCGACTGGCGGAGGTGGTCCCTTGCGACGCCGCTCGGCCCAGTACGACTCCAGGGCCGGGTCGTCCGGAGACGCCCTCCCCTTGACCAACTGGTGCCGGACGATCTTCGTCCAGGAGAACTTGAGCAGGTAGGCACCGCTGTCGCGGTCCCCGAACACCCACCGGTCCTTCCTGGCCTTGTTGAACCTGCCGAAGTACTTGCTGGAGACCCAGTGCTTCGGCTTGTTCGGGTGGCTGTGCTTGGCCCACTTGTAGGCGAGCGTCCACACGTAGTTGTCCAGCGCCGTGAAGACCTCGCTGGACACCACCGTCCGGTAGTAGGCCGACCATCCCCGCACGATGGGGTTGATCTTCTTGAGCACGGCCGCAGCGTTGGCCCCTCGCAGGGCCAGCATCTCGGCGTGCAGCCGTTCCCGGATCCGTCGTTGTGCCGCTGTGCTCGGCTTGATCAGCAGCTTGCCGTGATACCGGCGGACGTTGAACCCCAGGAAGTCGAACCCGACCTCCGCGTGGACGATCCGTGTCTTGTCCTCGTGGAAGGCGAGCCCCCTGGGCGTCAGCCATGCAGCCAGCCGTTGCTTGACCTGATCGGCCTGCTCGCGACTGGTGCACATCGCGACGAAGTCGTCTGCGTACCGCACCAGCACGGGGCTGCCGCTCTGGGCACTTCCGGCGTCTCGGCCGGCAGTGAAGTAGCGGACCCCTGCGGCTTCCTCCATCCCGTGCAGGGCCACGTTGAAGAGCAACGGGCTGATCACCCCGCCCTGCGGAGTTCCCTCCTCGGTCGGGGCGAACCGACCCCGGTCCACCACCCCGGCCTTCAGCCACTGCCAGACCAGTCCCCGGGCGGGGAAAGTGCCGAGCGCGGCCATGAGCCGGTCGTGGTCGATGCGGTCGAACGCCGCCGTCAGGTCCGCGTCGAGCACCCATACACGCTGCGGGTTCTTCCCGTTGAGCGTGGAGTAGATGGCCCCGATCGCGTCGTGACAGCCGCGGCCGGGCCGGAAGCCGTACGACTTCGGCTCGAACCGCGCTTCCCACTCGGGTTCCAGTGCGCCCAGTGCCACAGCCTGCAAGCACCGGTCGACGATCACGGGAATTCCGAGGCCGCGCTTCTTCGTAGTCCCCGGCTTGGGGATGAACACCCGCTTGACGGGCTTGGGAGTCCACGGTCGGGCCTGGTGCTGGACCCAGTGGGCCAGCGCGGCCTTGGACTGGAGAAGCAGCACCACCTTCCCGTCGACTCCCGCCGTCGCGCGTCCTGCGTTGATCTCCGTGACCCGCCGCACGCTCAGGAGCGTGTTCGACCGGGACCGGAGCATCAGCTTCTGCAAGTTGCGGACCTTCTTGAGGTCCCCTGCCTGCGATGCCGTGAAGATCCTCTGCCGCAGACGCCGTACGTCCTCCTCGGCCCGGCGCCAGTCGATCGACGCCCAGTCCAGGTATTCGCCCTCGGGTCCGTTCACCGTCGCGGCGGCGGCCGGGACAGCCGAGGCCGCTCCGGCCGCATCCGTCATGGTGTCCAACTTGTCCCTCGGTTCCGTCGTCCTTGTCCAGTGAGTCCTCACAGGCTCACCCGGCCCACGTCAGCACCCTTTCGGGTCCGGGCAGAGCGCCCGTATCCGGACGGTTGTGCAGGGCGACCGGCGGAGAGGCCGATCATGCTGCCCCGGGTTCCCGTTTCCTTTCGGCTTCCGGCGTTGGCTTCTTGGGCCGTCCTGTTCCCGCTGGGGAGTTGAGCCTTCCTCACGGTCGGCCGACCGGGCCGCAGAGGCCCGGACCCCAACGGGGTTTCCACGTTCCACACGAGTGAGATACGACCGGGGTGGGTGCTCCCTTTACCCCGAGGCGGCGGTGTCCACCTGGCCGGAGTGACCTCTACCGGCCAGCGCCTGCCGCTTCTCAGCGGCCAGCCATGCACCCCGCTGGAGCTTTCCATCGACGGGGCTTGGGATCACGAGGCATCATCGGGAGTTCACTTGCGTTCACCCGTCCGGTCTTCCCCTTGCCGGTAACTCCCGGATGGAACGGGAGTCCTTGGGCTTTCCCCTGAGCTCCGCACCACGCCGTTACCGGCATCGCACGTCAAGGGCGGGGACGGGTCATACGGACACGGACCCGTGACTGCACCTACGGCCCCAACGTCAGCCGCCTCTCCATCCGGTCAGCCCACTCAAACTCGTGCAACTTCGTGTCGCACGGTCGCCCTCCCAGTGGCCGGGAACCGCTCGATCGACGGCTTCGGCGGGCCGCTGGCCGATCATGAGCATCGGCGAGGAGAAGCGCGACCGGCGGCGGTTGGCCTGGCGCTGGGGCCTGCGGCGCGCTCGGCCGGAGCGCAGGACGGCGGCCACCTCGCGCCGGAGCCGGCCGCCGTCCTGCGCGTAGAGGGTTCGGTAGACGGTCTCGGGCACGACGTGCATCTCCGGCCGACCGGGGAACCTGGTCCGCAGGGCCTGGCATATCTGCTCCGGGCTCCACCGCTCCTCCAGCATCCCCTGGACGGCGTTGCGCAGTTCCGGGTTCGAGAGGATCTTCCGGGGCTTCGGACGAGACCGGCCGGAGTCGGCGCGGGCCTGGGCGGCGTGCGGGCGGTAGTACCAACGGCCGTAGTCGTGCAGGACCGTGCGGTTGCGGCGGATCTCCCGGCTGACCGTGGAGGGGCTACGGCCCAGCTCCGCCGCGATGGCCCGGACTGTGGCCTTCTCGCGCAGCCGGTCGGCGATGTGGATGCGCTCGTCCTCACCGAGGTACCTGGACGTGCCGGAAGGCGGTGCCACCGCCGTGAGCGGTGCCACCGCCTTCTGTCTGCCCGAAGCGCCGCGCCCGTGAAGCCATCGTCGGCCGGTCCGTCCGCTGACCCCGACGATCCGACAGGCTTCGGCGTTGCTCATCCCCTGTTTCACGAGCAGGGAGTATGCCTGCCGCTCGGCGGTCAACTGCCGACGCCCTTGCGGCTTCCGGCTGTCTCGAATCTTGAAGTCCATCGCATTCCCTGAGCTGGGGTGTTGCGACGACTCCTAGAACCCAGGGAACGCGGTGCGGGCCCTACGTATTTGTCGCCCTCGGGGGCGGTGGTGCTCTACGCCTTGCCGGTGGAACGAGGACAAGCCCGCCGGTTGTCGGCGAGCTGCTGGCGGGGGAGGTGCTGCCCGGGTTCCTACCCGAAATAGGCGTGGGCGAGGATGCCATCGAAGCCGAGGCCGCGGTACATCTCCTCCATACTGGCCCACTCGGTCTCGGGGCCGGGCTGGCGCGCCTGGGCGGCCTCCTCGGCGTCGAGGTCGTGCTCCAGCCACTCCATGGTGCAGCGGCAGCGGACGAAGACCTGGGGGCCGACCTGGATCAGGAGCCAGTCGCGCTCGGCACCGCACGACGGGCAGGTGATGAGGATGCCGCGAGGGGTGAGCGGGGCGGGGTGGGGGATGGCCAGGACGGCGGGTGGCTCCGGCGCGGGCTCGGGGCTCTGGCCGAAGCGGTAGTTGGTGTATCGGGGGGTGTGGGGGTCGCGGCCGTCGGGAGTAGTCAAGGAGCCCCTCTCGCGTGGTGTCGTGCGAGAGGGTAAATGCTCCGGGGGGACAGTTAGTTCCGTAATGTCCGAATCTGCTGGTGTGGGGTGCGTCACTCCATGCGGTGCCTCCGGCCGTGCCGGGGAGGGGAGTTGACGGCCGTGAGGCCGTCGGTGGGAGGGTGGCGGGGCGGCGGGCCCGGCGTGAGCAGTGCGTCGGGCCCGCCGCCCCGGTGTCAGCCGGTCGGGGCCAGCCGGATGTCGAGGAGTGCGGCGGCGTGGTCGAGGCGTTCGTCGACTTCGGCCGCGGTGGCGCCGGTGGCGACGAGGTGGGCGAGGCGGGCGGTGTGCAGGGTGCCGCCGTCGGTGGGCAGCAGGATCTGCTGGCCGGCTTCGCGCTCCCAGCGAAGGCGCTCCAGCCAGGCGGGGTTGCCGAGTTCGGGGCGGGCCTGGGCGCGCAGGACGGTGCCGGAGATGGCGGGGGAGACGAAGCGGACGCCGGCGGCGGCGCGGCGGGTGGCGGTGAGGTCGACGGGGCGGCCGAGGGCGAGGTCGGCGGCGACGGCGGGCAGGTCGATGCCGGTGGCGAGGGTGACCAGGTGGCCGATGAGGTCGCCGCCGATGCGTCCGTTGGCCTCGATCAGCCGGGGCCCGGTGGGGGTCAGGCGCATCTCGACGTGGCTGATGCCGCGGGTGACACCGAGGGAGGCGAGGGCGGCGGCGGCGATCGGACCGGCCTGGTCGAGCAGCGGGTCCTCGGCGGTGACGGTGTGTCCCATCTCGTCGAACCGCGGCTCCGGGCCCAGGCGCTTGCGGGTGACGGCGACGGGAGTGGTGATGCCGTGGACGGTGACGCACTCGACGCTGATCTCCGGGCCGGACAGGTACTCCTCCACCAGGACCCCGTCGTCCTGCGCTGCCCGCTCGGCGCAGGCGAAGGCGGCGGCGAGGTCCTCGAAGCCCTCGGCCTTGACGACGCCGATGCTGCCCGCGTTGGAGGTCGGCTTGAGGACGACGGGGAAGCCGATGCGGCGGGCGGCGGCGGTGGCCCCGGCGAGGGAGGCGGTGTGGATCGACAGGGCGGAGGGCACGCCGTCGGCGGCCCAGACGGCGCGCCCGGCGCTCTTGTCGCGGCAGGCGGCGGCGGTGGCGGCGCCCGGGCCGGGCAGGTGAAGGTCGGCGGCGATCGTCGCGGCGGGCACCAGGCAGTACTCGTCCCAGGTCAGGACGCCTGCGATCTCGTGCCGGGCGGCGAGGCGAGCGACGGCGGCGCGCAGGGCGTCCAGGTCCTGGGGGTCGGCGACCTCGTGGTCGCGCAGGTGCGGCAGCTGCCAGGTCGGCGCGACGGCGTCGATCAGGGCGACGGAGTGGCGGCGGGCGACGCTCTCCAGGCAGTAGGCCCGATAGTCGGGGTTGCCGATGGCGATCACGATCAGCACGCGGTCGGTGTCGGGGCGGGGCATGCAGTCCTTTCGGGGAACAGCGCGAGTTCAGGGTTGTGGGGGTGCGGCGAATCCGGATCCGGGGTCAGGACCGGTGCGCCGGAAGGCGGTTGGCCTGCCGGGTGAGGGCGGCGGTGCACAGCGCGGCGAGCAGCGTGCTGCCGGCCCAGAGCCAGCCGGGGCCATACGCGAGGGCTGCGGCGCCCAGCAGGGGGCCAGGAGCGCGGAGCCGCCGAACGCCGAGCCCCAGATGCCGAGGTAGCGGCCCCGGGCACCGGCGGGGGCGAGTGCCGAGACGTAGGCCGCGGCTCCGACGCAGAACGCGATCTCTCCGACCGTCCACACCACGGCGGCTGCGACGTACCCGGCCGTGCTGTGCGTGAAGGCGTTCGCGCCCATGCCGAGCCCGATGGCGGCCGCGCCCGCGGCGCACACGCGCAGCGGCGCGGTGCGGTCCATCCACGGCTGCAGCAGCGGCTGCAGGGCCAGGACGGCGAGCGCGTTGGCGACGTTGACCGCGCCGTAGACGCCGGCGGACAGGCCGTCGGCGTGGATGGCCAGCGGTACGCCGTAGACCATCTGCTGGTAGACCGTCAGGACGCCGAGGGAGAGCGCGGTGAAGGCGAGCAGGCGCCGATCGCGCAGCGCCTGGTGGCGTTCGACGGGTTCGCTGCCGCCTCGGTCGGCGGGCCGGTGGCCGCCGGGCAGCGGGAGGACGGCGAGGGCGAAGGCGACGCAGGTGGCGGCGTCGACCAGGCACAGCCAGGTGAGGTGGGAGGAGGCGAGGTAGCCGCCGACGACCCCGGACAGCGCGCCGCCGACGTTCAGCGCCCAGTACTGGACGCCGTAGCCTCGGGCGCGCCGCTCGGTGGGGACGAGGTCGGCGATCCACGCGCCGATGGCGGTGCGCGGCGCGTCGAAGACCAGCCCGATCACCGCCGCCAGGGCTATCAGTTCGGGGACGGTGGTGGCGCGGGCGAGCAGTGCGTACGCGGCGGCGGTGGCGGTGAGGCCGCCGATGATGGTGGCCTTGCGGCCGACGCGGTCGGCGGCCGCGCCGGCCAGCGGCTGGCCCAGCACCCAGCCGACGCCGAAGACGGCCAGCACCTGCCCGGCCGCTGCGATCGACAGGTGCAGGCGGGTGACCAAGTACAAGGTGAGGTAGGGGACGAGGACGGCGCCGATGCGGCTGACGCCGAAGCCTGCCACCAGCACCCAGAAGGCGAAGGGAAAGCGGGCGGCGGGGGCAGGCTGGGGAGCTGTCGCCGGGAGGTGGTCGGCGGCGGCGTTCGACAAGGGGGCAGGCTCCAGGGGAAGAACGGGTGGGGGAGAGGGCGCGGTCAGGTGCGGTCGGCGGCGGGCTGCTCCTCGACGCGCAGGTCGAGGGCGTCGTACAGGTCGGCGACCTCCTGGTCGAGGACGTCGTTGTCGCAGCTGCCGTAGAGGATCCGGCCGGCGGTGGTCATGGTGCCGATGCCCTCGGGCACCGCCTCGCCGGCGCTCAGGCGGATGTCGGCGTCCAGCACGCCGGGCAGGGCCTCGATGGTGGCGCGGTCGGCGACGTGGACGACCCTGCCGGGCGGCGCGGTGATCATCGCGGCGGTGAGCGCCATGAAGCGCGGGCTGGTGGAGAGGGCCGGGAACCGGTCGGCGGCCAGAGCGGGGAGGGTCTGCGGCAGGTCGAAGCCGTACATGCGGGAGGCGAGTTCGGTGATCGCGCCGCCGCCGGGCCGGGCCGCGACCTCGCCGATGAAGTAGAAGGGGTAGTCGCTGGTCTCCAGGATCTCGCAGTGCACCACGCCGGTCTGCTGGCCCAGCGCGGCGGCGGCGCGGCGGGCGAGCTGGACCAGGTGCCGGGGTACCGGCAGGTCCGGGCGCAGCACCGTGTCGTAGGAGCGGGAGGCGCCGTCGAGGGTGGTCAGCAGCGGGGCGTTGTAGCGGCCGGGGACCGCGAGGAGGACGTCGCCCCGGTAGACGTACAGGTCGACGAAGTGCTCGTCGGCCAGGTCGAGGTACTTCTCGACAAGGAACCCGTCCTCGGCCCCGTGGAGGGAGTCCAGGACGTGGCCGGCCGTGAACCGCCCGGTCGGGTCGACGGCCCGGGCGTCGAACGCACCCCGGTCGAGCAGCTCCTGCAGGTGCTGCTCGCCGCGGACCACGAGGGTGTTCACCGAGGCGAGGCCCGCGCGGGGCTTGACCACGACGGGCCACCCGAACTCCTCGGCGAACGCCGGGATCTCCTCGGCCCGGCGGACGACTCGGTGCGGCGCGACCTGGAGGTCGGCGGCGGCCAGCGCGGTCTTCATCACGGCCTTGTCGGTGTAGCGGACGGCGGCCTCCAGGCTCAGCCCGGGCAGGCCGCGCAGCTCGCGCAGGTAGGCGGCGGCGACGATCGCCTGCTCGTCGATCGTGGCGACGGCGTCGAGGTGCGGCAGCCACGGCTCCATCTCGGCGAGCGCGTCGAGGTCGTCCCAGTGGGCGACGGTGTACCGGTGGGGGTCGTCGGCGTTGCCGGTGCCGACGGGCTGGAGCAGAAAGACGGTGTGGCCGTCGGCGGCCAAGGCGTTCTCCAGGACGGGATTGCCGGTGGACAGGACGAGGATGCGCATCGGGGCGACTCCAGTGCGTGGAAGGGGTGTTGGGGAAAGGCCGGGTCGGCCGTGGTCGGTGAGGGGTGGTGCGGCCGCCGACGGAGCCCAGGTGGCGTCCGTCGGCGGCCGGGTCAGCGGCGGCGGAACGAGTCGGCCGGGCGGGTGCCGGCGGCGGCAGCCGCGTCGGAGGTGCCGGCAGGGGCGGGCGGCTGTCGGCGGGCGGGGACGGGGAGCTGGGCCAGGTGCCGCACCCGCCAGGTCAGCACCGCGGTCACGGAGTCCGCAGTGCCCAGCTCCCGCCAGGCCCGGGCGCGTTCCAGCAGCGCCTGCGGATCGTGGCCGGCCGCCTCGGCCTCGGCCAGGGCAGCGGCGAGCGCGTCGAACTCCGGCTCGGCCAGCAGCCGACCGGCCTCGCCGGGGGCCACCCGGCGCAGGGCCTGTTCCTGGCGCCCGCGCACCGCCGGAGGCAGCTGCCGGCCGCGCTGCGCGAGAGCGGCCATCGGCCGGGCGGCGGCCTGGCGGTAGGCGGCGCGCAGGTGTTCGGCGCTGGCACGGGCGGCGGCGGCCTGCTGGCGGTGGCCGTGTTCGGCGTGCCAGCGGCTGCTGGCGATCACCAGCAGCAGCAGCGCGGCCAGCAAGGTGGCCGCCGCAGCGGCGTCCGGCGCCCGGTTGGTGGTGTAGCCGCCGGCCAGGATCTGCCGGGCCGCCGAACGCATCCCGAAGTTCGCGTCGCGGGCGGCCCGGATGTGCGAGCGCGACGCCCGTTCGTACGCCCTGGCCGCCGCGAGGAGTTCGGCCCTCTGGGCAGGCATCGCCGTGCCGGCGAGCGCGTCCAGCACTTCGCCCGTATCGGCGATGACCGCGGCGGCGGCCTGGTCGTCCTCGCCGTCCAGGATGTCGAGCACGGTGTCGACGGCGGCGGACGCCTCGTAGCGGGCCCGGGCCGGGGCGGAGCGGCGCTCGCTCGCTCGCTCGCCCGCCGGGGACTGCCGCTCCTCGTCGGCCCCAGCGCCCGGCGCGGCGAAGCGCGCCCGGATCTTCGGCAGCGTCAGGTCCGGTGCCAGCCGGTACCCGCCGAAGAACACCGGCTTGCCTGCGGCGTCGCGCTCGCCGACGACGGCCACGCTGTAGCCGAGGGTGTCGCCGGACGGCCCGATCTTGCGGTTGACGAGGACCCCCGCCGTCTCCAGGCGGGCGAAGAACTCCTCCTCGGTGTTCGCGCCGGCCAGGGCCTGGCGGACCGCGTCGCGCAGCAGCTGCCGACTGGTGTCCTGGCTGCCCAGCCGGGTGGCCTTGTGCTTCTCCCGGTTGGTCGGCTCCTTCGCCTTCGTGCCGTCGCCCGGGTTGAGTCGGCGCAGTCCCCACTCCTTCTCGATCTTCCGGCACTCCGCCTGTGCCCTGCGGTAGTCGTTCTCGATGTCGGCCTTGCGCAGGTCGCCGCGGACGATGGTGGCCGCGATGTGGATGTGGTCCTGGGCGTGGCGCACCGCCACCCAGCGGCAGCCGTCTGGGTCGCCCTCGGGAGCGATGCCGGCGGCGGCGACGACCCGCCGTGCGGCGTCCGCCCATTCCTCGGGGCTGAGGTCGCGGTCCTCGGGGGAGAGCCGCAGGGAGCAGTGCCAGACGTGTTTCTTCAGCGCGCGGCGCTTGCCGCGCTGGTCGACACGCATGTCCAGAACGGTCTGGAGCTGCTTGAGGTTGGCGGCCGGGTCGCGGCCGGGGTCCGGGGCGAAGCCGTCCCAGGACGCCACCAGGTGGGGGTCGGTGTGTTCGTCGCGTCGGCCAGGACCGTAGAGGTAGGCGAGCAGGCCGTACGTCCGCGAGCCCCGGGTCACGTTCGGCACCACGGCGTCTACTTCTCCTTCACGATCTTCGCCGAGGCGGTGTCGATGGCCGTGATCGCGGCGCGGACGGCGGCCAGGGCTGAGACCAGGTCGGCCGGGCTCGGCAGCCCGCCGGAGTTCAACTCGCGGGCGATCTGGTTCAGGTTGTTGCCGCAGCGGGCGGCCTGGTGTCGGGCGGCGGCGAGCTCGTCGAGGGCGCGGTCGCGGCGGTCTTCGGGGTCTTCGTTGGTGGTGAGGTTGCGGGCGGCGTTGAGAGCACTGGTGGCGATGAAGCGGGCGGTCGTCAGCGCGCGGGCGCTGGCGGCGCGCTTGATCTCGGCTTCTTCGTCGGGACTGAATCGGGCGGTGAGACGGCGCTGGCGCTGGGTGGGTTCGTGGTGGCGGCGGCGCGGTCGGCGCACGACGCTCTCGTCGTCGGCGTCGTCGGCGGCGTTCATCGGCTTGTTCTTCCTGTCGGTTCCTCTGCCGGAGCCCCCCTGGCTCCGGCAGTCCGGATCCGGGTCGAGCGCCCCCGCTCGGCCCGAATCCGGACCATCTCCGGCCCCCTGGCCGGGGCGAGCGCTTGGACCGTCCGATAGGGCGGTCCAAGCAGATAGCTCGCTCCGCCGTAGGTGGCAACTCGCTTGCCAGGGAAGCGGGTTGGCGGCGGTTCGGGCTGCTCGCGGCCGGCTAGAAGTCGGCGCCCGCGTCGGCCAGACCACGGGCGGCGAACGCGCTGATCACGTGGTCCATGACCAGCTCCTCCACCTGGTCCGCGGTGAGCAACTCGGGGCGCTCGGAGCCGGTGCGGCGGACCCTCCACCGGCCGCCCCCGAGCTGCTCGGCCGTGTGCAGGTGGCGGTGGGTGACGAGGACGGTCACGAAGTCGCTGACGATGTCGCGGTCGGCGATGACGGCGGTGCTCATTAGTGCTCCTGGCGGTAGGTCAGGTGAAGGGGAAAGGTAAGACGGTGCTAGCGATGGCGTGTTGGGGGCGGTTTGTCTTTCCGCAGGGCTTCCAGGACCGCCCCGAGCGCCTCGTTCGACGCCCGGTGGCCGGCCTTCCGGATGGCCGTGCGCACGACGGTCCGGGAAGTTCGCCCGGCAGCTCTGGTGGCCTCGCGGCCTATGTCCAGCAGCACAGGATCCGCTACCAGCTTCTTCAGGGAGTCCGTCCGGTCTGCTCGGTCCGGTCCGTCCGGGGTGTCCGCTCGGTCCGTCCGGTCCGTCCGGTCCGCTTGGTCCGCTCGGTCTGCTCGGTCCGGTCCGTCCGGGGTGTCCGCTCGGTCCGTCCGGTCCGTCCGGTCCGCTTGGTCCGCTCGGTCTGCTCGGTCCGGTCCGTCCGG
>NZ_BAAANS010000067.1:0-9093 GCF_039529925.1 Kitasatospora saccharophila | reverse complement strand
GGGTGTCCGCTCGGTCCGTCCGGTCCGTCCGGTCCGCTTGGTCCGCTCGGTCCGGTCCGTTCGGGGTGTCCGTCCGGTCCGCTCGGTCCGTCCGGCCTGCTCGGTCCGGTCCGTCCGGGGTGTCCGTCCGGTCCGTCCGGTCCGTCCGGTCCGTCCGGTCCGTCCGGCCTGCTCGGTCCGGTCCGTCCGTGGGGTCCGGAGCGTTCGCTCGGTCCGGTTCGTCCGCGCCATCCGGGGTGTCCGCTCGGTCCGCAGGGTCCGTCCGGTCCGCGGGGTCGGTGGGGTTGGTCCGGTCTGCTCGGTTCGGTCCGTCCGCTCGGTCTGCTCGGTCCGGTCCGTCCGGGGTGTCCATCCGGTCCGCTCGGTCCGGCCCGTCCGTCCGGCTTAGAAGGTGTTGGTCTGCTGCCGGATCACGTGGGGTGGTGGGTTCGGTCTGTGGACCGTCCAGCGCTGTCGGTTCGTCCGGGGAGACCGGTTGTATGCGCCGGCTGCGTCGTCGGGCTTCCCGGGCGCGCCTGCGGACAGACCGGCGATACAACTCGAGTTTCTCCTCGGCGGACCGCGCGCCGGCGAGGAGGGGCGGAGCTGCACTCAGCTCCGCCATTGCCGTCCGCGTGATGCTCTGCGCCAGTTCGGGGGTGCTGGTCGGGGGCACAGCCTGCGGATCGGTGGCCGGGATTTGGTCCATGGAGACCTGGTCAGCGGGGACAACGGAGGCACCGGGTTCGGGCTCGTCCGCCGAGGGGGAGGTGTTGTGGTGGCGGTTGACGAGGATGCCGAGGTGGACCGCGCCGGCAAGGGCCAGCGGCGCGATGGTGCTCAGGCCGGCCACCGGAACGTCGCCCAGCTGCAGGGATCCAGCCGCCTGTCCTGGAGCTTCGTTGAGGCGGACGGCGTGGAGCGCGTTGGCCCAGACGCTGGTGCCGGTCGCGCCGGCGAAGAGCGACCAGACGTAGGCACGCGCTCTGAGGGGGGCTTCCTGCAGGAGGACCAGGGCGCGAACGCCGTAGCCGATGAAGCCGTCGACCACGATAGGAAATGCGTAGGTGAGTTGGCCGCGGATGTGGATGGCCTGCGCCATCTGCTGGAGCGCGTCGTAGCTGAGGGTGAAGCCAGCGGCGCCGAGCAGTCCGATCGCGGTGATGTCCCAGGGGGAGACAGCAGGGCGGCGTATCCTCACGCTGCCGCTGCCAGGGCGACGGAGGCGAACTCCTGGTGCAGCTCGGCGCGCAGCTCGTCGGCGAGGGCGATCTCCTCGACGAGGTCACGCTTGGGGATGGTCGTCAGCTGCTTGTCGGCCTCCCGGCGGCGCTTGGCCGCGGCCTTGTAGCCGATGCCCATCGCCGGGGCCCAGACCTCCCAGCCGATGCCGACCAGCTGTGCGATCCGGACCGCGGCCCGCTTCTCGGGGCTGGTCAGCGGCACCAGCTCGCCCTGCAGGACAGCCTTGATCTGGTCGAACCGCCGATCGTCCTTGCGGTGGGTGAGGAGAAGGGCGATCTCCTCACCGGTCAGCCCGCCGCGGATGCCCTCCGTGGTCCGGCACGCGATTGCGTCGTCCTGGCACTCGCTGCGCACGGGGCAGCTCCCGCAGACGGCCAGCGCCCGGTGGTGGCCGGCGACCCGCGGCGGCGCGAACCAGTCGTCGGGCTGCGAGTCACGGGCGCACAGCGCCTTCAACCGCCAGTACTGGCTGCCGCGGGCGAGGCCGCTGACGAACATGGCCTCCAACTGGCGGACGACATCGCTCTCCGGTTCGTCGAGGGTGTCGCTCTCCGGTTCGTCAAGGATGTCGAGCTCCGGCTCGTGGAGGGTGGCGGGCTTGAGCACGTGAATGGTGGCGGTCATGGTGTGGTGTCTCCATCGCGCCGCAGGTGGGTAGCGGGCGCGGGGCAGGGGCGCTCCGGGGCACGGCGAAGCCGGCCCGCACGGGGCGCAGGTTCGGTGATGAGATGAAGGGGCAGCGGGCAGGCGCGCAGGGGCACTGGGCGGCGTGGTCGGTCGGCACTACGGCCGGCTCTGCGAGTTCGGTCGGCGGTGCCGACACTGCCTTCTGCGTCCAGTGGTGATGTGCGAGCGGGCCTAGCGGCGGTGCCGGGTGTGGCCGACGGGCAGAGCAGCGGTCGGCGTCGCGGCCGGGTGATGGTGCGTCTGGGCCGTCTCGACCGGCGTGGCTTCGGCGGCACGGGCCGGAAGCGGTGGCGTCGCACGGGTGTGCGCGGCGGTTGCCGCCGACTGCTCTGTACGCGAAAGCGTCATCGTGGTTCAATCACCTTCTGTAAGGGCAGCAGCCCGACTCGTCCAAGGGCGGGGCCGCTGCTCTGGGTGTGTTGTGCGTCACATGGTTGGCGTGCACGGCCGACGCTCGCGAGTTCCCGCTCGCGGGCGCTTTGTCGTTTCACGGCCTTCATGGCCGCCCGGATCGTTACGGCTTGTGGCCGGTGCCGGGCTGGCGGTCGGTCGGCCGAGCGACACCGTCGCTGTACGTGGCCGACTTGCGCAGCGGTCTCAGCTACACGTCGTGACGCCCGACGGCGCCCCGCGCTCTGTCTTGACCGGCGCGCCCGAGGCAAGGCGGGCAGTACGTGGCTTGTGCGCCATCGCCTGACCCCCAATCAGTTTGTTCGTATGCCTCGGACTATGGGGAATACGTTAGGTATTCGCATGGATACCGGTCAATGAATTCAAGTTATCTACACGGGTAGATGCCACTCTTTTTCATGGGCTGAGAAATGATCTTGAACTCTATCCGGCTAACCCTGCGCAAAGCGGACATGTCGACTGCGACGTACGCATGAACTGCGCCCTTCTCTCTGGGTGACGGAGCGTATCGGCTACCCAGGGTTACCATAGACGTGCTGACGGATAGATGATCTTGAATGTCCAGGTGGCGAGACGCCAATAAACCCAGGGGGGGATATCGATTCGGCGGGGGTATATTCGCTGCCCCGGGTGAATCTCCCGGTCAAGGGATTCGCCGAAGAATCACCGTGCAATATTTAGGATTGAACGATGCGAGCTGTAGTCGTACGCGAGTTCGGTGGCCCCGAGGTCCTGGAGCTGAGCGAGATGCCCGAACCGGCCATGCGCCCCAGCAGCCTGAAGCTCCGCACCCGCCTGGCCGGCGTGAACTTCGCGGACGTCCATCTGCGCGAGGGCACCTACCCGGCGCCGATGGCGCCCCCGTTCATCCCGGGTAACGAGGTCCTCGGGGAGAGCGATGACGGCCGCCGCTTCGTCGCCCTCAGCAAGGGCGGCGGCTACGCCGAGACGGCTGCCGTCCACCGCAAGCTCGCCTTCGAGGTTCCGGACATCGTCGCCGACCGCGACGCTATCGCCCTCCTGTTGCAGGGCAACACGGCCTGGCACCTGCTGCACACTGACCTGCGCCTGACCTCCGAGGACACCCTGCTGGTCCCCGCGGCCGCCGGTGGCGTCGGCTCCTTTGCGGTCCAGCTCGCCAAGCGAGTCGGCGCGAAGGTCGTCGCGATGGCCGGCACCGAAGCCAAGCGGCAGCTCGCCACCGACCTCGGTGCTGACGCCGTCGTCGACTCCTCCACCACCGACGACCTGACCGAGCGCATCCTCGACGCCGCGGGCGGCCACGTCACCGCCGCCATGGAGATGACCGGCGGAGACGTCTTCCACGCCACCCTCGACGCCCTCTCGCCCCGCGGCCGCCTCTCCGTCTACGGCTCCGTCACCGGAACCCAGGGGCTGGTGCCCCTCGCGCAGCTCGTCGGACAGTCCAAGTCCGTCACCGGCTTCTGGCTGCCCTCGCTCTACCCCTCGCGCACCCACCTGACCGAGTCGATGGCCGCGCTGTTCACGGCCGTCGCCGACGGCTGGCTCAAGCCGCTCCACGGCCCGACCTACAAGCTCGGCCAGGCCCGCCAGGCCCACGCAGACCTCGCCACCCGACTCACCACCGGCAAGGTCGTCCTCGACCTGAGCCTCTGAACCACCCCCGACTTCTACTTCTCCCTCTTCTCTGCTGCCCGCACCAGGCGGGCACGCGGCCCACCAAGTCGCGCCGCCGAGCGCCACGCGACGATCCCTCTGGGGGTTCCCGATGAACAGCGCCATCACCACCACCGCCTCCGACCGCCAGGATCGGCCGACCGCCAAGCCCGCCTCGCTCGCCGACAAGGCGTTCTCCGTCCAACAGGCTTTCACTCGCATCGCCACCCCCGGCAGCGTGCACACGCTGCGCGCCATCGCCGAAGAAGCCGGCCTCGACGACGCCACCGTCCACCGCATCCTGCAGACCGGCGTCAGCAGGGGCGTCTTCGAGCAAGTAGGCCGAGGCCGCTACCGCCTCGGCACCGGAACGGCCCGCGCCGGACTCCACGCCATGGCCGAAGCCCCCGGCGCCGCCTCCACCCACAGCACCCTGGTCACCCTCCACCAGGCCACCGGCGGACTCGCCCTCCTCTACGTCCTCAGCCCCTTCGGCGGCGCCCGCCGCCTGTGCACCGACTACGCCATCGGCGACCGCGACCCCGCAGAGGTCGGCATGACCGCCGAGGACGTCGTCACCGTCTCCCGTTCCCTGCGCACCGGCGCCTCCGGGCGCGCCATCCTCGCCTACCTCCCCCAGCGGATCCGGGACCTGGTCCTGGCCGAAGACGTCCCGCCGACCGCCGGCCCCGGCGTCATCCGCGACAACGACGCCCTCGCCGCCTCGCTGGGCGAGGTCCGCCGACTCGGCTTCGCCGCCGGCCGCCAAGAGTGCATGACCGGCTGGGACAGCGTCGCCGCCCCCGTCTTCTGGGACGACACGATCATGGGATCCGTCCTCCTGCTCCGCCCTAGCAACGAGATGCCCGAAGACCTGCGCCCGACGATCTACCACACCCGCCGCGCGGCGGAGGAGATCTCCCAGCTCACCCTGTCGCCCGCAACGCAGACAGGGTGAACCGCAGCTTCGCGAGCGACCGGCCGCGCAGCAACCAGCAAGCGGAGCAAAGGAGTTGTGATGCCAGAACGCCTGATCCGGGCCCTGGTCTACGCGGGCATCCTCGCAGGGATCCTGCTCTGGATGCGCTTCGCGGCCGTCGCCACCGACTGGCTCGACAAGGTCGGCGGAGGCTGACCGAGCCCACCGCTTCCCGCCCTGCCGCCGACGCGAGAGCGCCGCGCGGCGGCAGGGCGGGAAGCCGCTGCTCAGCCCACCGAGACCACCCGGTCCCCCGTCGGACGCAGCCCCGCCCGCGCCAGCGCCGCACCCGTCGGGGTACTCGCCTGCCCGCCGCCGACCTTGACCGCGGGCTTCGGACGGCCCTGGCACGGCCCGCACAGGCCCGAACGCGGCACCGGATCACCGCAGTTGGCACACTCGTGCCTCTTCGATGCCTGCGGCCGCTCCGGGGCGCACGCGGGCGGCAGCTTGTCCCGCAGCCGGGTCCGGACCACCGCCCGTGGCGAGTGGATCCGCTCCGGCAGCCCCGGCAGCAGTGCCTGCGCCAGCTCCGCAGCCCCGAAGCCCCGCGCCAGCCAGCGCGCAGCCAGCGGGGCCAGGGCCAGTGCCTCCGCCTCTCCCAGGCGCAGCCGCGGTTCCGGCCGCAGTGCCTGGTGAAGCGCCAGCGCCGCCGCCCGGGTCTGCTCGTCCGGCGGCTCCACCGACGGGCTGTCCGGCTTCACCGGCCCGCCCGCGCTCCGCGCCGACGGCTGCTGCCCGGCGCTCGCACCGCTGTCGGCTGCCTCCGGGGGGAGGGGGGAGGGTGCTTTCTCACCGTCTTTTACAAGAAGGGCTTCACGGGAACCGGACTCCGGTACACCGGACGCCGGACGGGTGGCGGCCGGTCGCCCCTGTCGCTCGGTCTCCTCCTGGACGGCCTGCCGGATGATCTCCGCGCCCGGCCGGTGCGGGACGTCGAACACGTGCGCCTCGCTGCGGATCGTCCCGTCCGGCATCCGCACCTTCACCACCAGGTAGTAGCCGGCCTCCCGCAGCTCCTTGAACGCCGCGCGGATCGCGGATCGCCCCTGGACGCTGGAGTCCGCGATCTGCTGGGCGTCCTCCGACCAGCCGTCGGGGCGGGAGAGCAGGTCCGCGAGGAGGCCGCGGGCGGTGAAGGACAGCTGCCGGTCCTGGACCAGGGTGTTGGGCAGCATGATGAAGGCACGCGCGTGCGCGCTACGATGAATCTGCAAAGGGAGTGACTCTCCTGTTTGCCGGACCCCGGGGTGTTGACGCACCGCCGGGGTCACCTGTGTTCGGTTGGACCACGGAACGTAGCAAGGCCCGGTTCGCAGAAGCGAGCCCAGGCCGAGAGACCTCGATCACGTCCGTCATTCGTGATCTCGCTCGCAGGAGCGGGCCTCCTGCCGTTGGTGCAGGCGCTCCCGTTCCCGATCTGCCGGAGTCGAGAGCTGCTCGGCCGCGGAGGTGGCTTCCTGGGTGCTTACTTCGGGTGTCGAGTAGGGCAGTTGGCGGTGATCTTGATCGACGACCCCTAGGCTGGTGGGACCTGAAATTTGCAAGAGCTGAGGGGTTTCGGCATGGGCGTGAGGCAGAGCGATTGGGTGGTTGCGGCTGCGGACCAGGTGATCGCTGAGGCCAAACGCCGTGGCGGGGCTCCGCTGGTGTGCGCTTCGGGGGTCTCCCCGTCGGGCCCGATCCACCTTGGCAACCTCCGCGAGCTCCTGGTGCCGCACTTCGTCGCGGACGAACTCCGCCGTCGCGGGCTGGAGTGCCGGCACCTCTTGTCCTGGGACGACTACGACCGGCTGCGGAAGATCCCGGCGGGGGTGCCGGAGAGCTGGTCGGAGCACATCGGCCGGCCGCTGACCGCGGTGCCCGATCCGTGCGGGGAGCACGAGAACTGGGCGGAGCACTTCAAGGCCCCGCTGCGCGAGGCGCTGGCGGAGCTGGGCGTCGAGGTCGACGAGATCAGCCAGACCAGGATGTACACCTCCGGCGCGTACCGCGAGCAGATCGTGCACGCGATGCGGCAGCGGCACCGGATCGACGCGGTCCTCGGCCGGTACCGGACGAAGAAGGCCGACGGGGCGGAGCTGGAGCAGGACGACGAGGAAGCAGCTTCGGCCGTCGGCAGCGACTACTACCCGTACCGGCCGTACTGCGGGGTCTGCGGTCGCGACTCCACCACCGTGGTCGGCTTCGACGACGCGAGCACGCAGATGGACTACCGGTGCGAGTGCGGGCACCAGGGCGGGTTCGCGCTGTCCGAGCAGGACGGCGGGAAGCTGGTCTGGAAGGTGGACTGGCCTATGCGCTGGAAGGCCGAGGGAGTCACCTTCGAGGCCGGCGGTGTCGACCACTCCTCTCCGGGCTCGAGTTTCGCGGTCGGCTCACAGCTGGTTCGCGAGGTCTTCGACGGACAGCCGCCGTCCTACCTCGGCTATGCCTTCGTCGGCATCAGCGGCATGGCGAAGATGAGCAGCTCGAAGGGCGGGGTGGTGACTCCGGCCGACCTCCTGTCGGTGCTGGAGCCGGCGATGCTGCGCTGGCTGTACGTCCGCCGCCAGCCCAAGCAGGCCATGACGGTCGCGTTGGGCCAGGAGATCCAGCGGACGTACGACGAGTGGGACGCGCTCGGGCAGAAGGTGGAGGCCGGGACGGCGTCGGAGGCCGAGGCCGCGGCCCGGACCCGCGCCGTCGGTCCGGCCGCCGGGCCGCTGCCGACCACCCCCCGGCCGCTGCCGTTCCGGCTGCTGGCCGCCGCGGCGGACGTCGCCGCGGGCGACCCGGTGCAGACGCTGCGGATCCTGCGGGACGCCACCGTCGAGGAGCCGCTGGCGAGCTTGGAGGAGGCCCGGCCGAGGCTGGACCGCGCCCAGGCGTGGACGGAGACCCTCCCGGCCGAGGAGCGCACGCAGGTGCGCACGGAGCCGGACGTGGAGCGGCTGGCGGCGCTGGAGCCGGGGCAGCGGGAGGCGTTGAAGCTCCTGCTGGACGGCTTGGAGGAGCACTGGTCGCTGCCGGGGCTGACGTCGCTGGTGTACGGCGTTCCCAAGCTCCAGGCGGGTCTGCCGTTGGACGCGCCGGCGACGCCCGAGCTCAAGGTGGCGCAGCGGGGGCTGTTCGTGCTGCTGTACGAGCTGCTGGTGGGCCGGGACACCGGTCCGCGGCTGCCGACTCTGCTGCTGGCGCTCGGCCCGGAGCGGCTGCGGTCGCTGCTGTCTCTCGCGTAGTGGGTTGTTGAACCCGGAAGGGGGCGGGCCGAAGCGGTGTGCTTCGGCCCGCCCCCTTCCGGGTTCAGGCTGCCGGGAGGAGTCCGGTGCGGGTGAGGATCTCGTCGGCGATGTCGGCGGCCGGGCGGTGCTCGGTGTCGAGGTGGTCGGCGAACTCCGGTCGGCGCAGGGCCTCCAGGCAGCGTTCGACCTGGTTGCCCTCCCAGCTGAGCGGGCCCCACTTGTCCGGGCCTTCTCCGCGTTCGCGCAGGCGGGCGCGGATGGTGGCGGCGGGGGCGAGCAGGGTGAAGTGGTGCACGCGGTGGCCGGCGTCGCGCAGCGGGTGGACGATCTGCTCGAAGACGGGCGGGCGGGCGATGGTCATGGGGACGACGATCGGGCGGTCGTAGTGCTGGGCGGCCTGGTCGAGCATGTGCCGGGTGAGCGGTGGCCAGAGCGGTTCCAGCTCGAACTCCTCGCGGCGCAGGTCCGCGGGGAGTTGCTTCCAGAGCGTGTGGCCGATGTCTTCGGGGTTGATGACCAGGGCGTCGGGCCGCCGTTGGGCGATCAGGCCGACGGTCGTGGTCTTGCCGACGCCGAAGGGGCCGTTCACGAAGAGGATCACGGTGGGGGCCTTTGGTCGGCGGGTCAGAACTGCTCGACGTACCGGTTGGGGTAGGCGCGGGCATCGTGGCGCAGGACCAGGACGGTGTAGCGCTGGTGGGTGCGCAGGGTGTTGGTGGCGTGCTTGATCTGGCGCAGGCGGTCGGTCATGGCGGTGCGGACGGCGGGGTCGGTGGCGCCGCTCTGGTCGAGGACGCGGTCGATGGTTGAGCGGCAGTAGTGCTCGATGGCGTCTGTGAACGGTCAGCGATTTCCCCCACTTCTGAGGCTTCGTGGTCACGGAATTGGCCAGGGTCGCGGTCACGACTCCCCAAGGGGAACCTGACCACG
>NZ_BAAANS010000066.1:0-40648 GCF_039529925.1 Kitasatospora saccharophila | reverse complement strand
GACGACGAGATCGACGAGCTCTGGCCCGCCCCGCCGCCGCCCGCCCCGGCCGGGGGCCCGCGTCCGGCCCCGCCGCGCCCCGCACCCGCCCCGAGCCGCCCGCGGCCGCCCAGCACCGCCCGGATCCGCTGGGGACCGCCGGGGGCCCGCCCGTACGGCCGTCCCGCCCCGAGACCCCGCCGCGCCTCGCGCCCGCCCCGGCGCGCGCCGGGCGCGCCCGGCGGGAGCCCGACGGGTCCACGGGGTCTTCTGAGAGGGCGGAAGATCCCCGGGAATGCGGGGCCGAGGTGATTCGGATCCGCCCGTCCGGAACCTCCCCCCACCGTTTTCCGGCGCTTTCCGCCGCGCTTCCGCGGCCTTCCGCGCTCCTGCCGCTGCCGCGGCCCTCCCGGCCCACCGCCCGTTTTCCCTGCTTGTCACTCGGCGGTCAAATTACGGCGTGAGCTGGATCACTTCGAACAATTCCCGCCCGAACAAGTCCGCATTCGACTACCGTTCGGACAGCAACGGAGTCGCATTCAGGTGCTCCGGCTCGGGGGAGCGGAGCGCCGCAATGCGGTCGCCGATGTGGCCGTACGTCGCACGGGGGACTGCTGCCGGTCCACGGCGGGCGAGGGACGAAAAGCGCTTCGACGCTGAGGCGCCAGGGGGATTGCGGCGGCTCTCCTCCACCCGAGCCCGCCGAACGGCTGGCCCGGCAGCAGCGTGTACGTGTGCCGCGGGTGCGGCGGAGGGCGAGTCCCGCCACCGCACCCGCGGCCCAACCAGCCACAGCCACCCACCGCCGGCCGGACGGCAACGGCCGCCCCGCGGGCTACTGCGCGGTGAGCACCGACCGCAGCCGGGTGGTGCGGTCCTGCGCGGGCCGCTCCGCGACCGCCTGGTGCAGCGCCGGACCGACCGCGTGCACCACCGACAGGTGCCGTTCGGCGCGGCCGAACGCCGAGTACACCCACTGCCTGGTCAGCTGGCCGGACGCCTCCGGCGGCAGCACCACGACCACCGCGGGCCAGCGCCGCCCGACCGCCTGGTGGGCCGTCACCGCCCAGCCGTGGCGCAGCTTCCCGGCCTGCGCCGGGGTCAGCGTGAGCCGGCCGCCGTCGGCCAGTTCCACGTGCAGGCCGCTCGCGTCGCCGTCCAGCACCCGGCCGGGCAGGTTGACGCCCAGCGCGGGGGAGTGCACCACCCGGTCGCCCGGGTCGAAGCCGCCGAACCGGCCGGGGCCGGGGTTCAGCCGGGCCTTGGCGGCCGCGTTCAGCACCCGGGTGCCGGCCGGGCCGCCGTGGCCCGGGGTCAGCAGCACCGTCTGCTCGGACGGGACGGACAGCGCGCGCGGGATCGAGTCGGTGAGCAGTTGGACGGCCCGGTGCACGGCCTCGCCGCCGTCCCGCACGGTGAGGATCACCACCTCCTTGTCCGGGGCGTCCACCGGCTGGAGCTCGCCGACGCCGACCCCGGAGACCAGCTCGCCGATCGGCCCGAAGTCCGGGGTCAGCGACGACACCACCGGGCACGGCTTGGCGGCCAGCAGGTCGGCGAAGAAGCGGCCCGGGCCGGCCGACCACAGGCCGCCCGGATCCCCGGAGAGCACCAGCCGGGCGCCGTCGGCGAGCGCCTCCAGCAGCGTCGCCGCGGTCTCCACGTCCAGCAGCGGGGCGTCCAGCACCACCAGGACGTCCAGTTCGAGGGTGCCGTCCACCGCGCGCGGCACGTCCGCGCCGTACAGCAGGTCGTTCAGGGTGCCGATCCGCCCGGCGGTGGGGGAGCCGGCCGGCAGCAGCGCCGCCAGCGCGTCCCGGCCCTGGCCGGTCCAGGTGGCGGCCCAGGTCCGCAGGCCGAGGGCGGCGGTGGCGTGCAGCAGCGCGGCCGGTTCGGCCCGGGCCGCCTCGCCGCCGGTGTGCAGCACCAGGCCGGAGTCGGCCACGGCCCGGAGCAGCGCCTGCGCGGAGCGCGAGGGCGCCGCCGCGGCAGCCTCCTCCCAGGCGGCCGGACCGGGCCGGACGGGCTCCCCGGCCACGCCCTCCGCGGCCACGCCCCCGTCCGGCGTCCCCGCCGCCTCCGTCTCGGTCTCCGCCTCTCCCCCGGTCTCCCCGTCCGCCTCCCGCGCGGCGGCGTCCCCGCCGGGCGCGAAGGTGGACAGCAGCCGGACCAGGCCCTCGCCGAGGCTCTCCTCGGCCAGCGCCAGGCGCTCCAGGGCCAGCATGGTGCGGACGGGCGGCTCCTCGTCCTCGTCGTGGCTGCCGGGCGGCAGCGGCAGCTCCTCCTGGAACGGCATCACCCGCCCGTCCTCCAGCACCGCGCCCAGCGCGCCCTCCGGGTCCGGCACCCGCTGGGCGCGCAGCGCCTCGGCGACCTCGCCGAGCTCCTGCGCCGAGTGCCCGCGCAGCGCGGCCTGCTCCAGCAGCCAGGTCACCAGGGCCTGGGCGCGGCGCGGGTCGTCCGGCCGGGCGGCGGGGCCGAGCAGGCCCTTCGCGAAGCCGTCGGCGTGCTCGGGGCGGACCCCGGGCAGCGCGAGCACCGCCCACGGGTCCGCCCGCAACTGCTCGGCCGCGCCCTCGCCGAGCGCGGCCAGCGCGGTGGGCGCGAGGTCGGCGGGCGCGCCGCCCGCCGCCAGCGCCTCGGTGACGGCGGCCAGCGCGGCCGCCCGCTGCGCGTCGTCGAGCGGCGCCTCGGACCGCGCGGCGGCCGGACGGCGGACCGGGCGTTCGGCGGGAGCGGGCCCGGGTGCGGACGCGGACGCGGACGTGGGAGCGGACTGTTCGGCCGGCTCGCCGTCCGCGCTTCCGGCCGGCTCCGGCTCCTCGGCCGACTCCGGCTCGGCCTCCGGCTCCTCGGAAGGCGCGTCCGCCACCTCGCGCGGCGGCGGGGGCGGGGCGACGATGTCGTTCGCGTTGATCGCGCCGATCGCCTTGGCGAGCTCGGCCACCTTGGCGGCCCGCTGTTCGGCGGTGAGCGACGCGCCGGCCGGCCGCTCAGCGGTGCCGCTCTCCTGGCCGGCCGGGGCAGCCGGGGCGCCCTCCCCGCCGGTCGTCGGGGCAGCCGTCGGCTCGGCCTGGCTCTCGGCCGGGCGCTCCTCGGGGGTGGTCATCGCGGGAAGGCTCCTTCGACGGGCGGGACGGCTACAGCTCCGTCCAGCCCTGGTCCGGGTAGCGGTGCACCGGGGCCGACACGTCGTCCAGCGCAGCGCGGATCTCACCCGGAAGCGTAAGGGCCTCGACCGACAGTGAGGACTGCAGTTGGGCGGCGGTGCGGGCGCCCAGCAGGGTGGCGGACACGCCGGGGCGGTCGCGGACCCAGGCGAGCGCCACCTTGAGCGGGGTGGAGGCGAGCCCGTCGGCGGCGGTGGCCAGCGCGTCCACGATCCGCCGGGAGGTCTCGCCCAGGTAGGGCTGCACCGATCCGGTGGGGTGCGGGGAGGCGCCGCGCGACTCGGGCGGCACGCCGTGCCGGTACTTGCCGGTCAGCACGCCCCGGCCGAGCGGCGAGCAGGCCAGCAGGCCGACCCCGGCGTCCAGCGCGGCGGGCAGCGCCTCGCGCTCGATGCCGCGCTGGAGCAGCGAGTACTCCAGCTGGACGGAGGCCAGCGGGGTGCCGCCGGGCGCCGCGTGCTGCCGGGCCGCGGACTTGGCCAGCTGCCAGCCGCTGTACTGGCAGACCCCGACGTACCGGGCCCGGCCGGAAGCGACCGCCAGGTCGAGCGCGTGCAGGGTCTCCTCGGTGGGGGTGGCCGGGTCGTGCGCGTGCACCTGCCACAGGTCGACGTGGTCGGTGTTCAGGCGGCGCAGCGAGGCGTCCAGGGCGGTCAGCAGGTGGCCGCGGGAGGTGTCGTGGCGGTGCGATCCGGGCAGCGCGCCGGCCTTGGTGGCGATCACCAGCTCGGAGCGCGGCACCAGGCCGTCGGTCAGCCGGGACAGCAGGTACTCGGCGCCGCCGTCGGCGTACACGTCGGCGGTGTCGACCAGGGTGCCGCCCGCGTCGACGAACGCCTTCAACTGCTCGGCGGCCTCGTGCTCGTCGGTGTCCCGGCCCCAGGTGAGGGTGCCCAGGCCGAGCCGGGAGACCCGCAGGCCGGTGCGGCCGAGCCGTCGCTGTTCCATCGCGCCCTCCGTCAAGCCGGCTGCGCCAAGTGGCGATGGTGCGGCAAGTAGTGATGGTGCAGGTCGGGGGCGGTGCCCCCGGGGTGCCGCGGGGGTGGCTGCCCCCACGTGCTGTGAGGGTAGCGGCGAAACCCCCCGGGGCCGGGGATCACCCGCGCGCCGCGCCGCCGCGCGCGCCGGGGCTGTGACCCGCACCACCCTTACCGGTCAGTAGCATGACGTCCGGCAGGCGACTACGCTCACCCGCACCACCCGACTGGAAGGCTTGGGCACATGCGACTCGGGATCAACCTCGGTTACTGGGGACTCGGCCTGGACGCCGACAACATCGCGGTCGCCCAGGAGGCCGACCGCCTGGGCTACTCGGTCTGCTGGGCCGCCGAGGCGTACGGCTCGGACGCCGCCACCGTGCTCTCCTACGTGGCGGCGAAGACCGAGCGGATCGACGTCGGCTCGGCGATCTTCCAGATCCCGGCCCGCACCCCCGCGATGACCGCGATGACCGCCGCCACCCTGGACACCCTCTCCGGCGGCCGCTTCCGGCTCGGCCTCGGCGTCTCCGGCCCGCAGGTCTCCGAGGGCTGGTACGGCGTCAAGTTCGACAAGCCGCTGGCCCGCACCCGCGAGTACGTGGAGATCATCCGCAAGGCGATGTCCCGCGAGCGCCTGGTGCACGACGGCCCGAACTGGACGCTCCCGCTGCCCGGCGGCCCCGGCAAGCCGCTCAAGCTCACCGTCCACCCGGTCCGCGAGCGCGTCCCGCTGTACATCGCCTCGATGGGCCCGAAGAACCTCGAACTCACCGGCGAGATCGCCGACGGCTGGCTCGGCCTGTTCTTCGCCCCCGAGCACGCCGCCCTCTCCGTCGACGCCCTCGCCGCGGGCCGGGCCCGGGCGGGGCTCACCCTCGACGGCTTCGACCTCTGCCCCACCGTCAACATCGCCGTCGGCGACGACGTCCGGGCCGCCGCCGACACCCTGCGCGACTACACCGCCCTCTACCTCGGCGGCATGGGCAGCAAGGAGAAGAACTTCTACAGCCAACTCGCCCGCCGGATGGGCTTCGAGCAGGCCGCCGACGAGGTGCAGACCCACTACCTCGCCCGCGACAAGGCCGCCGCCGCGGCCGCCGTCCCGCACGAGTTCATCGACGCCACCGCCCTGCTCGGCGACACCGCCCGGATCGCCGACCGCATGCAGGCGTACGCCGCCGCGGGCGTCAGCACCCTCACCCTCGCCCCGGCCGGGTGGACCCTGGACGAGCGGATCGCCGCCCTGCGCACCGGCGTGGAGGCCCTGGAGCGGGCCGGGCTCGCCTGACCCGGCGGCCCGGCCCGGCCGGTGGCCGGCTCAGCCGGCCGCGGCCTCCAGGAGTTCGGGTTCGGCCTCGGCCGGCTGGGCGGGCTTGCGGGTGACGGCCCTGATGACGGGGGCGGCGAGGGCGGTGGTGACCAGGGCCATCAGCACCATCGAGGAGTAGAGCGGGACGGTGAGCAGCCCGAGGTTCAGGCCGATGCTGAGCAGGACGAGTTCGGTCACGCCCCGGGTGTTCATCAGCGCGCCGATCACGGTGGCGTCGCGCCAGTTCGTGCCGGTGGCCCGGGCGGACAGCGTGACGGCGCCGAGCTTGCCGACGCAGGCCACCAGGATGATCAGGCCGGCCTGGGCGAAGCCGCCGAGGGAGAGGGTGGTGAGGTCGACGGAGAGGCCGGTGACCACGAAGAAGACCGGCATCAGCAGGCGGCTGACCGACTCGAACGGGGCGTGCACGGCGCGCTGGAGCAGGCTCTGCTCGGGCCGGGGCATCGCGGTGCCGAAGATGAACGCGCCGAAGATCGCGTCGATGCCGATGTGCGCGGTGGTGTAGGCGGAGAGGAAGACGCCGGCGGCGACCAGCGGCGCGGCGTACGGCAGGTGCCGGGAGCGCATCCGGGCCGCGGCGGCGGCCAGCAGCGGGCGGACCAGGCCGAACAGGACGGCGAGGTAGAGCGCGGACCAGCCCATCACGCCGAGGAAGCCGCCGGCGCCGCCGGTGTTGGTGAGGGCGACCACGACGGCGAGCATGCACCAGGCGAGCAGGTCGTCGGCGGCGGCCAGGCCGAGCGAGAGGTTGCCGACGCGGGTGCCGCGCAGGCCCTGGTCCGCGACGATGCGGGCCAGCACGGGCAGGGCGGTGATGGACATCGCGAGGCCGAAGAAGAGCGCGAACCCGGTGTCGGAGACCGGGCGGCCGCTGGTGCTGAGGAGCGGGTGCTCCAGGGTGCCGGCGAGCAGGAAGCCGAGCAGCAGGGGGACGGTCAGCGAGGTCGCCCAGATCGTCCCGGCGGAGCCGAGCCGGCTCCGGACGAAGCGGGTGTCGAACTCCCAGCCGATGCCGAACATGAAGAGCAGCAGGCCGACCTGGGCGACCATGCTCAGGTAGGGGCGGGCTTCGGGCGGGAAGAGGTGGGCGGGCAGGTTCCCGGGGAGCAGCCCGAGCAGGCTGGGGCCGAGGCAGATGCCCGCGGCCATCTCGCCGACCACGGCGGGCTGGCCGAAGCGGCGGCAGAGCATGGTGACGCCCACGCCGACGGCGAGGGCGAGGGCGAGACCGCTGAGCGCGGTGACGGAGATCGACTGGGCGGCGGACACGGGGTTCTCCAACCTGCCGTGGGCGTGGGGAGCGGCACGCGGGGAGCGGCGCGCGGGAGCGGGTAACGCGGAGCTGGTAACGCGGAGCTGGGCATGCTGCGGCGGGCCCCGGCGGTGGGCCGGGGGCCGCCGTTCTCACGGGTGCGGCGGGCGGGCGGGTCAGCCGCCGAGCAGCTGGTCGAGCAGGGCCCGGCCCTCGGGCCAGTCGCCGAGGCCCGACTCGGCGTTGATGTGGCCCCGGTGGCCGACGTCGACCAGTTCGGCGCCGAAGAGCTCGGCGTCGGCGGCCGCGTGCTCCGGGGAGCCGTACGGGTCGTCCTGGCTGCTGACCACGAGCGAGCGGAACGGCAGCCGGCCGTGCCGGGCCGAGTCGAAGCCGGTGGCCTGGGTGGGGAACTCGGGGCCGTCGACGTCGGGGACGGCGACCAGCAGCGCGGCGGTGACGTCCTCGTCCCGGTGCTCGGCGGCCCATTCGGCCACCAGCGTGCAGCCGAGGCTGTGCGCGACCAGGACCTTGGGGCCCGGGACGGCGCGCAGGGCGGCGTCGAGTTCCGCGACCCAGGTGTCCCGCTCGGGCTCGTCCCAGGAGGTGTGCTCGACCCAGACGGCGCCGTCGGTCCGGTCGCGCCAGAGCGACTGCCAGTGCTCGGGGCCGGAGTTGCCGATCCCGGCGATGAAGACGTGGGTGGGAGTGCTCATGGTCAGACCTCGTACTCGACGCCGACGCCGTCGAAGCGCAGGCGGTCCTGGACGACGACCCGCTCGTCGTTCTTGTCGTAGCCGGTCAGCAGGCCGGCCTCCATCAGCCGGATCACGATCTGCGAGCTGATCTCCTGCTTGCCGGTGTCGTTGAGCTGCTTGATCAGGCTCTTGTACCCGACGGTCTCCTTGGTGACCAGCTGGAAGATCTCCCGGTGCACCTCCTCCAGCGGGAACTTGATCATGTCCAGGCCGTCCTCGTTGGCGAGGACCTCCTTGCGCTCCAGCCGGAAGGAGTGCGGCTCGACCTTGTAGTAGGGCTTGAGCAGCACCTCCTCGCCGGTCCAGGCGAGCCGGGTGATCCGGTTGAGCTGCTTGGTGAGCGCGCCGATCCACTGCACCCGGGCCGGGTTGAGCTCGTCGTCGGAGAACTCCGAGCTGAGCTCGTTGCGCTGGTGCCGGCCGATGGCGATCATCGTGGCGGCGCGGTCGCGGAAGTCGGCCACCGACCCGGTGGAGTTGGCGGCGCCGCCCTCGACCAGGCGCTCGAACCACTTCTTGCGGCTGAGCCGCTCGTCGTCGGACTCGGTGATCCGGCGCTTGAGCCAGAACTCGGACTCCGGCTCGGTGTAGGAGGCGAAGGTGTAGAACGAGGCCAGGAACTCGTGGTACTGCTCGTAGGTCTCGCGGTAGCTGCGGTTGTACCAGGCGTGGACGGCCTCGGCCTCCTCCGGGTCGCCGGTGATCCGGTCGATCGCGGAGGCGGCGCTGACCGCGGACTGGGTGGCCAGGTGCACGCCCTGGGAGAACAGCGGGTCGGTGAAGCAGGCGGCGTCGCCGACCAGGAAGTAGCGGCCGGCCGAGACGTGCTCGGAGTCGTACGACCAGTCGTGGACGATCCGGGTCTCGTCGATCGTCTCGGCGTCGCCCAGCAGGGCGACCGCGCGGGTGGCCTTGGCCAGCGTCTGGCGGTAGAACGCGTCCGGGCCGAGTTCCTTGACCTCGGCGGCCTTGGAGCGGTCGACCACGATGCCGACGCTCAGCACGTCGTCCTTGAGCGGGATGACCCAGACCCAGCCGTCCTCGAAGGTGATCGAGTAGGTGGTGCCCTTGAGGCCGCCCTCGAACGGGTCCTTGCGCTTGAAGTAGTTCCAGACCGCGAAGTTCTTGTAGAACTCGTCGTAGCGGCGCACGCCGAGCTGGCGGGCCAGCGGGCTGCCCGCGCCGCCCGCGTCGATCACGAAGTCGTACTCCGCGGTGCGGGTGCCCCCGCCCTCGCCCTCGCCGTCGCGGATCGTCAGGGTGACCCGGTCGGCGGCGGAGACGTCCACCTTGGCGACGGCGGTGCCCTCGTGGACGGAGACGCCGCGCTCGCGGACCTCGTCCAGCAGCAGCTGGTCGAACTCCTCGCGCTTGACCTGGATGGCGTGGTCGAAGATCCACGGGGCGGTGCGGGCGGTGGCGAAGGAGAAGGTCCAGGGGGCCTGGTCCTGGCCCCACAGGAAGGTCGCGGAGGGCTTCTTCACGAAGTTCCGCTCGTCGATCTTCTCCTGGAGGCCGAGCCGGTTGAGGATCGACAGGGTGCCCGGCAGGAAGGACTCGCCGACCCGGTAGCGCGGGAAGCGGCCCTTCTCGAACACCTCGACGTCGTGGCCCAGCTTCTGGAGGCTCAGCGCCGCCACGCAGCCGCCGGGGCCTGCTCCGATGACGGCGACCTTGGCTCGGTTCATGGTGGGGTGGTGCCTTTCTGTGGGGTGGTTCGGGAGGGGTTCCTGACCTGGGGCGGTGGCCGCTCAGGGCAGCGGGAGCGCCTTGACGCGGCTCGCCGTGAGGTGGCTGTGCCGGCTCGGTGCGTCCTCGAACAGCACCAGGCCGGCCTGGAACCGGCTCGCGCTGCCGACGGTCACCCCGGGGGCGACCGTGCAGCTCAGGCCGAAGAAGTTGTCGTCGCCGACGGTGACGCTGTTGCCGCAGTGGAAGTTGGGCGCGAGGAAGTTGTTGGCGCCGACGGTCGAGTGGTTGCCGATGCTGCAGTGGTTGTGGACGACCGTGTGCGCGCCGAGGACGACGCCCGCGCCGACGTGGCAGAACGGGCCCACCACCGTGCCGGGCCCGGTCAGCGCGGCCGGGTCGACCACCGAGGTCGGGTGCACGACGCTCTCGGCGACCAGCGCGTGCGCGTCCACGAAGCCGTCGATCAGCTCGCGCCGCCGCACCGGGTCGGCGGTGGCCAGCAGCACCCGGGTGC
The DNA here is from genome assembly GCF_039529925.1 of Kitasatospora saccharophila. Lineage (NCBI taxonomy): Bacteria > Bacillati > Actinomycetota > Actinomycetes > Kitasatosporales > Streptomycetaceae > Kitasatospora > Kitasatospora saccharophila. The sequence continues at coordinate 30,973 of NZ_BAAANS010000066.1, read as the reverse complement.
CCGGCTCCGGCCGGTACCCGTCGAACGGGACGCGCAGCCCGGCGGGGGCGTGCGCCTCCTCGTCCGGCAGGACGAGGTACCGCTCGACCGGCCCGAGGCCCGCCTCCCGCGCGTACCGGGCCAGCTCGACGGCGAACTTCCCGGCGCCGATCGCCAGCAGGCCGCTCACGGCAGGATCCGCTTCTTCTTGAACCGCTCGGAGACGGTGACGGCCTCGACCAGGTTGACCTTGGTCGGGATCTTGAACGGGTCGACCCGGCCGGTGAGGAACGCGACCACGTGCTTGCGCAGTTCGGCCCGGGTGGGCGTGCCCACCGGGATGACGTCCACGCAGACCGACTGGCCGGTGATCGCGTTGGGGCGGCCGTACACCGTGCAGTCGGCGACCATCGGGCTGGCCAGCAGCAGCGACTCCAACTCCAGCGGGAGGACCTTCTCGCCGCCGACGTTGATCACCTCCTTGGCCCGGCCCTTGATCTTCAGGTAGCCGTCCGCGTTCTCCTCCACCAGGTCGCCGGTGCGGAACCAGCCGTCCTCGGTGATCGAGTCGCTCGGGTAGTTGAGGTACCCCAGGAACTGCGTGCTGCTGCGGAGTTGGAGCTCCCCGTCGACGATCCGGTGCTCGACGCTCGGGTCCTCGATCCGGAAGAAGGTGCTGCGGGAGGACTCGCTGGTGGTGGTGGAGATGCCGGTCTCGCTGGTGCCGAAGGTCTGCAGCAGCCGGGCCGCCGGGAAGGCCGCGCCGACCCGGGCCAGCAGCTCCTCCGGCATCGGCTCGGTGCCGTAGCTGATCATGCGCAGGCTGCTCAGGTCGTACTTCTCGTGGAAGCCGGCGATCAGGATCAGGTTGAGGAAGGTCGGGCTGGTCGGCAGCAGCCGGATGCGGTGCTCCTGGATCAGCGCGCAGATCTCCTCCGGCGTGCGCTGCCGGGGCAGGATCGCGGTGCCGCCCAGGCGCAGCACGCCGAGCAGCGAGTTGATGCCGCCGATGTGGTCGAACAGCAGGAACATCAGGATCGGGGCGGGCCGCCCGGCCGTCCGGGGCCGCTTGCCGAGCTTCTCCAGCACCAGCGCGTCCAGGTCGTGCAGGATCGCCTTCGGCGCCCCGGTGCTGCCGCTGCTGAGCAGCACCAGGCCGGACGCGCCGCGCTCCACCAGGCCGGCGTAGCCCGCCGCCGGGGCGTCGGACACGCCGGCCACCGGCTCGATCGTGACCCCGTCCGCGCCGACCCGCAGCAGGTGGCGGGGGGAACAGGACTCGGTGACGGTGGCCAGGGTCGCCTCGGTGAGGGTGACCACCGGGACGGCCACGGCGCGGTGCAGGTGCAGCGCGAGCAGCGCGGCGATCGAGCGGAACGAGAAGTCGCCGTTCAGGATCACGGCCTGGTGCGGCCGCACCCCGGCGGCGTCCAGCTCCTTGAGCCGCAGCCGCACCTCGTCGGCGAGCTCGGCGTAGCCGTACCGCTCGTCGCCGTGCACGACGGCGGTGCGGTCGCCCAACTCGTCGAGCCGGTCGAGGAGTTCGGACCGGCCCGGGAGCCCGGGGAGGTCGTGCGGGTCGTGGGGTTCGGCTGTTTCGTACGTCACGTCAGTGCACTCCGCCAAGGAATAGTGTCTCGCCGGTGACGAACCGGGACTGCGGTGAGAGGAGGAACTCGACGGGCCCGACGACGTCGTCGGTGTCGCACATCCGCTTGATGGCCTGGCGCTGGACCAGGGCGTCGATCTTCTCGGCCGGCACCGTCCGGGTCAGGACGGTGCGCACCGGCGGCAGCCCGAGTCCGTTGACCCGGATGCCGAACTCGGCCAGCTCCTTGCTCATCACCCGGGTCAGCTGCTCGACGGCCGCCTTGCTGGCGGAGTAGAGCAGCTGGCCCTCCAGCGCCCACGGCACGGCGACCGTGGAGACGTTGAGGATCGCGGGGGACGGCTCGGTGCTCCGGCGGAGGAGTTTGACGGCCTCCCGGGAGCAGCTGAGGACGGCGAAGAAGTTGACGTCGAACAGGTGCCGGGCGGTCTCGTCGGGGGTGAGCATGAAGTGGTTCATGGTCGCCACCCCCGCGTTGTTGACCACCGCGTCGAGCGAGCCGTGGCTGGCCCGCAGCGAGCGGAACATCGCCTTGACCTGCTTGGGGTCGGTGAGGTCCGCCTCGTGGTGGGTGTACTCCGGGTGCTCGATGGTCGACGGCCGTCGGCTGCACCCCACGACCCGGTGACCGAGGTCGAGGAAGTGCCGGGCGAGGGCCTTGCCGATGCCGGTGCGGGTGCCCGTGATCAGGATGATCATGTCTGTGCTGTCGGCCGCGGGGCCGTCCGCCCTAGGCGCCCTGCCCGGCGAGCTCGCCCTCGCCGCGGGCCAGCGCCAGCTCCTCCTCGATGAAGTCGATCAGGCGGCGGCCGCTGCTGAACGGGCTGACCCGGCGGGAGACGGCCTTCGCCGAGGTGAGCGAGATCTCGACGTCGAACTCGTCCTCCAGCGCCTCCTCGACCAGCACCAGGAAGTTCACCAGGTGCATCGAGTCGAAGACTCCGGCGTCGCCGTACAGGCAGACCTCCCGCAGGTCCTCGGTCGGGATCTTCTCCTCGCGGCGTTCGTTCAACTCGTCGACGACGCCGACGAGCAGTTCGAGGAGCTGGTCCTCCATGGCGGTTCCTCTCAGATCGGTCAGGGCCTGCGCCCGGCGGGCGGCAGGGACGGGGGAGTGGCTCAGTGCTGGGCGGCGGGCTCGGCCGCCGGTCCGTCCGCGGGCTCGGCCGCGGACGCGTCCCGCTGCGGGAGTTCGGCCCGGGCCAGCCGGCCGCCGAGCACGCTCACCGCGGCGGCGGTGCCCAGGAACAGCACGGCGAGGGCCAGCAGCCCGGCGGTCTCCCGGGCGAGCAGCAGGCCGAGCAGGGCGGGGCCGACGATGCCCGCGGCCGAGGTGCCCAGGTTGAACACCGACAGGTACTCGGTGCGCCGCTCCTCGGGCGCGTGCCGGTACGACAGCTCCCAGCCGCCGGCGCCCTGGAGCAGCTCGCCGCAGGTGAGGACGGCGGTCGCGGCCACCAGCAGGCCGATGGTCAGCCAGCGGTCGGTGTGCATGGTGGCGATCAGCAGCAGGCTGAAGGCGGCCAGCGCGAGGCCGGCGTTGCGCAGCGCGCGGGTGCCGTCCCGGGTGCTCTTGACGTTCTTGGCGAACGGCACCTGGAGGACGATCGCCAGACCGGTGTTGACCGCGAACAGCGCGCTCAGGATGCCGACCGGGGCGTTGGTGGACTGCACGATCCACAGCGGCAGGCCGATGCCCAGCAGCACGGTGTGCAGGAACACCACCCCGTTGGCGGCCGTCAGGCCCAGGTAGCGGCGGTCGCGGCCGACCACCAGCAGCCCGGCGTGCCAGCGGGCCGGGGCCTTCTCGACCGGGGCGGCGGCGGGTTCGCCCCGGAGCAGGCCGAACACGCCCGCCGCGGACAGGCACAGCACGGCGCCGATCAGCAGCACGGCGCGCAGCATCCCGGTGCCGCCGACGGCGAGGAACGGCGTGGCGGCCAGCGCGCCCACCGACATGCCGACGTTGATGACGGAGCTGATCACGCCCAGGGTGCGGGTCCGGTCGGCCTCCCCGGCGACACCGTTCACCAGCAGCTGCACCATCGGGAAGACCGGGCCCTGCGAGATCGCGAACAGCGAGGCGAACAGCGTGAAGGTGTACACGTCGTGGGTGAAGGCCAGCGCCGCGAACCAGGTCGCCCGCCACACCTGGAGGAGGCGCAGCAGCCGCAGCGGCCCCCAGCGGTTGGCCAGCAGGCTGACCGGCACGGTGGTGAGGAAGCCCACCAGCCCGGCGATGGTCAGCCCGGTGCCGATCTGGGCGGTGCTCAGGCCGGCGCCCTTGAGGAAGTAGACGGTGCCGCCGGCCAGGTAGAGGCCGCTGCTGCTGGCGTACACGACCACGCCGGAGGCGATGATCCGGCCGCCCCGGCTGGGCAGCGTGTAGGTGCTCAGCAGCCTGCGCAGGACGCCGCTCACCGGCCCTCCTCGCGGCCGTCCGGGGCGGCGGGCAGCGGCTCGACCTCGGCGCGGACCAGGGTCTCGGCGCGGTCCAGGACCTCCCGGCACTCCTCGGGGGTCCCGCCGGTGGCGATCACGGCGGCCAGCCGCGGCACGATGCCGCGCGGCGGCAGCAGCAGCCGCGTCCCGGGCCCGGCCAGCGGCACGATCCGCTCGACGCCGGGCACGGCCGCGGCGGCGGCGGTGTCCAGGGCGCGGACGGTGCCGTCGTGCGCGGGGTAGAGGAAGCGCACCTCGGCGCAGCGGTCGTACGGCTGGGTGAGGTCGGGTTCCGCGCCGAGGGCGAGGTCCAGGGCGGCGGCGGTCAGGTCGACGCCGTTGGCGAGCCGGCCCAGCAGCGGGATGAAGTCGCCGCCGAGGCGGCCGTTCAGCTCGACCAGCCGCGGGCCGGCCGCGGTCAGCCGCACCTCGGCGTGGGTGACGCCGGTGGTGACGCCCAGCGCGCGGTGGGCGGCGGTGACCAGCTCGACCAGCTCCTCGGCCCACGGCTCGTGCCGCCAGGGCGCGGCGAGGTGGCCGACCTCCTCGAAGAACGGGACGTAGCCGAGGCGCTTGCGCACCACGTTCACCGGGCGGACCTCGCCGTCCCGGACCACCGAGTCCACGCTGACCTCGGGGCCGTCGAGGTACTCCTCCAGCACCAGGCCGTCCAGCGCGTCCAGGCCGGGGTAGGCGGCGTCGGAGGCGTGGTGGTAGAGCGCCCGCAGCCCGTCGGCGTCGGGGGCGACCACCACGCCGACGCTGCCGGCCAGCGAGCGCGGCTTCACCACGACGGGGTAGCCGATCGCCGCGGCGGCGGCCAGCGCCTCCTGCGGGCCGTGCACGTGGGCGTGGCCGACCCCGGCGACGCCCTCCTCCGCCAGCAGCCGGCGGGTGGCGAGCTTGTCGCGGCAGTTGCGGGCCGCCCCGGGCGACATGTGCGGCAGGCCCAGGCGGTGGGCGGCCTCGGCGGTGGCCTCCAGCAGCACCTCGTCCCAGGTGAACACGCCGACCCGGCCGGTCCGCCCGGCGGCGGCCGCGCCGATCGCCCGGACCAGCTCCTCGGGGGTGGTGGCGTCCACCTGCTGGTGGCCGGTCAGGTAGCGCTGCTGCCAGTCGGCGCCGGTGGCGGTGACCAGGGCCAGCTCGGCGCGGGCGGCGGCGGCCTCGAAGGCGTACTCGCGGTAGGCCCGGCCGCCGCTGCCGACCAGCACCACCAGGTCGGGCTCGGACGGGTCGACCGGCGCGCACCGGAAGTCGAAGGCGGCGACGGTGTGCTCCACCGCGGCCCGCACCTCGGCGCTGCTCGCGCCGCGGAAGCGGAACCGGGCGCCGGAGTGCTCGTAACCGGGCAGGTCGGCGAGCAACTGGCCGACCACGGGCACGCGTTCGGTGTACGGCCCGGCCTCCGTCCCGACCCGGCTCCCGGCGGCGGTCACCCGGCAGGGGCGGACGGCCGGGGTGGGCACCAGCAGCCAGCCGCCGCGCTCCCCGGCCGACGGGCCGCCGCCGGTGCGGGCCGCCTCCGGCAGCGGCGCGTCCAGCTGGACGGCGAAGGCGGCCGCCATCAGGTCGACGCCGTGCACCTCCCGCCACAGGAACGGGATCTCCGCGCCGCCCGGGCGGGCGCCGACCTCCAGCACCTGCAGCTCGGGGGCCTCCGGCGACCCGGAGAGGAACAGCTCCAGGTGGAACACCCAGGCGTTGTCCGACAGGGCGCGCGTCACCCGGTCGGTGAACTCGCCGATCACGGCCAGCAGTTCGGGGTCGTCCAGCTCGACCGAGCCGAGCGCCGTCCCCTCGGTGAACTCCAGGCAGGTGTTCAGGTAGCTCGATGCCCGCCAGGCTCCCAGCCCCGTCCCGGTGGCCACGCCGTCCACGTGCAGCACCTCGTGCGGCAGGTACGGCTGGACCAGCACCGGCACGTCCGGCGGGAAGGCGTAGGCGGCCAGTTCGGCCTCGCCGTCGAGCCGGGTGACGCCCGCGCTCGCCGTCCCGCGCACCGGCTTCACCAGCACCGGCCAGCCGTGCACGGCGGCGAAGGCGCGCACCGCGGCGTGGTCCGGCGCGGGCTCGGTCGCCGGGACGGGCACCCCGGCGGCGGCCAGCCGACGGGCCATCACCAGCTTGTCGCGGAACGGCGCCAGCCCCTCCGAGCGCTCGCCCGGGACGCCCAGCTCCTCGCGCAGTTCGGCCGCCATGTCCAGGTCGACCTCGTGCAGCGCCACCACCCGGGCGGGCGGGCCGAACTCCTCGACCAGCGCGGCCACGGCCTCCCGCACCGCCTTGCCGTCCTCGGTGCTGTCGACGATCCGCACCGCGGCCGCCCCGGCGGGCAGCGCCGGCGCGCCCCGGCGGGTCGTCACGTAGCTGACCCGGTGGGTGCGGTGGTCCAGGTAGGAACCGTAGTCCGCGTAACTGTCACTCCAGCGGTGGAGGACGACGAGGTGATCTGACACTTCCCCTCCCGGGGGAACGGCGGAGCTGGGACAGGGAAAAGGCGGTGGCGCGGAAAAGGAGCCGGGGACGGGACGGCCGGAAGCGGGATCCCCGGAATTCCGGTGCCGGAGGGCGCGCGCCGGAAAAGGGGGGCGCGGTGGAGCGGGAATCCGGTGGAAAAGGGACGCGGCGGGGCGGAAGTGCTATTCGGCTGAATCGACCGGTTCGGCGGGTTCGGCCGGGTTCGCGGCGGCCGAGACCAGGACGTCCTCCAGCGCGAGCAGGATCTCCGTCACCACCTTGAAGTCCGCCGAGGAGGAATTCTCCCGCAGGGTGCTGGTGAGGGCGTCGCCGTCCTGTACCTGCAGGTAGAGCGGGGCCCCGATGTTGCGCCCGCCGGTACCGGTCTCCATCGCGGAGTTCACCGGGGTCTGGTCCCGCTGGTAATCGCCGAGGTAATTGAAGAAGTAGCGGAAGAAACCGCTGACCGACCCGGCGAAGGAGCCGTTGACGGTGCCCTCGTAGCCGTTCTCCGCGCCCGCCAGCAGCGCGTCGTCGACGTTGTAGGCCGCGTGCTTGTACGAGCGGATCAGCTCCCAGTGGACGCGGGTGGCGAAGGCGCCGAACTCCTCGTCGGGGGTGGTCTGCACCAGCAGCGGGATGATCTGGTTCTGGGCGGCCACCAGGCCCTCCCAGCGCGGGTCGCTGCGGTTGTTCGCGTAGACCGCGACCAGCACCCGCTCCTCGCCGGTGTGCCGCGCCAGCGCCGCGCAGAAGGCCGCCAGCAGCACCGAGGGCGCCGAGACGCCCAGCCGCTCGGCGAGCGTGCGCACCGCCTCGCCGGCCGGCGCCGAACCGTGCCTGGCCCACCGGCTGGTGACGGCCTCCGGGGCCGCGTCCCGGGCCATCGGCGGGGCGTCGGCGAGCACCTGCCGCCAGTGCCGCAGCGCCGCCCGGCGGCGGTTGGCGCGGGCCTCGGACCACTGCTCGGCGGCCAGTTCGCGACAGCTCGGGGCCGCGCCGGGCAGCTCCCCGCCCGCCACCAGGACGCCGAACTCCTCGTGCAACTGGTTGATCGCCCAGGCGTCCACCGCGATGTGGTGGAAGCAGATCGCCAGCGCGGTCGGCACCCCCCGCTCGGTGACCAGCGCGGCCCGCCAGGGCCGGTCCGCCGTCGGGTCGAACGGGACCGCCGCCAGCTCCGCGGACACCTCCGCGGGCACCCCCTCGACCAGGTCGAGGTCGGCGGGCGCGGCCGGTTCGACCAGTTGGACGAGGCCGCCCTCCGCGGTCTCCGCGTACCGCGTGCGCAACGACTCGTGGCGCGCCTCCAGGCGCTCCAGGGCACGTCCGACCGCGTCCGGGTCGGTGCCCGGGGGGAGGGCCCAGGTCTGGGGGAGGTTGCAGGCGGTGGGCGGGATGTTCGCGATGGAACGCCAGAGCGAGAGCTGACCGAAAGTGGCTGGTCCACTGACAGCGGAAGAATTTTGCATGACAACGCACCTTGCAGTGAATAATTCTGCGCATTGGTGGAGCGAAGGAACGGGGCGCTTCGATGAGAAGATGCCAAGCACGCTTCGTTGCGTGAATCAGCCCGCGCCGGTAGTCAACGGATCGAGCGGCCGGCATCCGATCGGGATTGGCCGCGCCGGTAACCGGCGGATGCCCATTTATAGCAACGCGGGGCAGCGCCGGACAAGACTTTCGATCACACTCGGTGCACCACTGGTCCCTCCCGGCACCCTCCGGCGGAATGCGGGTACACGCAGCACCCTTTCCCCGCCTGGCGGCCCGGTCCGGACGGCCCGGCTCCCCGCCGGAAAGCGGCGCTCCGGCCCGGGCATGCCGGGAAGGTTCAACTTATGCGGTTTCCGCCGAACCGTTACGGTGCCGAGCGCCGCTCGGAAACCTCCCATTAACAAATGGGCGGTCCGGAGATCCGGTCCCTTTCCGCGACCGCGGTCCGGGGGCGCCCGGGCCGGTGACGGCCGCCCCGCCGGGCCGCTGACCAGCGCGGACGCCCCTCCCCGCGCCGCGGGCCCGCTCCCGCGGCACCCCGGCGGGACCCGGAACGGCACCGCCGCGGACCGTGCACGTTCCGTCCCACACCGGCCCAGCCCACGACACCTCGCCCATACGGCAGAAATGCCTCGATCCGCGTTCCGGTGAACACCCTCCGAACGCACGGGGCCGCGTCGGCGACCGGAAGGCGTTCGAGGGCGGCGGACCGGCGGCGACCGGCCGCTTCCTCGACGTCGAACCCCCCGGCGCCGGTCCGACCCGGGCCCGCGGCTCCTGCCGCCGACCCCGGGCCCGCCCGGGCCCGCCCGGGCCCGCTCGTGCGGGTCGGGAGCGGGGGCAGTGGCGGGGTCAGTGGTGGGCAAAGGACCGGGAAAGAAATCGCCGTGGCGGGTCGGAAGGTTCCGATACGATCTCCCGCGTCCGCCGCCGGTGAGCAGTCCCGGCGGAGCCGCTTCCCGCGCGTACTGCCTTCCCCGGGGGGAAACTTGAGCATCCGTCAAACGATCGCCGCCGCCGTCTTCGTCGCCGCCGTGGCCGCGCCCGCCGTTCTCGGCGCCGGCCAGGCGGTGGCCGACACCGGCCCGGTCGGCCAGTCCCAGCCGGACGTGTCCGCGCCGGACGCCGCACCCGCCGAGGCCACCCCGGCCCCGGCAGCCCCGTCCGCGCCGACTGCCCCGGCCGGTTCGGAGACCCCGGCCGCCCCGGCCGGTTCGGAGGCGTCGGAGACCCCGTCCGGGCCCGCCCAGCCCTCCCAGCCCGCCGCTCCCGCGCTCGACGAGGCCGCGCTGCGGGCCCGGCTGGACGCGCTGCTCGCCGAACCGGGCCACTCCGGCTACTACTACGAGGCGGTGGCGGCCGCGAAGGGCGGCACCGCCGAGGAGATCCGGCAGTTCCTCGACACCGGTCTGACGGAGATCCACTACAGCGACCGGCGGGTCCAGATCTCCCAGGCGATCCACCGGGCCGGGTCGGAGAGCCGGATCGGGCTGGCCGGCCGGAAGGCACTCGACGACGGCAGCCGGGCGGCGATCGACCACTTCCTCGACGTCGAGCTCCCGGCGCTCCTGCTCTCCGACGACCGGGTCAGGATCTCCCAGCTGGCCGACGAGCCGGGCATCGGCGCCCGGCTGCGCCAGGCGGCGCTGGACGCCCTGGAGGGCGGCGACGAGGCGGTCACCGCGTTCATCGAGCAGCTGCCCGAACTCCGCTTCCAGGACGACCTGTTGCGGGCCTCCCGGGCGATGTCCGACGGCGGCCCGGAGGTGCGGAAGGCCGCGGGCGCGGCGCTGGACGCGGGCACCCCCGAAGCCCTGCGCGCCTTCATCACCACCGGCCTCGCCGAGGCCCGGGCCAAGGACGCGGCCGCGTCCGGCGGCCAGCAGCAGGGCGGCCAGCAGGGCGGTGGCCAGCAGGGCGGCGGCACCGGGGTCACCCCGGTCTCCGACGAGGCCGCGGGCGCCCCGCAGACCGCGGGGAGCGGCACGACGGGCACCACCGCCACCGGCACCACGGCCACCACGGCCACCGGCACCACCACCGCCACCGGCCTGGCCTCGACCGGCACGGACGCCCCGGTCGGCGCGCTGACCGTCGGCGGCGCCACCGCGATCCTGCTCGGCGCGGGCACCCTGGTGGCCGCCCGCCGCCGGCAGCAGCAGTCCTGACGCACCGTCACCGACGGCCGTCCGCGCACCCGCCGGGCGGCCGTCCGCGCGTTCCGGAGGGACGGCCGCGGGTTCCGGGGGGATGGCCGGATCCGGCCCTTGACGAACCGTCCGGCCGGGCGGAACACGGCCGCGGGCCGCGGAGTTGACTGACCGGTAGTGGCCGGATCCGTTCTGACCTGCGACTCTTCCCGATCGCAAAGAGGGAGGAAAGATCTCGCTTTGCCGGGCGGGAAGGTTCCGATACGATCGCCCGGTTCGCCGCCTTGTGGGTTCGGTCCCGCGGCGGCTGTCGTCGTACGACTCGCTTCCCAGGGGGGAATCTTGAGCATCCGTCGCTCACTCGCCGCTGCCGTCTTCGTGGCCGCCGTCTCCGCGCCCACCGTTCTCGGCGCCACCCAGGCCGTGGCCGACACCGGCCCGGTCGGCCAGTCCCAGCCGGACGTGTCGACCCCGGACGCCGAGCCGACCGACGACGCGCCCAGCACTCCGGAGGCCACCCCGTCCGCGCCGCAGGCCAAGGCCGCGTTCGCCGCGGTCACCGCCGACGCCAGCGCCTCCGCGTCCTCCTCCGCCACCGGCGACCCGACCGGCGACCCCACGGGCGACCCGACCGGTGACCCCACGGGCGACCCGACGGGTGACCCCACGGGCGACCCGACCGGCACCCCGACAGGTGAGCCGACCGGCACTCCGACCGGTGAGCCGACCGGCGGCCCCACGGGCGAGCCGACCGGCGGCCCGACGGGCTCCCCGACCGGCGAGCCGACGCAGAGCGAGGAGGAGAAGCTGCGCGCCGACCTCGCGGCGGCGATCGCCGAGCTCGGCCACAGCGACGAGTACTACGCCGCGGCCCACGCCGCGGCCGCGGGCGACGTCGAGGCCGTCCGCCACTTCCTGGAGGTCGAGAAGGGCCAGATCGTCGCGAAGGAGGCCGCTCAGAAGGAGCTGGACCAGAAGCGCGCCCAGCTCCAGAAGATCATCGACAACCCCAACACCTCCGACGCGATCCGCGTGAAGGCCAAGGCCGTCCAGCAGGGCACCGACGCCGCCGCGATGGACGAGTTCATCGCCGTGGACTACCCGTCGATGGTGGCCGCCGAGAACCGCTCCGCGGTCCTGGCGATCCTCTCCACCCCGGGCATCGGCAACCACGTCCGGAACGCCGCGAACGCGGCCCTGGCCGGCAGCGACGCCGACGTGATCAACTTCCTGGACCACGTGCCGGACTACTTCCTGGCCGACCTGATCGACCTGGTCAGCCAGGCCGCCACCAACGGCGGCCCCGAGGTCCGCAAGGCCGCCCAGGCCGCGCTGGACCAGGGCGACCAGTACACCCTGCTCAACTTCCTCACCAGCGGCCTCGACGAGGCCCGCGCCCGGGACGCGGCGGCCGGCCAGTCGCAGGACGACGGCCTGGGCAACCCGAACGTGCCGACCCTGCCGAGCACCCCCAAGAGCGAGCTCACCGACGTCACGCTGGACGACGGCATCACCGCCGACGCCACCGAGCTGGCCTCGACCGGTACCGACGCCCCGATCGGCGGCCTGACCGTCGGCGGCGCCACCGCGATCCTGCTCGGTGCGGGCACCCTGGTGGTCGCCCGTCGCCGCCAGCAGTCCTGACGCACCGCGGAGGGCCGTCCGGCACCCGCCGGGCGGCCCTCCGCGCGTTCCCGGGCCGGTGAACGGGCCCGGGGGCGGGCGAGGAGCCGGCTACAGCCAGCCGGCCCGCTTGAACAGCCGGTGCAGGCCGACGCAGACGCCCGCCATCACGACCAGCACCGCGGGGTAGCCCCAGGGCTGGCGCAGCTCCGGCATGTGCTCGAAGTTCATCCCGTAGATGCCGGCGATCATCGTCGGCACCGCGGCCAGCGCGGCCCACGCCGAGATCTTCCGCATGTCGTCGTTCTGCTGCACGCTGACCTGCGCCAGGTTGGCGGACAGGATGTCGGACAGCAGCCGGTCCAGGCTCTCCACCACCTCGTTGACCTTGGCCAGGTGGTCCGCCACGTCCCGGAAGTACGGGCGCAGTTCGGCCGCGACGAACGGCACCTGCACGTCGGCGCCGACCCGGGTCAGCCGCAGCGCGGGCTCCATCAGCGGGAAGGTCGCCTTGCGGAAGCCGACCACCTGCCGCTTGAAGCCGTAGATCCGCTCGGCCGCGCCGCGCGAGCGCCCGGGGGAGAAGATCTGCTCCTCCAACTCGTCCAGGTCGGTCTGCAGTTCGGTGGCCACGTCGAGGTACTGGTCGACCACCAGGTCGCAGACCGCGTACAGCACGGCGGCCGGCCCGTGCGCGAGCAACTCGGGCTGCTCCTCCAGGGTGGCCCGCAGGTCCTTGAGCGGGCTCTCCGGGCCGTGCCGGACGGTCATCACGTACGAGTCGCCCAGGAAGATCATCAGCTCGCCGATCGAGACCGTCTCGTCCGACTGGTGGTACGCGGCGGTCTTCAGGACGGTGAACACCGAGTCCCGGTAGATGTCGACCTTCGGGCGCTGGTGCGCCGTCACCGCGTCCTCCACCGCCAGCGGGTGCAGGCCGAACTCCTCGGCGACGTGGTCGAACTCCGCCGTGGTGGGATCCGCCAGGCCGATCCACAGGAACCCGTCCCCGGCCGCGCGGACCTCCGCCAGGGCCTCCGAGAAGTCCTCGGGGCCCCGGGTGCGCTTGCCGTCCCGGTAGGTGCCGCAATCCACGATCATGACCGCCATTGTGACCGAACGGGCGGCCCGCGGGGAGGGGGTCCGACCCCGTACCCTTTCAGGTATGCCCACCCTGCTGCTCGTCCGCCACGGCCGTTCCACCGCCAACTCCGCCGGGATCCTCGCCGGATGGACCCCCGGAGTCGACCTGGACGACACCGGCCGGGCCCAGGCCGCCGCGCTGCCCGAGCGGCTCGCCGGGCTGCCGGTCGCCCGCCTGGTCAGCAGCCCGCTGGAGCGCTGCCGGCAGACCCTGGAGCCGCTGCTCGCCGCCCGCCCCGAACTGGCCGCCCCCGAGCTGGACGAGCGGCTCGGCGAGTGCCACTACGGCGAGTGGACCGGCCGCCCGCTGTCCGAGCTGGCCGGCGAGCCGCTCTGGCGCACCGTCCAGGACCACGCCTCGGCCGCCGCCTTCCCCGGCGGCGAGTCGCTGCGCGCGCTCAGCCACCGCACCGTCGACGCGGTCCGCGAGTGGAACGACAAGGTCGCCGTCGACCACGGGCCGGACGCGCTCTGGGCGGCCGCCACCCACGGCGACGTGATCAAGGCGATCGTCGCCGACGCCCTCGGCCTGCACCTCGACCACTTCCAGCGGATCTCGGTCGAGCCCTGCTCGGTCACCGCGATCCGCTACACCCCGCACCGCCCCTACCTGCTGCGCCTGGGCGACACCGGCTCGCTGGCCTCGCTGGCCCCGCGCCCGCAGGGGCACTCGGCCGGGGACGACGCGGTGGTCGGCGGCGAGACCGGCACCGCCACCGCCTGAACCCCGTCAAGGCGGCCAACTCTCCGGGCACGCACGGGAACCGACCGCCCCGTGTGCCGCGCCGGGTCGGTTTGGCCGTAGGGTGAGATCGAGAAGACCGCAACCCCCCTCCGGAGCGAGCAGCGTGTCCCGTCAGGTCCACTTCTTCGACCAGCCCGAGCGCTTCGTGGCGGGCACCGTCGGCCAGCCCGGCGCCCGCGCGTTCTACCTGCAGGCCTCCTCGCGCGGCCGGATCACCAGCGTCCTGCTGGAGAAGACCCAGGTCGCCGCGCTCGCCGAGCGCATCGAGGAGGTCCTCGACGAGGCGCTGCGGCGCAGCGGCGGCGAGGCCCCGATCCCGGCCGTCGCCCCCGCCGAGCTGCTCGACACCGCCCCGCTCGACCTGCCGCTGGAGCAGGAGTTCCGGGTCGGCACGATGGCGCTGGCCTGGGACGCCCGGGACGAGTGCCTGGTGGTCGAGGCGCAGGCGTTCGTCGAGGAGTCCGAGGAGGAGAACGAGGCCGAGGTCTTCGACGACGAGAACGGCCCCGACCTGCTGCGGGTGCGGCTCAGCGGCGCGATGGCCCGGGTGTTCGCCAAGCGCGCCCTGGACCTGGTCGCGGCCGGCCGCAAGCCCTGCCCGTTCTGCAACCTCCCGCTCGACCCGGAGGGCCACCTGTGCCCGCGCGCGAACGGCTACCGGCGCTGAACGAGGAAGCGGCGGGGGAGGGCGCACCGGTGGACGCCCCCGCCACCGACCCGGCCACCAGCGCCGCGCTGGCCGCCGACCCCGCCACCGCGCTCACCCTGCTGCGCGAGGGCGCCCTCGCCGTGCACGGCCGGGTCACCGACGCCTCCAACGCCGTCCTCTACTGCACGGTCGAGCTGGACGGCCTCACCGCCCCGTGCGTCTACAAGCCCGTCGCGGGGGAGCGCCCGCTGTGGGACTTCCCCGACGGCACCCTGGCCGGCCGGGAGACCGCCGCGCACGAGCTCTCCGCCGCCACCGGCTGGCACCTCGTCCCGCCCACCGTGCTGCGCGACGGCCCGGCCGGGCCCGGCATGGCGCAGCTGTGGATCGAGCCCGACCCGGACGCCCCCGAGCTGCTCGACCTGCAGCCGCTGGACGGCGTCCGGGAGGGCTGGCTGCCCGTGGTCCGGGCCGAGGTCGGCGGCGGCCGCCAGGCCTGGCTGGTGCACCGCGACGACGCCCGGCTGCGCCGCCTCGCCGTGCTGGACGCCCTCCTGAACAACGCCGACCGCAAGGGCGGCCACTGGCTGCCCGCCGCCGACGGCCGGATCTACGGCATCGACCACGGCGTCACCTTCCACACCGAGCCGAAGCTGCGCACCCTGCTCTGGGGCTGGGCCGAACAGCCGCTCACCGCCGAGGCGCTCGACGTCCTGGAGCGGCTCGCCGCGGCCCTGGAGGGCCCGCTGGGCGAGCGGCTGCGCCCGCACCTGACACCGGGTGAGCTGACGGCGCTGAAGGCCCGGACGGCCGCGCTGCGGGCCGCCGGGAGGCATCCGCTGCCGTCACGGGAGTGGCCTTCTATTCCCTGGCCGCCGGTCTGATACCGATCCGAAACCGAGGACGAATCGATTCAGGCCGATCGCGTCCGTAGGTTGGTCTTTCAAATGATCGCAAGGTTAGAGTCGGTCCCATGCATGCCTGGCCCGCCTCCGAGGTTCCCGCCCTGCCCGGTCAGGGGCTCCCCCTGCGCATTTACGACACCGCCACCAGCAGTGTCCGAGAAGTCGTGCCCACCGGCCCGACCGCCCGGCTCTACGCCTGCGGCATCACCCCCTACGACGCGACCCACCTGGGCCACGCAGCCACCTACAACACCTTCGACCTGGTCCAGCGGGTCTGGAAGGACGGCGGCCACGACGTCCTCTACGTCCAGAACGTCACCGACGTCGACGACCCGCTGCTGGAGCGCGCCGTCGCCACCGGCCAGGACTGGACCGAGCTCGCCGAGCGCGAGACCGCGCTGTTCCGCGAGGACATGACCGCGCTGCGGATGCTCCCGCCCGCGCACTACGTCGGCGCCGTCGAGTCCATCCCGTGGATCGTCCCGCTGGTGCAGCGCCTGCTCGCCTCCGGCGCCGCCTACGAGCTCGACGGCGACGTCTACTTCTCGGTCGAGTCCGACCCGCGCTTCGGCGAGGTCTCCGGCCTCACCCGCGAGCAGATGCTCCCGGTCTTCGCCGAGCGCGGCGGCGACCCCGAGCGCACCGGCAAGAAGAACCCGCTGGACGCGCTGCTCTGGCTCTCCGCCCGCCCCGGCGAGCCCGCCTGGGAGACCGAGCTCGGCCGCGGCCGCCCCGGCTGGCACATCGAGTGCGTGGCCATCGCGCTGGAGTTCCTCGGCATGGACTTCGACATCCAGGGCGGCGGCAGCGACCTGTCCTTCCCGCACCACGAGATGGGCGCCGCGCACGCCCAGGTCGCCCTCGGCGAGCACCCCTACGCCCGGGCCTACGTGCACGCGGGCATGGTCGGCCTGGACGGGCACAAGATGTCCAAGTCGCGCGGCAACCTGGTCTTCGTCTCGGCGCTGCGCCGCGACGGCGTCGACCCGGCCGCGATCCGGCTCGCCCTGCTCGCCCACCACTACCGCAGCGACTGGGAGTGGACCGCCGCGGACCTGGACACCGCCCTGGACCGCCTGGCCACCTGGCGCTCCGCGGTCTCCCGCCCCGACGGCCCGCCCGCCGAGGCCCTGCTCGCCGAGGTCCGCGCCGCCCTCGCCGACGACCTCGACGCCCCGGCCGCCCTGGCCGCCGTCGACCGCTGGGCCGCCACCGCCCGCACCGAGGGCGGCGAGGACACCGGCGCCCCGGGCCTGGTCTCCCGCACCGTCGACGCCCTGCTCGGCGTGGCCCTGTAACCCTGCGGGGCAGGGACGCGGTTTCTGCCGTCCCCTCAACCCCCGCGCCCCGCCAGGGGCGCGGGGAACCGCGCGAGCCACCACGCACTCACAGCAAGATCGGCCCCAGGAGAGCACCACCCTCCTGGGGCCGATCCACGCTGCGCGTCTCGCTGCGCGCGGAGCGCCTACTCCTCGTCCTCGTCCTTCGGCCGCTCGGTCGCATGACCGCCGGTGATCGGCTTCTCGCCCGTCGGCCCCTGATTGTCCCGCCGCCGCAGGTAGCGCTCGAACTCCCGGGCGATCGCGTCCCCGGAGGCTTCCGGCAGTTCCGCGGTGTCCTGCGCCTCCTCCAACTGCTGCACGTACTCCGCGACTTCGGAGTCCTCCGCGGCGAGCTGGTCGACCCCGAGCTGCCAGGCCCGGGCGTCGTCGGCCAGTTCGCCCGGCGGGATGCGCAGGTCCAGCAGGTCCTCGACCTTGTTGATCAGGGCGAGGGTGGCCTTCGGGTTGGGCGGCTGCGAGACGTAGTGCGGGACGGCGGCCCAGAAGGTCACCGCGGGGACGCCGGCGTGCGCGCAGGCCTCCTGGAGGACGCCCACGATGCCGGTGGGGCCCTCGTAGCGGCTCTCCTCCAGGTCGAGCGAGCGGGCCACCGTGGCGTCCGAGGTGACGCCGGAGACCGGGACGGGCCGGGTGTGCGGGGTGTCGCCGAGCAGCGCGCCCAGGATCACCACCAGTTCGACGCCCAGCTCGTGGGCGAAGCCCAGCAGTTCGTTGCAGTAGGAGCGCCAGCGCATGCTGGGCTCGATGCCGCGGACCAGCACCAGGTCCCGCGGCTTGGGTTCGGTGACCCGGACCACCGAGAGCCGGGTGGTGGGCCAGGTGATCCGGCGGACGCCGCCGTCGAGCCAGATGGTGGGCCGGTTGACCTGGAAGTCGTAGTAGTCCTCGGCGTCGAGCGCGGCGAACACCTTGCCGCCCCAGGTCTCGTCGAGGTGCCCGAGCGCTGCGGAGGCCGCGTCGCCGGCGTCGTTCCAGCCCTCGAAGGCGCAGATCATCACCGGGTCGATCAACTCGGGAAGGTCTTCCAGCTCGATCACCCGGCATCTCCCTCCGTCAGTGGTGGGGGCTCTGCCGCCCCCGTGGTCCCTTACTGCCCAGCCTACGGGCATTGAATGCCCCCGTGGGCCGGGTGAGGTGCCCAAGCGTAGTGGCGTCGGCCGACGGCCCGGCCGGGGCCGGTCGGGTCCGCCCCCACGGCGCGTCCGTTCGCGATTCGAACGCGGAACCAGCAGGCTGTTCCGGGGGATTCATCCACTTTTGTCAGCATCGTTCGGTCTGCGAGGAGAGAAGGACATGAAGGCAGCCGTCGTCCGGGACTTCACCAAGCCGCTGGAGATCGAGGAGCGCGAGGTGCCCGCCCCGCAGCCGCACCAGGTGCTGGTGCGGATCGAGTGCTCCGGCCTGTGCCACACCGACATCCACGCCGCGCACGGCGACTGGCCGGTCAAGCCGTCCCCGCCGTTCGTGCCCGGTCACGAGGGCGTCGGCATCGTGGAGGCGGCCGGGGCGGACGTCCGGCACGTCAAGGTCGGCGAGCGGGTGGCCATCCCGTGGCTGGCCGACGCCTGCGGCCGGTGCGACTACTGCGTGACCGGCTGGGAGACGCTCTGCCTCAGCCAGCACAACTCCGGCTACTCGGTGGACGGCGCCTACGCCCAGTACGCGCTGGCGCACGGCGACTACGTCGTCCCGGTGCCGGACGGCGTCGACCCGATGGACGCCGCCCCGCTGTCCTGCGCGGGCGTCACCACGTACAAGGCGGTCAAGCTCTCCGGCGCCCGGCCGGGCACCCGGGTGCTGATCTCCGGCATCGGCGGCCTCGGCCACCTGGCGCTGCAGTACGCGCGGATCTTCGGCGCCGAGACCGTCGCGGTCGACATCACCGACGACAAGCTGAAGCTGGCGAAGGAGCTCGGCGCCGACCACGTGATCGACGCCCGCACCCAGGACGTCGCGCACGAGGTGCAGAAGCTCGGCGGTGCGGACGCGGCGGTCTCGCTGGCCGTCTCCAACGCCTCCTTCCGGGCCGCCTACGACTCGCTGCGCCGCGGCGGCACGCTGGTCCTGGTCGCGCTGCCCGCCGGGGGCGAGCTGACCCTGCCGGTGTTCGACACGGTGCTCAACGGGACGAAGGTGGTCGGCTCGATCGTCGGCACCCGGGAGGACCTCGCGGAGGTGTTCCGGCTGCACCAGCTGGGCCGGACCACGGTGATCCGGGAGACCCGCAGGCTGGAGGACGTCAACGCCTGCTTCGAGGAGGTGCTGGCCGGCAAGGTCTCGGCCCGGCTGGTGTTCGACCTGCGCTGACCCGGCGGCGGTCGGCGGTCGGCGTGAGGACGGAAGACGGAGGGCGGAGGGCGGAACCGACCGGTTCCGTCCTCTTCTGCAAATCAACGCAAGCGGCTTGCGTTTTCTGTCGTACACTCAGCGCATGACACGACGACTTGCCGAGGTGGCGAAGAAGGTCGGGGTCAGCGAGGCGACCGTCAGCCGGGTGCTGAACGAGAAGCCCGGTGTCTCCGAAGCGACCAGGGCGGCCGTGCTCACCGCCCTCGACGTGCTCGGTTACGAGCGGCCCACCCAGTTGCGCGGGGAGCGCGCCCGGCTGATCGGGCTGGTCCTGCCGGAGCTGGGCAACCCGATCTTCCCGGCGTTCGCCGAGGCGGTGGGCGGCGCGCTGGCCGGCCAGGGCTTCACCCCGGTGCTGTGCACCCAGACCGCGGGCGGGGTCTCCGAGGCCGACTACGTCGACCTGCTGCTGGAGCAGCACGTCTCCGGCGTGGTCTTCTTCGGCGGCCTGTACGCGCAGGGGGACGCCCCGCACGACCACTACCAGCGGCTGGCCGAGCGCAGCCTGCCCACCGTGCTGCTGAACGCGGCGATCGAGCACCTGGACTTCCCCCGGGTGTCCTGCGACGACGCGGTGGCGGTCGAGCAGGCGTTCGGCCACCTGCGGCAGCTGGGGCACACCAAGATCGGCCTGGTGCTCGGCCCGCTGGACCACATGCCCTCGCAGCGCAAGCTGGCCGCGGCGCGGGCGGTGGTGGCCAAACTGGGCCTCGACCTGCCGGACCAGCACGTGGAGCGGGCGCTGTTCAGCCTGGAGGGCGGCCAGGCGGCCACCACCCGGCTGCTGCGCCAGGGCGTCACCGGCGTGGTCTGCGCGAGCGACCCGCTGGCGCTGGGCGCGGTCCGCGCGGTGCGCCGGGCCGGGCTCGCGGTGCCGGACGACGTGTCGGTGGTCGGGTACGACGACTCCTCGTTCATGATGTGCACCGACCCGCCGCTGACCACCGTCCGGCAGCCGATCGAGGCGATGGGCCGCGCGGTGGTGGACCTGCTGGTCGGTGAGATCGCCGGGGTCCGGGTCACCCACGACGAGCTGCTGTTCGAGCCGGAGCTGGTGGTGCGCGGATCGACCGCGCCGGCCCGCGAGCGGAGTTGAGGAAGGGCTGATCAGCAGCAGGTAGCGGGCCCCTGACGGGGCGCCACGACAGGACCGCCGAGCGGGCGGGCACTTCGGTGCCCGCCCGCTTTTCGTATGCGCACGCTTGCACCGATCCGTTGACATGCTCGTAGCGCCGCTGTAACTCTTGGCTGCCATCACGCAAAAGATGGACAGAAGATTGTCATCTTCTCGACCTTATGAAGGGACGTCATGAGATCGAAGCGCATAACCGCGAGGCTGACGGCGTCGTCGGCCACGCTGGGAATGCTCCTGCTCGCCGGGCCCCTCCTCCCGGCGGCACAGGCGGCCGGAGGCCCCAACCTGGCGCTCGGCAAGACCGTCACCGCCTCCAGCACCAACGGCACGTTCGCGGCGGCCAACGTCAACGACGGCAGCCAGGACAGCTACTGGGAGTCCAACGGCATCTCCTCCGCGCAGTGGGTCCAGGTGGACCTGGGCGCGGCGGCCTCCGTCGACACGGTGGTGCTGAAGGTCCCCTCCTCCTGGGGCGCCCGGACCGAGACGCTCAGCGTGCTCGGCTCCACCGACGGCAGCAACTTCTCCACCATCGCCTCCTCGGCGAACTACACCTTCGACCCGGCCTCCGGCGACAAGGTGACGATCTCCTTCGGAGCCACCAGCGCCCGCCACGTGCGGGTCAACGTCACCGCCAACACCGGCTGGCAGGCCGCCCAGATCTCCGAGTTCGAGGTCTACGGCGCCACCTCCGCGTCGGCGAACCTGCTGGCCGGGCGCACCTTCACGGCCGGCGGCACCTCGCAGAACTACGTGGCGGGCAACGTCGGCGACGGCAACCAGGCCACCTACTGGGAGAGCGCCAACAACGCCTTCCCGCAGTGGATCCAGGGCGACCTGGGCTCCGCCGTCCCGGTCAACAAGCTGGTGCTGAAGCTGCCGGCCGGCTGGGACAAGCGGACCGAGACGCTCAAGGTCCAGGGCTCCACCGACGGCAGCAACTTCACCGACCTGGTGGCCTCCGCCAACTACGTGTTCGACCCGGCGGCGGGCAACGCGGTGACCGTCAACCTGGCGACCACCACCACCCGCTACCTGCGGCTGACCTTCACCGCCAACACCGCCTGGCCGGCCGGCCAGCTCTCCGAGTTCGAGGCGTACGGCCCGACCTCCGGCGACACCCAGGCCCCCACCGCCCCGGCCAACCTGGCGTACACCTCGCCCGCCGCCGGCCAGGTCAAGCTGACCTGGGGCGCCGCCAGCGACAACACCGGCGTCACCGGCTACGACGTGTACGCCAACGGCGCGCTGCTCACCTCGGTGTCCGGCACCACCCTGACGTACACCGACAGCCGCTCCGACAGCGAGACGGTGTCGTACTACGTCAAGGCGAAGGACGCGGCGGGCAACCAGTCCGCGGCCTCCAACACCGTCACCCGCGCCGGCCAGTCCGGCGACACCCAGGCGCCCAGCGCCCCGGCCAACCTGGCGTACAGCTCGCCCGCCGCCGGGCAGGTCAAGCTGACCTGGGGCGCCGCCAGCGACAACACCGGCGTCACCGGCTACGACGTGTACGCCAACGGCGCGCTGCGCGGCAGCGTCAGCGGCACCACCCTGACGTACACCGACAGCCAGCCGGACACCGCGACCGTCTCGTACTACGTGAAGGCGAAGGACGCGGCGGGCAACGTCTCCGCGGCCTCCAACACGGTGGTGCGCACCGGCAGCGGCGGCGGCACCGGCACCAACCTGGCGGCGGGCAAGCCGATCTCGGCCTCCTCGTCGACCTTCACCTTCGTGGCGACCAACGCCAACGACAACGACACCTCCACCTACTGGGAGAGCGCGGCGGGCAGCTACCCGAGCACCCTCGCGGTGAAGCTGGGCGCGAACGCGACCACCAGCGCGGTGGTCGTCAAGCTGAACCCGGCCTCGGCGTGGGGCGCCCGCACCCAGACCATCGAGGTGGACGGCCGCGAGCAGAGCGCGAGCGGCTTCAGCACCCTCGTCCCGGCGCAGAGCTACAGCTTCGACCCGGCGAGCGGCAACACCGTCACCATCCCGGTGTCGGCGACCGTCGCCGACGTGCAGCTGAAGTTCACCACCAACTCCGGCTCCAGCGGCGGCCAGGCCGCCGAGTTCCAGGTGATCGGCGTCCCGGCCCCCAACCCGGACCTGACCGTCACCTCGGTGAGCAGCAACCCGGCCACCCCGGTGGAGACCGACACCCCGACCCTGTCGGCGGTGGTGAAGAACACCGGCACCAACGCCTCCGGTGCCACCTCGGTCAACTTCTACCTGGGCGCCACCAAGGTCGGCTCGGCCAACGTCGGTGCCCTCGCGGCCGGTGCCTCCACCACCGTGACCGCGCAGATCCCGGCGCAGAACGCGGGCAGCTACCAGCTGACCGCGAAGGTCGACGAGGACAACAAGGTCATCGAGCAGGACGAGACCAACAACTCGTTCACCGCCGCGAGCGCCTTGACGGTCAACCAGGTCGCCTCCTCCGACCTGGTCGCCGCCCCGTCGACCTGGTCGCCCTCCAACCCGGCCGACGGCAGCGCGGTGAACTTCACCGTCGCGGTCAAGAACCAGGGCACGGTGGCCAGTTCGTCCGGCAGCCACGGCATCACGGTCACCGTCGCGGACGCCACCACCGGCACCGTGCTGAAGACCCTGACCGGCGCGTACACCGGCACCCTGGCGCCCGGCGCCACCGGCAGCCCGGTCTCGCTGGGCAGCTGGACCGCCGCCAACGGCCGCTACACGATCAAGACGGTCATCGCCAACGACGGCAACGAGCTGCCGGTCAAGCAGGCCAACAACACCAGCACCCAGTCGCTCTACGTCGGCCGCGGCGCCAACATGCCGTTCGACAACTACGAGGCCGAGGACGGCGTGCTCGGCGGCGGCGCCCAGGTGGTCGGCCCCAACCGCACCATCGGCGACGTCGCGGGCGAGGCGTCCGGCCGCAAGGCCGTCACGCTGAACACCACCGGCTCCTCGGTGGAGTTCACCACCAAGTCCTCGACCAACACCCTGGTCACCCGGTTCTCCATCCCGGACGCGGCGGGCGGCGACGGCACCAGCGCCACCCTGAACGTCTACGTGGACGGAACCTTCCTCAAGTCGATCGACCTGACCTCCAAGTACGCCTGGCTGTACGGCTCGGAGACCAGCCCCGGCAACGGCCCGAGCGCCGGCAGCCCGCGGCACATCTACGACGAGGCCAACGTCCTGCTGGGCACCACCGTCCCGGCCGGTCACAAGATCAAGCTGCAGAAGGACTCGGCGAACACCTCGCAGTACGCGATCGACTTCGTCAGCCTGGAGCAGGCCACCCAGGTCGCCAACCCGGACCCGGCCAAGTACGTGGTCCCGACCGGCTTCGCGCACCAGGACGTGCAGGCGGCCCTGGACAAGGTCCGGATGGACACCACCGGCACCCTGGTCGGCGTCTACCTGCCCGCGGGCGACTACCAGACCGCCAGCAAGTTCCAGGTCTACGGCAAGCCGGTGAAGGTGGTCGGCGCCGGCCCGTGGTTCACCCGGTTCTACGCCCCGACCAGCCAGTCCAACACCGACGTCGGCTTCCGGGCCGAGGCCACCGCCAACGGCTCGACCTTCAGCGGGTTCGCCTACTTCGGCAACTACACCTCGCGGATCGACGGCCCGGGCAAGGTGTTCGACTTCTCCAACGTCGCGAACATCACGATCGACAACATCTGGACCGAGCACATGGTCTGCATGTACTGGGGTGCCAACACGGACTTCATGACGATCACCAACTCGCGGATCCGGGACACCTTCGCCGACGGCATCAACATGACCAACGGCTCCACCGACAACCTGGTCTCCAACAACGAGGCCCGGGCCACCGGTGACGACTCCTTCGCGCTGTTCTCCGCGATCGACGCGGGCGGCGCGGACGAGAAGAACAACGTCTTCCAGAACCTCACCTCGATCCTGACCTGGCGCGCGGCGGGCGTGGCGGTGTACGGCGGCTACGCCAACACCTTCCGCAACATCTACATCGCGGACACCCTCTGCTACTCGGGCATCACCATCTCCTCGCTGGACTTCGGCTACCCGATGAACGGCTTCGGGGCCTCGCCCACCACCAACCTGCAGAACATCTCGCTCGTGCGGGCCGGCGGCCACTTCTGGGGCCAGCAGGTCTTCCCGGCGATCTGGGTGTTCTCCGCCTCCAAGGTGTTCCAGGGCATCCGGGTGAGCGACGTGGACATCGTCGACCCGACCTACAGCGGCATCATGTTCCAGACCAACTACTCGGGCGGCCAGCCGCAGAACCCGATCACCGACACCGTCTTCACCAACGTGTCGATCAGCGGGGCGCAGAAGAGCGGTGACGCCCTCGACGCCAAGTCCGGGTACGGCATCTGGGCCAACGAGATGCCGGAGTCGGGCCAGGGCCCGGCGGTCGGCAACGTGACCTTCAACCACCTGACGCTGAGCAACAACTACAAGGACATCCAGAACACCACCTCGACCATGCACATCACGGTCAACCCGTAGCACCCCGCACGCGGGAAGGGCGGGCGCCCCGGGCGCCCGCCCTCTTCGTCGTGCCCGGGAGCGGTCAGGCGGGCCGCTGCGGGGCCGGGCCGGTGGAGCCCCGGACGACCAGCTCGGGCTCGAACAGCAGCTCGCCCGGGGCCGCCGGAGCGCCGTCGATCTGGCCGGCCAGCAGCGAGACCGCCGTCCGGCCGATCGCCTCGATCGGCTGCCGGACGGTGGTCAGCGGCGGCCGGGTGCAGTTGAGGAAGACCGAGTCGTCGAAGCCGATCACCGACAGGTCGCCGGGGACGTCCAGCCCGGCCCGCCGGGCGGCCCGCACCACCCCCAGGGCCAGCGGGTCGCTGGCGCAGACCACGCCGGTCACCCCGGCCTCCAGCAGCCGTTCGGCGGCGGCGTGGCCGCCCTCCAGGCCGAACATGGTGTGCGCCACCCACTCCGGGCGCGGCTCGCGGCCGCGCAGGGCGTACTGGCGGGTGAAGGCGGCGAGCTTGCGGCGGGACGGCACGTGGTCCTCGGGGCCCACCAGCAGCCCGATCCGGCGGTGCCCCAGGGTGTCCAGGTGGGCGAACGCCTGGGCCACCGCGACGGCGTCGTCGGTGGCGACCTGCGGGAAGCCCAGCTCCTCCACCGAGGCGTTCAGCAGCACCACCGGGACGCCGCGCTCGCGCAGTTGCGCGAAGTGCTCGTGCGAGGCGTCGGCCTGGGCGCAGTGCCCGCCGGCGAAGACCACCCCGGAGACGTGCTGGTCGAGCAGCGCGCCGACGTGGTTCGCCTCGCCCAGGCCCGCGGTGCGGGTGCACAGCAGCGGGGTGAAGCCGCGCTGGGCGAGCGCGCCGCCGACCACCTCGGCCAGCGCCGGGAAGATCGGGTTCTGCAGTTCGGGCAGCACCAGGCCGATCAGCCGGGCGCGTTCGCCGCGCAACTGGGTGGGCCGCTCGTAGCCGAGGACGTCCAGGGCGGTGAGGACGGCGAGCCGGGTGGCGGTGCTGACGCCGGGTCTGTCGTTCAGGACCCGGCTGACCGTGGCCTCACTGACTCCGACATGGTGCGCCACCACGGAGAGCTTGCTCTTCATGCGCAAAAGTAGAACAGAATCTAGCAAGAAGCGGCAAGGACGGCTGCAAGTACGCTGAGGTCGGGTTCTGTCCGGCTCGGGACGGCTGGCGGGGCGACCGCTGGCTGTCGATGCGCAGTCGTAACTTTTCACTTTCTCGTCAACCTCTTGCGTTGCGAGATTCAAGGACCTACGTTCCTCACACGTCGGTTTTCGTCCGGCCTCTCCCGAAACCTCTCCCACCCATGGGGTACACGCATGAAGCTGAACAGATCGAGCAGGATGGCCGCCGTCGCTCTCGCCGCGGGCATGCTGCTGAGCACCGCCGCGTGCAGCAGCGGTTCCTCCGGCGGCAAGACGGACGCCGCCGCCGGGGTGGCGGACGGCAAGCCGCTCGACCCGAACGCGACCGTCACCATCTCCATCGACTGCGCCCCGGGCGCGGACCAGGCGGCGGGCAAGGCCAACTACGCCGACGACCTGGCGCTGTTCAAGACGAAGTACCCGAACGTCACCATCAACGCCAAGCCGTACGTCGGCCAGTGCGAGGTTCCGGCCCAGCAGACCGCGCAGTACAAGGCGCACAACGAGACCGGCGCGTTCCACGCCTACTTCACCGACCGCGACGCCACCCTCAACTCCGGCGACGCCGAGGACATCACCAAGTACGTCAACGACGAGACGCTGCCCGGCTTCTCCTCGATGCTGCCGTCCGTCAAGGACAACATGACGGTCGACGGCAAGGTCTACGCGCTGCCGATCAACTACTACACCACCGGCCTGATCTACAACCGCGACCTGTTCAAGCAGGCCGGCCTCGACCCCGACAAGCCGCCGACCACCTGGGACGAGGTGCAGGCCGCCGCGAAGAAGATCGCCGCGCTCGGCAACGGCATCAGCGGCTACGAGGACTACTCCGGCGGCAACACCGGCGGCTGGCACTTCACCTCGGAGCTCTACAGCCTCGGCGGCAAGATGGTCACCGACGACGGCAAGAAGGCCGCGTTCAACTCGGCCGAGGGCAAGCAGGTCCTCAAGCGCCTGCACGACATGCGCTTCACCGACCAGAGCATCAGCGCCACCCCGGTCACCCAGTGGGCCGACGCCTTCCCGCCGCTGGCCACCGGCAAGGTCGGCATGTTCCTCGGCGCCCCCGACGTCGTCAAGCACCTGATCGAGGTCCTCGGCGCCGACGCCAAGGCGTACGGCATCGGCCCGATGCCCGGCGCCACCGGCCCCGGCAACAGCCTCGGCGGCGGCGACCTGTACTACATCAAGAAGGGCCAGACCCCGAACCAGATCAAGGCCGAGATCGCCTGGATCAACTTCCAGTACCAGACCCCGGACTCCGGCCAGTTCAACTTCGCCCGCTCCAAGACCCTCGCGGGCAGCAGCAAGGACCCGGTCGCGATCGCCGTCCCGCAGCCCTACTTCTGGTCCGCCGACTCGGCGCAGATCCAGGCCATCACCGAGTCGCTGAAGACCAACGGCAACCTGCCGCTGAGCAACTACGACCCGTACGTCAAGAACCCCACCAAGTCCATCACCGAGCCCCCGGCCGCGCAGCAGCTCTACAAGATCCTCGACACCGCGATGTCGGCCGCGATGACCGACCCCAACGCGAACCTCGACAGCGTGCTCGCCACCGCCGAGTCCCAGGCCAACCAGATCCTGGCCAACCAGTGACCCCGCGCCACCGGCCGGGCCGCGACCTCCCGCGGCCCGGCCGGTGGCCGGCCACCTGACGAGGAGTCACCACCCATGACCACCACGCTGACCCGCGGGCGCGCCGGCGCCGAAGCGGCCCGCACCCGCAACCGCGGCCGGACACCGGGCTCGCTGCGCCGGGCGCTCTCCCGCAACCTGCGGGCCCACGCCTTCCTGATCGGCGCGCTGCTCTGCTTCGCGTTGTTCACCTGGTACCCGATGGTCCGTGAGATCGTCATGTCGTTCCAGAAGGTCCGCTACGGCGAGACCCACTGGGTCGGGTTCGACAACTTCCGGCAGATCTTCGCCGACCCGGAGTTCTGGCCGGCCTGGAAGAACACCTTCGAGTTCACCGGCATCGCCCTCTTCTTCGGCTTCTTCGCACCGTTCGTCACCGCCCTGGTGGTCAACGAGTTCCGGCACGCCCAGGGCTACCTGCGCATCCTGGTCTACCTGCCCGTGATGCTGCCCCCGGTCGCGGGCATCCTGCTGTTCAAGTACTTCATGGACCCCGGCTACGGCCTGTTCAACCAGATCCTGCAGGCCCTGCACCTGCCCACCTCGTCCTGGCTGGCCTCGCCGGACACCGCGATGCTCTCCCTGGTCCTCGTCTCCACCTGGGCCAACATGGGCAGCGCCACCCTGGTCTACCTGGCCGCCCTGCAGAGCATCCCCGGCGAGCTCTACGAGGCCGCCGAACTCGACGGCGCCGGACTGCTGCGCCGGATCTGGCACGTCACCATCCCGCAGACCCGGCTGATCCTCTCGCTGATGCTGATGCTCCAGGTCGTGGCGACCATGCAGATGTTCACCGAGTCCTTCGTGCTCACCGGCGGCGGCCCGCAGGGCTCCACCACCACCGTGGTCTACATGCTCTACAACTACGCGTTCAATTTCGACAAGTTCAACACCGCGGCCGCGCTGGGCGTCGTCCTGCTGCTGGTACTGGGCGCCTTCTCCGCCGTCTACCTGTGGCTGGAGCGCCGGGGCGGGGAGGAGTGACGATGAGCAAGACCGTCCGAAGCAGCGCCACCCGCACCCTGATCTCCCCGGTCCGGCTGAACCAGCCGGGAGGCCGCCGCGCCTACTGGACCGTCCTGGTGCTGACCCTGGTCGTCGCCACCCTCGTCTTCGTCGGCCCGCTCTACTGGATGGCCACCGGCGGCTTCAAGTCCTCCCAGGAACTCGTCCAGACCCCGCCGACGATCATCCCCTCCCACCCCAGCACGCACGCCTTCACCGAGGCGTGGGACCGGCTCGGGATGGGCCAGCTGCTGCTGAACACCGTGGTCTACGCGGGCGGCGCCCTGCTGCTCCAGCTGACCTTCTGCGTCGCCGCCGCCTACTCGCTGTCCAAGCTGCGCCCGGTCCTCGGCAACGTGATCCTCGGCATGATGCTGGCCTCGATGATGATCCCGGCCGCCGCCCTGGTGATCCCGCAGTACCTGACGGTGCTCGACCTGCCGCTGGTGCACTGGAACCTGATGAACACCCCGTGGGTGATCTGGCTCCCCACCGTGGCCAACGCGTTCAACGTCTTCCTGCTCAAGCGGTTCTTCGACTCGATCCCGAACGAGCTGCTGGACGCCGCCGCCATCGACGGGGCCGGCCCGCTGCGCACCCTGTGGTCGGTGGTCCTGCCGCTGTCCCGGCCGATCCTCGGCGTGGTGTCGATCTTCGGCCTGGTCGCGGTCTGGAAGGACTTCCTGTGGCCGCTGATCACCGTGCCCGAGCACGAGACGCTCAACGTCGGCGTCAACACCGCGGCCACCTCCATGCCGCAGAACACCCTGATCGCCGGCCTGTTCCTGGCCTCGATCCCGACCATCGCCCTGTTCCTGGTCTTCCAGCGCAACATCATGGCCGGTCTCACCGCGGGTAGCCTCAAGGGCTGAGACCCGCCAGGCGACCCCGGTCCAACAACCTTCTGAAAGGAAACCCTGACCGTGTCAGAGCAATGGTGGCGGAACGCGGCGATCTACCAGGTGTACCCGCGCAGTTTCGCCGACGGCAACGGCGACGGCATCGGGGACCTCGCCGGAGTGCGCGCGAAGCTGACGTACCTCGCCGAACTCGGCGTGGACGCCATCTGGTTCAACCCCTGGTACCCGTCCCCGATGGCCGACGGCGGCTACGACGTCGCCGACTACCGCGGCGTCGAGCCGGTCTTCGGCACCCTGGAGGAGGCCGAACAGCTCATCGCGGACGCCTCGGACCTGGGCCTGCGGACGATCGTCGACATCGTCCCCAACCACGTCTCCGACCAGCACCCCTGGTTCCGGGCCGCCCTGGCCGCCGCCCCCGGCAGCCCCGAGCGCGACCTGTTCCACTTCCGCGAGGGACGCGGCGAGGACGGCGAACTCCCGCCCAACGACTGGAAGTCCGAGTTCGGCGGCTGCCCCTGGACCCGCCTCCCCGACGGCCAGTGGTACCTGCACCTGTTCGCCGCCGCCCAGCCCGACCTCAACTGGGCCCACCCCGCCGTCCGCGAGGAGCACCTGGAGATCCTCCGGTTCTGGTTCGACCGCGGCGCCGCGGGCGTCCGGATCGACTCGGCCGGCCTGCTCACCAAGGACCCCGACCTCGCCGACGTCGAACCCGGCCGCCCGCACCCCTACGTCGACCGCGACGACCTGCACGAGATCTACCGCAGCTGGCGCGCCGTCGCCGACTCCTACAGCCCGCCGCGCGTCCTGATCGGCGAGATCTGGGTCCCCGACGCCGAGCGCTTCGCCCGCTACCTGCGCCCGGACGAGATGCACACCGCGTTCAACTTCGACTTCCTGGCCCGGCCCTGGGACGCCGCCGCGCTGCGCGAGTCCATCGACACCACCCTCGCCGCGCACGCCCCCGTCGGCGCCCCCGCGACCTGGGTGCTCGCCAACCACGACATCACCCGCACCGTCACCCGCTACGGCCGCGAGGACACCCGCTTCCAGTTCGCCACCAAGTCCTTCGGCACCCCCACCGACCTCGACCTCGGCCGCCGCCGGGCCCGGGCCGCCGCCCTGCTCAGCATGGCGCTGCCCGGCGCGCTCTACCTCTACCAGGGCGAGGAACTGGGCCTGCCCGAGGTCGAGGACCTCCCGCTGGACACCCTCCAGGACCCGATGCACTTCCGCTCCGGCGGCACCGACCCCGGCCGCGACGGCTGCCGCGTCCCGCTCCCCTGGAGCGGCACCCACCCGCCCTACGGCTTCACCCGCGAGGGCAAGGACCCCTGGCTCCCGCAGCCCCTCGACTGGGCCCCGCTCACCGTCGAGGCCCAGAACGGCGACCCGGCCTCGATGCTCGCCCTCTACCGCGAGGGCATCCGCACCCGCCGCGAACTGCGCGGCGAGTTCGGCTGGCTCCCGGACGCCCCCGAGGGCGTCCTCGCCTTCCGCCGCGGCGACGTCCGCTGCCTGGTCAACCTCTCCGCCTCGCCGCTCCCGCTCGACGGCGAGATCCTCCTCGCCTCCGCCCCCCTCACGGACGGCCGGCTTCCCACCGACACGGCCGTCTGGCTCCGGTAGGGGAAGAGAGACAAGAGAGGGACAGGGGCGCGGGGAGACCTGCTGCGCGCCCCTGTCCTCGTACGCTCCGCGCGGCGGTCCTCCCCGCGAAGCTAGGGCGCGTATTTGGTCGTGATCAAGTGGCGATTCTGGTGAGGTCCTTGATCCAGATCATCGCGCCTCGAAGGTGGAGGCCGGCGAGGTAGCTCG
>NZ_BAAANS010000065.1:9890-42241 GCF_039529925.1 Kitasatospora saccharophila | reverse complement strand
CAGGCGGGCGGGGGCGCGGCGGGCGGGGCGGGGCGGGGGGCCGGCGGCGAGGGCGTCGGTGGTGCGCATCCGCCCGGCCCGGCGGGCGCAGAGCAGGGCGGTGCCGGTGACCAGGGCGAGGGTGCCGAGCACGACGGCGGCGTCGACCTGCGGGGCGACCACCGCGGAGGTGGTGCGGTAGACCTGTTCGGTGCCGGAGAGCACGGCGGTGGCGGCCAGGTTGCCGATCAGCGCCCCGGCCAGGGTGCCGGCGGCGGCGGGGAGCAGGGCCTGTCCGAGGTGGACGCGCACCACCTGGGCGGGGGTGAAGCCGATCGCCTTCAGGATGCCGGTGCGGCGGACGTCCGCGCCGACGGTGCCCGCGACCACGGTGCCGACGATCAGCACCGACATGGCGATGCCGAGCAGGCCGAAGGCGGTCAGGAAGGGCAGGAAGACGCCGGTGCCGCGGCTGTTGGCCGCCCGGGCGCCGAGCCAGTCGGTGGCGCCGGTGAGCGCCCCGGCGGGCAGCGTGGCGGTGACGGCGGCGCGGTCGGCGGCGAGCCGGTCGGGGGTGGCGGCGTCGGCGAAGCGGTAGAGCTCCTGGAGGCCGGTGCCCTTGACGGCGAGGGCGTCGACCTGGGCGGGGGCGATCCAGCCGTCGGCGGTGCGGGTGACGGAGCGGGCGAGGCCGACGATCCGCAGGGCGGTGGTGCCGCCGTCGGCGGTGGGGAAGGCGATCGTCCCGCCGACCGGGAGCCGGGGGCCGTCCCAGTCGGCCGAGACGACGATCTGGCCGGGGCCGGTGACCCAGTGGCCGTCGGTCAGGGCGACCCGGTCGACCGGGCCGCCGGGGGTGTCGCGGCCGGCCAGGGTCATCGGGGCGAGGGTCATCCCGGCGGGCAGCGCGGGTCCGGCATCCGGTCGGGTGTCGGGTCGGGCATCCGGTCCGGCATCCGGTCGGGCGTCGGGGAGCCCGGCGGGGTCGGTGGCGACGGTGCGGAACGGTCCGGCGGCGGCGGTGACGCCCGGGACGTGCGCGGTGGCGGCGAGCGCGGCGGCGTCGGTCTTCGCGGGGTCGAACTCGGCGGTCAGGTGCGGGCCGTACTGGCGGGCGAAGGCGTGCTCGAACGGCGCGTCGGAGGCGACCAGCAGCGAGCCGCCGAGCACCGAGGCGGTGACCGCGGCGGTCGCGGCGAGGGCGGTGACGGCGCTCTGCACCCGGCGCCGGAGCAGGGCGGCGCGCAGCACGGTGCCGAGGGCGCTCATCGGGCGGCTCCGTCCGTGGCGGCGGCGGTGGTCGCGGCGTTCGCGGCATGGCGGGTGTCGGCGGCGATCCGGCCGTCGACGATCCGGACGGTGCGGGTGGCGCAGGAGGCGGCCAGCGCCGGGTCGTGGGTGACCACGATCAGGGTCTGGCCGTCGGCGTGCACCTCGCGCAGCAGCGCCTTGACGTCCTCGCCGGAGGCGGAGTCGAGGGCGCCGGTGGGTTCGTCGGCCAGCAGCAGGGCCGGGCGGTTGACCAGCGCCCGGGCCACCGCGACGCGCTGGCGCTCGCCGCCGGACAGCCGGCCGGGGTGGGCGTGCTGGTGCCGGGCGACACCGAGGGTGTCCAGCAGGGTGCGGGCCCGGCGGCGGGCCTCGGCGCGGCGGGTGCCGGTGAGTTCGGCCGGGAGGGCGACGTTGTCGAGCACGGTCAGGTCGTCCAGCAGGTGGAAGAACTGGAAGACCATGCCGATCGCGGCCCGCCGGTGCCGGGCGGCGCCGGCCTCGCCGAGGGTGTCGATCCGGGTGCCGGCCACGGTGACCGTGCCGGCGTCGGGCCGGTCCAGTCCGGCGATCATGTTCAGCAGGGTGGACTTGCCGCTGCCGGACGGTCCGACCAACGCCACCGCCTCGCCCCGCCGCACGGTCAGCGACACCTCGCGCAGCGCTGCCGGTCCGTCCACGAACGTGCGGGTCACGCCTTCGAGTTGCACCACTGCTCGGTCCGTCTGCACGGTCTCCCCCTCGGTCTTCCGGTGAACGGTCCTCACGCTAGGGTCGGAGCCGGTGCGGCCACGTCGCTCGGACGGGTCATCTCCCGTACCTCGCGGGGACGATGGCCGCCGCTGTCATCCTTGCGAGGTAGTCGGGAGGGGTACGGGGGTGGAACTCGGCGGCGCCGTAGGCCGGTTGCGGGCGTGGGCGGCGGGGCCGGACGGGCCGCCGACCGAGCGGCCCGCGGTGGGGCGCCGGGTGCTGCTGGCGGACGCGGCGCTGGCGGCGGCGTTCGCGCTGGTCGGGCTGCGCTACGTGCTGGTGGCGCCGAACGCGTCGGCCGCGCCGCCGGACATGGCGGTGCTGGCGGTCGGCGCGGCGCTGCCGCTGGCCTGGCGGCACCGGGCGCCGGTCGCCGCACTGGGCTTCCAACTCGCTTTTTGCGTGGTCCTGTTGGCCCGGCACGGCTACCCGGACGTGCTGTTCGTGGCAGCGCTGGCGGTGATGGCCGGGCTGTACGGGGCGCTGGCCTTCGGTCGGCGGCGCCGACTGCTGGCGGTGGCCGTCCCGGCGGCGGCCGCGGTGCTGGTGGCGCTGTTCGCCCGGGCGAAACTGCCGCACTTCCCGAACTGGCTGATGGCCCTGCTGCTGCTCTGCCCGGTCGCGGCGGCGGCCTGGGGGCACCGGCTGTGGGCGGCCCGGGCCGAGCGGGGCCGGGAGCGGCTGCGGGTGCTGGAGCTGGAGCGGATCGAGGCGCTGCGGCAGGCCGTCGAGCACGAACGGGCCCGGATCTCGCGGGAGTTGCACGACGTGGTGACGCACAGCGTGAGCGTGATGGTGATCCAGGCGGGCGCCGCCCGGATGGTCGTCGAGCGGGACGCGGCGGCCGCCAAGGAGGCGCTGGCCGCGATCGAGGCGGGCGGGCGGGCCGCGATGAGCGACCTGCGCAACGTGATGGGCC
Organism: Kitasatospora saccharophila; assembly: GCF_039529925.1. NCBI lineage: Bacteria > Bacillati > Actinomycetota > Actinomycetes > Kitasatosporales > Streptomycetaceae > Kitasatospora > Kitasatospora saccharophila. Next base: position 39,321 of record NZ_BAAANS010000065.1, on the reverse strand, counting down.
TGCTCACCATGGACGCCCCCGACGGCGCCGATCCCGCCGCGGCCGCCGACCTCGCCCCGCTGCCGGGCCTGGACGGCCTGGACGCCCTGGTCGGCCGACTGCGGACGGCGGGCGTCGAGGTGGCGCTGCGGGTCGAGGGAAGACGCCAACAGCTTTCACCCGCCGTCGAGTTGACGGCCTACCGGGTCATCCAGGAGGCCCTGACCAACATGCTCAAGCACGCCGTCGGGGCGCGCGCCGAGATCCGCGTCGCGTACGGCCCGGACGGGCTGCGGGTGGACGTCGCCCACGGCGGGGGCCGGCCCGGGCCAGCCGCGGGCACCGGCGGCGGCCGGGGCCTGCTGGGCCTGCGCGAGCGCGTCACCGTCCACGGCGGCACCTTCCGGGCCGGGCCGCGACCCACTGGCGGGTACCGCGTCACCGCATCGATCCCGTTGACCAGCAGCCCGGAGGACCCGTGAACACCCCACCCCCGCAAGGAACTTCCGCCCCCGCCCCGCTCCGGGTGGTGATCGCCGACGACCAGGCGCTGGTGCGCACCGGCTTCCGGATGATCCTGGCCGCCGACGGCATCGAGGTCGTCGCCGAGGTCGACACCGGGACGGCCGCCGTGCAGGCCGTCCGGCGCACCCTGCCGGACGTGGTGCTGATGGACATCCGGATGCCCGAGATGGACGGCCTGGAGGCGACCCGGCGGATCCTCGCCGCGGACGCCGCGCACCCGCCGCGGGTGATCGTGCTGACCACCTTCGACCTCGACCAGTACGTGTACGCGGCGCTGGACGCGGGCGCCAGCGGCTTCCTGCTCAAGGACGTGACGCCCGAGCACCTGATCGCGGCGGTGCGACTGGTGCGCACCGGCGACGCACTGCTGGCCCCGGCGATCACCCGCCGGCTGGTCGCCCGCTTCGCCCGCCGCCCGGGCACCGCCCCCGGCGCGTCCCCCGACCTGTCCCCCGACGCGCCCGGTGACGCGCCCGGCGGGAAGAACGCGGAGCGGCACCGCGCGCTGGCCGCCCTGACCGTCCGGGAGCGCGAGGTGCTCGAACTGCTCGCCCACGGCCTGAGCAACGCCGAACTGGCCGCGCACCTGACCCTGTCCGAGGCGACGGTGAAGACCCACGTCGCCCGGATCCTGGCCAAGTCGGGCCTGCGCGACCGCGTCCAGGCGGTGGTGCTGGCCTACGAGACCGGGCTGGTCGCCCCGGGCAGCCGCTGAGCGCCGCTCCCCGGGGCGGCGCCGCTACGCGGACGGCCTCCGCCGGGTGGCCCGACCCGGACCGGGTCAGGGGCGCCCCGGGTCAGGGCACGAGGACGAGCTTGCCCGGCACCCGGTTCGCCTCGCCCAGCACGTGCGCCTCGGCCGCGTCCTCCAGCGGCAGGACCCGGCCGACGGCGGCCCGCAGACCGCCCGACTCCACCAGGGCGGCGAGCTCCGCCAGGTCCGCGCCGGACGGGGTGAACCCGAACTCGGCGAACCGTAGGCCGCGTTGCCCCGCCAGGGCCCGGACGGCCGTGCGGTCCGGGCCGGTACCGCGCACGTCGACCAGGATCCCGCCCGGGGCCAGGACCTCCAGCGAACGGGGACCGTAGTCGCCCGCGATCGGGTCCAGCACGACGTCGACGTCCCGGGCGAGCGCCGCGAAGTCGCCCGCCGTGTAGTCGATCGGCTCGTCGACGCCCAGCCCGCGCAGGAAACCGTGCCCCGCCGCCCGGGCGGTGCCCAGCACGTACGCGCCCCGGGCCTTGGCGACCTGCACCGCGAGGTGCCCTACCCCGCCCGCCGCAGCGTGCACCAACACCCGCTGACCGGGGCTGACTTCGGCCACCCGCACCAGCGCCTGCCAGGCGGTGAGCGCCGAGACCGGCAGTGCCGCCGCCCCCACCGCGTCCACCGCCGCCGGGGCCGCGGCCAGCGCCGATTCCGCGACCACCGCGTACTCGGCGTATCCGCCGCGCGGCGGGAACGCGCAGCCGAACACCCGCTCCCCCGGGCGGAACCGGTCGGCCCCCGGGCCGAGCGCCACCACCGTGCCGCACAGGTCGATGCCCACGGTGAACCGCTCCGCGAACGGGGGTGTGCCGAACCTGGCCACCTCCCCGGAACGGATCTTCCAGTCCGCCGGATTCACCCCGGCCGCCAACACCCGCACCAGCACCTCCCCCGGTCCGGGCTCCGGCCGCTCCACCTCGACGACCCGCAGGACCTCCGGCCCGCCGTACCCGTCCTGACTCACCGCGCGCATCCGGGCGCCCATGCCGCTCCCCCTCGTCCGGGTGGCCGACCGCTCCGGCCGGCCCGCCACCCATCCTCGGCCGGGGCGGTATCCCTTGTGAAGAAGGCACCTGACTGATACTCAGGTACCTCATGGAAACCGCCCAAGCCGCCCCCGCCGAGGACCGGTCAGCCACCTACCGCCGCGACTGCCCCTCGCGCACCGTCATCGAGGTGCTCGCCAACAAGTGGGTGCTCTACGCCCTGGCGGCCCTGCGCCGCTCCGAACGGCCGCTGCGCTTCAACGAACTGCGGCGCCTGCTCGACGGCATCACCCAGAAGATGCTCTCCCAGACCCTCCGCGCCCTGGAGCGCGACGGCCTGGTGCACCGCACCGTCTACCCCACCGTCCCACCGAGCGTCGAGTACTCACTCACCGAACTCGGCCTCGAAGCAGGTCAGTTGACCGCCGCAATCGGCAACTGGTCGGTCCGCCACGCCCGATCCGTCCAAGCCGCCCGCACCGCCTACGACGAACGCGCCTCCACCCCGCCCCAACCCCTGACCTGACCCCCGCCCGACCAGCACCACCGCGGAACAGGACGCCCCGGACCGTCCGACCGCGCCACCGCACCACCCGGCCGGACCGCCGGCCCGGGCCGTGTTCCGTCCCCGAGCCGCGCACCGGCAAGCCTCCGAATCAGCTGCGCCGCCGCCCGTTCTCGCGCGTTCGATGCTCCCGGAGCCGAAGCGAGCAGGTCAGGGAATCACAGTTGCGAGGACGGGAAACCGACCCGGTCGGGGCCGGGTGCGGCGGAGCTCCGGTCGGGCGGGGTGTCCCGCCGGACCGGAGCTCCGGGCTGCCGCGGGGGTCAGCTGGCGGTGCCCCAGGTGTGGGCGACGTCGATGACGAGTCGGTTGTCGAGCTGGAAGACCTGGAACGGCAGGCGGGCCCGGACGCCGAGGCCGAACTGGGTCCGTCCTTCGAAGCCGCCGATCATGCGGGCGTCCACGAAGGTGCGGTAGCCGGTGAGGTCGACGCCCGGGAGCGGGTCGCCCGCCCGAACCGGGTAGACCACCCGGTAGGGGTCGAACTCGTAGGTGTTCGCGCCGACCATGATCTCCAGGACGTCGCCGCCGGCCACCGGGTACGGGATGCCGGAGGCGTCCTGGTAGATGACGTTGCCGCCCATGTAGCCCACCCGGTACGAGAGCGGGTTCTCCGGCGAGGTGCCCGGGGCGTCGATCACCAGGCGGTCGAAGCACTCGTGGGCACCGGTACGGACGTTCGTCAGCGCCTGCGTCTGGTACGGAACCGTCCGGTCCTGCCGGTCGAGGCTGCCCCACACGACCGAGCAGTCCTCGGTGACGGCCGAGGCCGCCGGCACCACGGTCACCGCCGCCCCTGCGGCGAGCATCACGGCAGCCAGCGCGGTGGTCCACCGTCGCATGTCGTTCCCCCTATCCGGGCCGGCCCGAGTGGCCGGCCCGCGACTATCCACGCGCCGGCGCGCGAAAAGGTGTCGACCGTTCGGGCACAGATCCTTGTCCGTGCGGCCGTGCGGCCGTGCGGACGTGCGGACGAGCGGACGAGCGGCCGTGCGGACAGGACTTCGGGCGTACCGCGGGTCAGCCGAGGCGGGCGGTGTTGGCGGCGCGGCGGGCGAAGACCTCTTCCTGGCGGTCGGCCATCTCGCGGAGGGCCGACTTGCGGGCGCGGGCGGTGAGGCGGTCCAGGTAGAGGCGGCCGTCGAGGTGGTCGGCCTCGTGCTGGAGGCAGCGGGCGAAGTAGCCGTGGCCCTCGATGACCAGGGGGGTGCCGTGCCGGTCGCCGCCGTCCTGCACCTCACGCCCGGTGAGGCTCGTGAACTGGACTTCGCGGTGCGGGAGTTGTTCGCCCGTTACACCCGTCGCGCGGCGCCCCCGGCGGGGGCCGTGCCGTACGCGGTGGCGGCCCGGGTGCTGCCGCTGCTGCCGGGCTGAGCGGCTGTCGGCGGGCGGGGCTACCGTGCCTGCCATGGGTTACCAGACAGTCTTCACCGGGCGGATCGCCGTCGAGCCGCCGCTCAACCCGCAGGAGGTCGCCTACCTGCGGAAGTTCGCGGGCACCCGGCGGATGGACCGCGACCGCGGCCCGTACTTCGTCGACGGCACCGGGTTCATGGGCCAGGGCCACGACCCGGACGTCCGCGACCACAACGAGCCCCCGGCGGGCCAGCCCGGTCTGTGGTGCAAGTGGGAGCCCACGGCGGACGGGGCCGCGATCGCCTGGAACCGGAACGAGAAGTTCTACCGGGCGACCGAGTGGATGGCCTACCTGGTGGAGCACTTCCTGCGGCCCGGCGCCCGGGCCGCGGGCGAGCCGGGCTTCGAGGGCTTCACCTTCGACCACGTGCTGGACGGGGTGGTCGACGCGCGGGGCGAGGAGTCCTACGACAGCTGGCAGTTGACCGTGCGCGGCAACGAGGTGTCCGCGACCGGGCCGGTGGAGCCCCGGACGGCGTGGATCTGCGAGGGCTGCCTCGCCCGGGTCGCCGACGAGGACGCGGTCTGCTGCCCCGGCGCGGAGCCCACCCTGTGCCTCCTCGAATAGGCCCGCCCGCCGCAGGCCCCCCGCCCCGGCGGGTTCACCCGGCGGCGGGGCCGAGCCGGGCGAGGAGGTCGAGCAGCCGGGTGCGGCTGGTGAGCGCCTCCGGCGGCGGCGAGACGTACAGTTGGACGGCGGTGACGCCGGGCTGCTGGTAGCGGAGGATCTGCTCGCGGCACTCCTCGGGGGAGCCGTGCAGGAACAGTGCGTCCACCACCTCTTCGGGCAGGGCGCGTTGGGCGCCCTCGTGGTCGCCGTCGGCCCAGCGCTTGTGCGTCTCGGCGAGCAACTCGCCGTTGCCGAGCCACTGGTGGAACTTGCGGTAGGGCTCGCGGTTGAGGATCCAGGCCAGGAACGGGCGGCTGGCGCGGTGCGCGTACGCGGTGTCCTCGGTGGGGCAGACGAACACCTTGACGACGAGTTCCTTGCCGGGCGGCTGCGGGCCGACCGCGTCCAGCACCTTGGGGAGGTCCTGGGCGCGCAGCAGGTTGGTGATGGCGCCGTCCCCCTCGGTGAAGCCGAGCCGGAGCATGCCGGGGCGCAGCGCGCCGAGGATCACCTTGACCGGGTCGGCGGGCGGGTGGGGCAGCCGGTAGCCGGCGATGGAGAAGGTGTCGAAGTCGCCGGCGACGTGTTCGCCGCGCAGCGCGGCGGTGAGGAAGCGCAGCACGTCGCGGGTGCGCTTGAAGGGTTCGTCGAACGGGATGCCGTTGATGTCGGTGACGTGCGCGGGCACGGAGGCGCCGATGCCCAGCAGGACTCCCCCGGTGGAGAGTTGGGCGAGGGTGGCGGCGGTCTGGGCGAGCACGGCGGGCCCGCGGGTGTGCACCGGGACGATGCCGGTGGCGATCCGCAGCCGCGGGGCCCAGGCGGCGGTGGCGGCCAGCGGGGTGAAGGCGTCGGTGCCGCCGCCCTCGGCGCTCCACACGTCGCCGTAGCCGAGGTCGGGGAGCCGTTCGACCAGGAAGCGGTGCCGGTCGAGGGTCAGGCCGGGCAGCGGCAGGGTGATGCCCCAGGCGGGCGGGGGCGCGGCGGGCGGGGCGGCGGGCTGGTGGGCGGCGGTGCTCATCGGGGGCCTTTCGGGTCGGGCCGGTGCGGGCGGGGCGTCACGTGCCGACCGAGACGGTGGTGAGGTCGAGGAACCAGGACTGCGGCTGGACGAGTCCGTGCACGCCGGGGGCGAGGGCGCGCGGGTTGCGGTCGTTGACCACGAACAGCCAGGGCGCGTCCGTGGTGACCTGGCGCAGCGCGGTGCGGTAGGCGGTCTGCCGGGAGGTCCGGTCGGGGTCGGCGGCGGCGGTGGAGAGCAGTTCGTCGACCTTGGGGCTGGTGTAGTGGCCGGTCCAGAACGGGCTCTTGGAGCCGAGGAACAGCGGCAGCAGCGCCTCGGACTGGAACAGCGTGGTGGACTGGGCGATGGCGTCGGAGCCGAGCGCGACCTCGCCCTTGGCCTCGGCGCCGATCAGGGTGGTCCAGTCGGTGGTGCGGATCTCCACCTTGATGCCGACGGCGGCCAGGTCGCGTTGCAGGGCCTCGGTGATCGGCACCGGCAGCAGGTTGCCGGAGCCGCCGGTGGGCACCGTCACCGAGGTGGCGAAGCCGTTCGGGTAGCCGGCCTCGGTGAGCAACTGCCGTGCCTTCGCCGGGTCGTGGCCGTACCGGTCGTCGCCCTGGTCGTAGGCGGCGGTGGCCCGGGGCGCGGCCTGGAACGCCGGGTCGGCGGTGCCGTGCAGCAGGTCGGTGGCGATGGCCTGCCGGTCGATCGCGTAGTTGGCGGCCTGCCGGACCCGGACGTCCGCCCAGGGGCCCTTGGTGGTGTCCAGGATCCAGTACCAGAGGTGGTCGTAGCTGTTGGAGAGGATCTGCGCGCCGTCGGCCTTCAGGCTCTCCAGGTCGTCCGGGTTCGGGTACTCGATCCAGTTGACGCCGCCGGAGCGCAGCGCGGCGGTGCGGGCGGCCGGGTCGGGCAGCGCCTTGACCACGAGCCGGTCCAGCTCGGGGGCGCCGCGCCAGTAGTCCTTGTTGGCGACCAGGTCGACCTGCTGGCCCTCGGTCTGCGAGGCGAACGCGAACGGACCGGTGCCGACCGGGTGTTGGGAGAAGTTGGCGCTGCCGGTGCTGCGGACGGCGGTGGGGCTGGCGATCAGCACGTGCGCGAGGTCCTCCGGGAAGTGCCCGTTCGGGGCGGAGGTGACCAGTTCGACGTGGGTGTCGTCGGTCTTGCGGTACGAGGTGATGTCGCCGGCGTACTCCTTGGCGGCGGCGCCGAGCGCGTCGGTGTACTCGGGGCTGGCCTTGTCGAGGTAGCGGTGCAGGTTGAACAGCACCGCGTCGGCGTCGAACGCCGTGCCGTCCTGGAACTTGACGCCCTTGCGCAGGGTGAACGTCCAGGTGACCTTGTCGGGGGCGACCTGCCAGGACTCGGCGAGCGCGCCGGTCACCTGCGGCGGCCGGTCGGTGTCCTTGAGCAGTTCGTAGCGGGTCAGGCCCTCGTAGATCTGGAAGCTCAGCAGGCGCTTGCCCTCGAAGCCGGCGCCGCCGATCACGGTGTCCAGGTTGGGCAGCTTGCCGGTCGCGCCGATCACCAGCGTCCCGCCGCCGGCGCCTGCGGCGTCGCCGCCCGCGGAGGTGGCGGCGCAGCCGGTGGCGGTGAGCAGGACGGCGGTGGTGGCGAGGGCCGCGGCGGCTCTGGAACGGGTGCGGGGGTGCTCGGTCGTCATCTCGGTTCCTCGTTCTGGTCGTTCGGTCCGGTGGCGGACGCAGGGGTGCGGAGGGTGACGTGCGGGCCGGAGGCGTCCAACAGGGCCCGGGTGTAGGGGTGTTCGGGGGCGGTCCACAGCCGGTCGGTGCGGCCCTCCTCGACCACCCGGCCGGAGCGCAGCACCAGCGTCCGGTGCGCGAAGCGGGCCACCGCGGCGAGGTCGTGGGAGACGAACAGGTAGGCGGTGCCGGTGCGTTCGCGCAGTTCGGTCAGCAGGTCGAGCAGCCGTTCCCGGGTGTCGCGGTCCAGCGCGGAGGTCGGCTCGTCGCACACCACCAGCGCCGGACCGGTCGCCAACGCCCTTGCCACCGCGACGCGTTGCAACTGCCCGCCGGACAGCTCGCGGGGGAAGCGGCGGGCCAGCTCCGGCGCGAGGCCCACCCGGCGGAACAACTCGGCGGTGCGGTCGGCCCGTTCGCGCCGCGGGACGCCGTGGGCGCGCAGCGCGAAGCCGACGGCCTCGCCGGAGCGCAGCGCCGGGTTCAGCGACCCCCGGGGGTGCTGCGGCACGAACTGCAGCCTGGCCCGGACGTCCCGGTCGGCGCGGGCCCGCAGGCGCGCGGGGTCGCGGCCCTCGAACCTGACCGTCCCCGCGTCGGGACGCACCAGCCCCAGCGCGAGCCGGGCCAGCGTGGACTTCCCGGAACCGGACTCGCCGACCAGCGCGACGCTCTCGCCGGCGTGCACCTCGAAGCTGACGGCGGCGACGGCGGGGCGGTGGGCGTAGCTCTTGGAGACGGCGTCGAGCCGCAACAGGATGCTCATCGGAGGAAGTCCCCCTCGGGGGAAATCAGGGGCCCGGGGAACGGCGGGGCCGTGGCTGCTGACGGTTCACTGTCGGTGCGCGCGTGGGCTTCGGGTTCTGTTCCCCGGCCCGAAGCAGCACGGACTTTCCGATGGGCTCCGGCCCCCAGCAGCTCGGACTCGCCGTTCCCCGAGCCCCTGTCGGGGCTCTCCGTGACCAGCAGTTCCCTCGCGGGGCCGGTGGCCGTGAGGCGTCCCCCGTCGAGGACGGCGACGGTGTCGTCGATGCGGGCGGCGGCGGAGAGGTCGTGGGTGACGAGGAGGAGGGCGAGGCCGCGCTGGGCGCGGAGGGTGGTGAGGAGGTCGAGGACGCGGGCGCGGGCCAGGGTGTCGAGGGCGGTGGTGGGTTCGTCGGCGATCAGGAGTTCGGGGTCGCCGGCCAGGGCGAGGGCGAGGGCGGCGCGTTGGCGCAGGCCGCCGGAGAGTTCGTGGGGGTAGGCCCTCGCGGCGCGTTCGGGGTCGGGGAGGCCCGCGGCGGCGAGCAGCGGGAGGGCGGCGGCGCGGGCCTCGCGGCGGGTGGCGGCGAGGCGGTGGACGCGCCGGACCTGGGCGAGTTGGGTGCCGATGCGGCGCAGCGGGTCGAGGGTGGCGGAGGGGTCCTGGGGGACGTGGCCGATGCGGCGGCCGCGGATCCGGGTGAGGGCGCGTTCGGGCAGGCCGAGCAGTTCGGTGCCGGCGAGCCGGACGCTGCCGCGGACGGTGGCGCCGCCTCCGGGGAGGCCGAGGACGGCGCGGGCCAGGGTGGTCTTGCCGCTGCCGGATTCGCCGAGCAGGACGAGGGCGCGCCCGGCGTCGATCCGGAGCGTGACGTCGTCCACGGCCCGTACCCCGTCGGGGTGGTGGACGGTGAGGCCCTCGATGGCGAGCAGGCTCATCGGGTGGCCTCCGGTCCGGCGCCGAGGCGGCCCCGCAGCGTCTCGCCGAGGGTGTTGAAGGCGACCGAGACGGCGAGGACGACGAGGGCGGGGGTGGCGGCGAGCCAGGGGTGGGTGAACAGGGCGGGGCGGAGTTCGTCGAGCATGGCGCCCCATTCGGGGGTGGGCGGGGGGACGCCGAGGCCGAGGAAGGAGAGGCCGGCGGCGTAGACGACGGCGAGGCCGACCAGGGAGGTGGCGTAGACCAGGACGACGGGGGCGACGACCGGGAGGACCTGGCGCAGGACCAGGGAGGTGCGGGTGGCGCCGCTGACGGTGGCGGCTTCGAGGTACTCGGCGGTGCGGATGCGGCGGGTCTCGGTGAAGGCGACCCGGGCGACGGCGGGGGTGAGGACGACGGACAGCGCGAGGACGGTGGCGCCGAGGCCGGGGGTGAGCAGGGTGGCGACGGCGATGGCGAGCAGCACGCCGGGGAAGGCGTAGAGCACGTCGAGGGTGCGCAGCAGGGCCTGTTCGGTGGCGCGGCCGGCCAGTGCGGCGGTGCTGCCGAGCAGGGCGCCGGCCAGCGCGGCGACGGCGACGGGGAGCAGTCCGGCGGTGAGCGAGGGGCGGGCGGCCCAGAGCAGTCGGCTGAGCAGGTCGCGGCCCTGGCCGTCGGTGCCGAGCGGGTGGCCGGGGGTGCCGGGGTCGAGGAGGCGGTCGGCGAGGTGTCCGGCGGCGGGGTCGGCGGGGGCGAGCAGGGGCGCGGCGAGGGCGATCAGGACGGGGAGCAGCGCGGCGGTGGCGGCGAGCGCGGTGCGGTGGTCGCGGAGGGTGGCCACGGGTCAGCTCCGCACGCGGGGGTCGATGGCGGCGTGGGCGGCGTCGACGAGCAGGTTGACGCCGACGAAGGCGGTGGCGACGAGCAGCACGCCGCCCTGGACGAGCGGCAGGTCGCGGGCGGTGAGCGCCTCGTACAGCAGGCGGCCGAGGCCGGGCCAGGCGAACAGGGTCTCCACGAAGACGACGCCCTCCAGCAGGTAGGCGAGTTGCAGGCCGCCGATGGTGAGCAGGGCGGGCGAGGCGTTGTGGGCGCAGTGCCGCAGGACGGCGGCGCGGCCGAGGCCCCGGGCGCGCAGGCCGTCGGCGAGGTCGGAGGCGAGGACGGTGGCCAGTGCGGCGCGGTGGACCTTGGCGGTGAGGCCGAGCGGGACGAGGGCGGCGGCGGTGGCGGGCAGCACCAGGTGGCGCAGCAGGTCGCCGGTGCCGCCGGGGCCGAAGGCGTCGTGGGTGCCGTTCGCGGGGAGCAGGCGCCAGTGGACGGCGAAGACGGCGGTGAGCAGCAGGGCGACGGAGTACTGCGGGGCGGAGACGGCCAGGGTGCTCGCGGCGCCGCCGAGGCGCCCGGGCCAGCCGCGCGGGTGCAGGGCGCCGAGGGTGCCGAGGGCGACGCCGCCGAGCAGGACGAGCGCGAAGGCGGCGGCGGTGAGGGTGAGGGTCTGGCCGAGCGCGGGCGGCAGCAGGGCGGCGACGGGGCGCTGGGTCGAGGTGGAGGTGCCGAGGTCGCCGGTGAGCGCGTGGCCGAGCCAGTCGAGGTAGCGCGCGGGCAACGGCCGGTCGAGGCCGATGCGTTCGGCGAGGGCCTGCCGGGCTTCGGCGGGCGCGCCGGGGCCGAGGAACGCGGTGACGGGGTCGCCGGGGACGAGGGCGACGGTGGCGAACACGACGGCGCTCACCCCGAACAGGGTGGGGACGGCGAGCAGCAGCCGGCGCAGCAGGAAGCGGGTCACGGGGCGGCCGGGTCGGCGGGGGCGGGCATGGCGCGGTGGTCCTCCGGTTCGGACGGCGGGCGCGGTCGGCGGGGCGCGGCCGGCGCCGTCGGGGTCGTTCGGACCGAGGTTCGCGGACGGGGCGCGGGGCAGCCAGCCAGGCGTTCATGCTGTTACCCGCGGTCATAGGCTCCGGCGGGTGCGGGAGTTGACGTCACATGAGGAGTTCGTTGCAGGATCCGGAACCGGCCCCTTCCCGTCCTAACCTGGGACCGACCCGTTCGCCCCGGCCGCCCCGGCCGAACGGGCCGACGCAGCCGAGCACCACCCGCGACGAGGAGCGAGCACCGTGTCCACCTCCGCCACCGGCCAGGAACTCGGCGCGTTCCTGCGCGCCCACCGCGAACTCCTCCAGCCCGCCGACGTCGGACTCACCGCCACCGCCCGGCGGCGCACGCCCGGGCTGCGCCGCGAGGAGGTCGCCTCGCTGTCCGGCGTCGGCCTCGCCTGGTACACCTGGCTCGAACAGGGCCGCGTCACCGCCTCCCGGCAGGTCCTGGAGGCGGTGGCGCGCGCCCTGCGCCTGGACTCGGCGGGCCTGCGGCACGCGATGCGGCTGGCCGGCTACCACGAGCCCGTCCCCGCGGACGCCGACCGCAGCACCGCCGGACGCCTGGCCGCCGCCGTCCGCCCCGTCCTCGACTCCTGGCCCGCCAGCCCCGCCGCCCTGCTCGACCGGCACTTCGACCTGCTGGCCTGGAACGCCGCCTGGACGGCGCTGTGGGGCTCGCCCGAGCACGTCCCCGCCGACCGCCGCAACCTGATGTGGCTGCTGGCCGTCGACCACCGGCTGCGCGAGGTCCTGCCGGACTGGGAGCCGCTGGCCATGAACGTCTTCCAGCACTTCCGCGCCCAGGCCGGGCCCGCCCTCGCCGACCCGCGCACCGGGGAGCTCTACCGCCTCCTGGAGCACGACGCCCCCGAGCTGAACCACTGGTGGGGCTGCCACTCCGTCGCCGAACTCACCGCCCGCACCGTCCGGGCCACCCCGCCCGGCCTCGCCCCCGTCCGCCTCACCCTCAGCTCCTTCCACCCCGTGGACGACCCCTCCGCGCTGGTCGTCCTGTTCACCCCGGCGACCCCCGCCGACGCGGCCCGGATGACCGAACTGACGGCGGCGGGGGCGGGGGCGGGGCGGACGCCGGGGTCCGCCGCCGGACCTCAGCCCGCCAGCGCCGTGCGCAGCGGCGACGCCGCCAGCCCGAACGCCTCGCGCAGGTCGCCGTCGTCCACCACGAACGGCCGCTCCGCCATGTAGCCCAGCTCGGCGAACTCCCGCCACAGCGGGTCGCCGAACGCCAGCAGCGCCAACTCCCGTTCGGTGAGCTGCTCCAGGCGCGGTGCGGGCGCCCCGCGCAGTTCGGCCAGTTCGGTCGCGGCCGCCCGCACCGTGCCGGTGATCACCGGGGCGTGCCAGGCCCGTCCCCAGGCCCGGTCGTCGCGGGCGACCGCGACCAGCGCCGCCGCGACGTCCTCGGTGTACGAGAAGGAGTGCGCCGCGTCGGGGTCGCCGTGCACCAGGGCGAGTTCGCCGTCCAGCACCCGGGGCGCCACCAGCAGCGCGAACGGCGAGACCGCGCCCGGGCCCAGGAACTGCCCGGCCCGCACCTCGGTGACCCGCAGCCGCCCCTCGGCGTGCGCCCGTTCGGCGCGGCGCCACAGCTCGGCCCGCACCCGGCCCTTGCGGGTGCGGGCCTCCAGCGGGGTCCGCTCGGTCAGCGGCCCCGCGGTCGGCCCGTAGCCGTACAGGTTGCCGAGCATCACGTAGTCGGCCCCGGCCCGCTCGGTCGCCGCCAGGATCGAGTCGAACAGCGGCGGCAGGGTCTGCGGCCAGGTGTGGTAGGCGGTCATGGCGGCGTTGAAGACGGTGTCCGCTCCGGCCAGCACCTCGGCCAACTCCGCGGTGCGGCCCGCGTCCAGGGCGATCCGCTCGATGCCCGGGTGCTCGGGACCGCTGCCGCCGCGGGTCACCAGGCGGACCTTCTCGCCGCGTTCGGCCAACCGCCGGGCGGTGGCGGCCCCGGTCGCGCCCGCTCCGATGACGACTGCTCCGGTCATGGTGGTGCCTCCTTGCTCTGCTGGGGAACGTGGTCGCGGGGGCCCTCCGCCCGGCCAACTCTGCCCCGTCGCAAGGGGGTAGGGTCAGTGGCCCGATAGCCACGGAGTCCAAGGATCCAGCCATGCACCGCGTCGCCGTCCTGGCCGTCCCGCCCGTCAAGCCCTTCGACCTGTCGATGCCCTCGTTACTGTTCGACGCCGCGGTCGCGGACGGACGCCCCTGCTACGCCGTCACGGTCTGCACGCCCGAGCCCGGGGTGCTGCCCGGGTACGGCGGCCTCGACGTCGTGGTCCGGCACGGCCTGGAGGCGGTCACCGCCGCCGACACCGTCCTCGTCCCCTCCACCGACAGCCGCCACGACGCCGACCCGGCCGCGCTGGACGCCCTCCGGGAGGCCGCCGCCGCGGGCAAGCGGATCGCCTCGATCTGCACCGGCGCCTTCGTCCTGGCCCAGGCCGGACTGCTCGACGGCCGCACCGCCACCACCCACTGGGCCTTCGCCGACGAGCTGCGGCGCGCCTTCCCCGCCATTCGGGTGGACGCCGACCGGCTGTTCGCCGAGGACGGCCGGGTCGTCACCGGCGCGGGCTCGGCCGCCGGCCTCGACCTGTGCCTCCACCTGATCGCCACCGACCACGGCGCGGCCGTCGCCAACGCGGCCGCCCGCGCCGCCGTCGTCACCCCCGTCCGCCGGGGCGGCCAGGCCCAGTTCGTCAGCACCCCGCTGCCCGCCCGCACCGACTCCCCGCTCGACGCCGCCCGCGTCTGGGCCCTGCGGCACCTCGACCGGCCGATCTCGCTCGCCGACCTCGCCGCCCGGGCCCGCACCAGCGTGCGGACCCTGACCCGCCGCTTCGCCGCCGAGACCGGCACGACCCCCTTCCAGTGGCTGCTCCAGCAGCGCCTGCTGCGCGCCCGCGAGCTCCTGGAGACCACCGACCTCACCGTCGACCAGGTCGCCGACCGCAGCGGCCTCGGCTCCGGCGAGTCCCTCCGCCAGCACCTCAACCGCCACCTCGGCATGACCCCGGCCGCCTACCGCAGCGCCTTCCGGCACCCCGGCCGCGGCTAGTGCCGCGTCAGGCCCCGGAGTCCGGCGGCGGGCCGGTCAGCGGTGGTCGAGGTGGGGGAAGACGAACTCGTCGAGCAGCAGGCCGAGGGCGACCGCGGCCGGGACGGCGACCAGGGCGCCGACGATGCCCAGCAGCGCGCCGCCGACCAGGACGGCCACGATGGTGACGAAGGGGTGGACGTCGACGGCGAACTTCATCGTCCGCGGCATGATCAGGTAGTCCTCCAGGAGGCGGAAGCCGATGTAGAAGCCGGCCGTGGCCAGGGCCACCGGCCAGGAGACCGCGAGGGCGACCAGGCTGACGACGATGCCGCCGATGGTGGAGCCGACGATCGGCACCAGGTCCATCAGGGCCACGAACACGCCGAGCGCGGCGGCGTAGGGCACGCCGACGGCGGCGCACCACACCGCGGTGGCGAGGCCGGCGATCGCGGAGGTGACCAGGTTGCCGAGCATGTAGCGTCCGGTGCGGCTGAGGATCTCCTCGGTCAGCTCGCGGGCCCGGTCGCGGCGGCTGCCCTTCACGAAGCGGTAGCAGAACTCCTTGATGTCGGGCAGCCCGGCCATCAGGTACAGGGTCACGGTGACGACCACGGTGACCGAGGTGACGGTGTCGAGCAGCAGGCGTCCGGCGCCCAGCACGCCGCCCATCAGGCCCGGGCCGCCGTTGCCGCCGAGGGCGTTCTTGGCCTGTTCGGCGAGGTGGAAGCGGTCCTCGATCCGGCCCGGCAGCGAGTGGTGGTCGTGCAGCTGGTCCAGCCAGAGCGGGATCCGCCGGGCCAGCACGCCGGCCTCCTGGCCCACCGGGGGGACGACCAGCAGCAGGAAGCCCGCGGCCAGCAGCAGGAAGACCCCGAGCACGGCGGCCACCGCCCAGCCGCGCCGCAGCCGGCGCCGGCACAGCGCGGCGACGACCGGTTCCAGGCTCACCGCGAGGAAGCCGGAGAGCAGCAGCAGGGTCAGGAACTCCTCCAGGCGCAGCAGTTGGCTGAAGAGGAACCAGCCGGTGAGCGCGCCGAGCGCCAGTCGCAGGCCGGTGGAGAACCCGGGCAGCCGGGTCGGGGCGGGGCGCCGGCCGGGCGCCGCGGACGGCGGGGGGTCGGCCGCGGGCGCGGTCGGGGCGGCGTCGGGGGGCACCAGCAGCCGTCGGCGGATTCCGTCGGCGGCGCCGGTGGTGACGACGCGCAGTCCCGGTGGCATCTTCATGGTCTCGTCGGTCCGTTCCGCTCGCGGGCCTGTGGGCACCGTCCGGTTGCCCCGGCGCGCCGGGTCGAAGCGCACCGGGTACGCCCCGCGTGCGGCCGGTCGGCCGCTGCGGGGGCCGGGGCCGGGCGGGCCGTGGACGTGGCGTGGGCGGGGGCCGGGCGGGCCGTGGACGTGGCGGGGCCCCGGACCCGCCGCCGGTGAGGGTGCGCGGTGTCCGGGGCCCGCGCGGCCGGGTGGGCTGCACCGGCCGCACCGCCCCGGCGGAGGTGTGGGGTCACGCCGGGGCGGAGTCGGTGCCCGCTGCCGCCTGCGGCAGCGGGGCCCGGGGGCTCAGCTCCGGAAGGCGTCCTTGACGTCCTCCCCGGCCTGCTTGAGGCCGCCCTTGGCCTGTTCGGCCCGGCCCTCCGCCTCCAGGCGCTCGTTGCCGACGGCCTTGCCGACGTTCTTCTTGACGGCGCCCTTGATCTTCTCGCCGGTGTTCTCGGCCTTGTCGCTCATCGCCATGTCCCGCCTCCTGACTGCCGGTTCCTCGCTGACGGGCGGTCTGGTGCCCCGGATCCGCCGGAAGATTCCCGCGAATATCCGGCGCGGCCCCGGGCAGCAGAGGCCGCGACAATCGATTCCCAGGAGGTCGTCGTGGTTCCCCTGCTGCTGGTCCTGTTGCTCGCGCTGCTGCTGTTCGGCGCCGGTTTCGCGGTGAAGATCCTCTGGCTGGTCGCCGTGGTCGTCCTGGTGTTCTGGCTGATCGGTTTCGTGGCCCGCGGCGCGCACCCCTCCGGCGGTCGCCACCGCTGGTACCGCTGGTGACCCGTCCGCGGTCCGCCGCCCCGGCGTTCCGGCCGGGTTCCCGGGGTCTCAGCGCTGCCGTCGCAGGCCGTGCGTCACCAGCCACGCTCCCGCCGCCGCGGCCAGGGCCAGGGCGGTGCCGACCAGCAGGGCGCCGCGGGTGACGTCGGAGAAGGCGCCGACCGCCCAGGCGCCGAGGCCGGTGCCCGCGTACATGGTGGAGGTGAGCCAGGCGCTGGAGGTGGCGCGGTGGGCGGGGGCGACGGTGCCGGCCAGGGTCTGCTGGTCGGTGACGAAGGCGCCGCTGGCGGTGAACCAGATCAGCACGCCGAGCAGCGAGAGCGGCAGTCCGGGTCCGGCGGTGGCCAGGGCGATGCCGGCGGCCAGCAGCAGGCCCCAGTGGGCGAGCAGCGGCCGGCCGGTGCGGCCCGCCGTGCGGGCCCGGTCGCCGAGGCGTCCGCCGAGCAGCGAGCCGGCCGCGCTGCCCGCGCCGACCAGGACGCCGACCAGGCCGAGGGCCGGCACGGAGAGGCCGAAGCGGCGGTCGAGGACGGCGCCGAGGAAGGTGTACGCGCCGAGGTTGGCCGCGTTGAAGGCGGTGTTGACCAGCAGGGCGCGGCGCAGCACCGGCTCGCGCCAGGCGCCCAGGACGGCCCGGACGGCACCGCCCCGCACCGCGCCACCCTGGACGGGGACGGCCTGCGCGGGGACGGACCGCGCGGGGACGACCTGCCGGGCCAGCAGGGCGACCGCGGCGAGGGTGCCGGTCGCGAGCGCCCAGAACGCGGCCCGCCAGCCCGCCGCCCCGGTGAGGACGCCGCCGAGCGGGACGCCGATCACCTGGCCGGTGGAGAACAGGGCCATGCCGAGTCCGAGGGCGCGGCCGCGCACCGCCTCGGGGGCGGTCTCGGCGATGTGCGCCCAGATCGCGGGCCCGGCGGCCGCGGCGGCGAGTCCGGCCAGGGCGCGGGAGAGCACCAGTTGGGTGAGGTCGGTGGAGAGCGCGGCGGCCGCGTTGGACAGCACGAACAGCAGCCCGCCGGCGAGCAGGGTGCGGCGGCGGCCGAACCGGTCGCTGAGCAGGCCGAGGAACGGGGCGCAGACCGCGTACACCAGGACGTAGGCGGTGACGGTGGAGGCGGCGGCGGCCTCGGTGGTGCCGATCGAGTCGGCGATGGTCGGCAGCAGCGGGGAGACCAGGAAGGTCTCGGTGCCGAACAGGAACAGCAGCGCGAACACCCCGGCGTACCGCAGCGGTCGCAGCGGTTCCGGGGCGGGCAGCGCCCGGCCGGCGCGTTCGGTCAGGTCGGAGACGTCGCTCACGGCGACCACCACCTCGTCCGTGGTCGGATCGCGCGGCGCGTCCTCGGACCGCGGACGCGTGCGGCCGCGCGGGGGGCATGGGCGTCCGGTGCCGCCATCGTCGGCGGGGGCCGGAGGTGCAGCCAGACAGGCGTTCATCCTGTGACCGGGGCTCACAGCCTGACGTCCCGTCAGCGTGTGAACGGTGTGAACGGCACCCGGCAGGGATAGAAGGGCTGCATGCGTTTCGTTCCGGAGCCGGTGGCGGCCGTGGTGCGCCGTGGGGCCAAGGACCCGTTCGTCGTGCAGACGGTGCGGGCCACGGTCGCCGCGACGCTGTCGTACGTGGTGGCGACCTGGCTGAGCAGGGAGCCGGTGCCGCTGACCGCGCCGCTGACGGCGCTGCTGGTGGTGCAGGTGACGGTGTACTCGACGCTGACCACCAGCATCCGGCGGGTCAACTCGGTGGTGGTCGGGGTGCTGATCGCGATCGGGTTCTCGACGGTGGTCGGGCTGTCCTGGTGGAGCCTCGGGCTGATCATCATGGCCTCGCTGGTGGTGGGCCGCTTCGTGCGGGTGGACGAGTTCGTCCAGGAGGTGGCGATCAGCGCGATGCTGATCCTGGGCGTCTCCCAGGTCAGCACCCAGGCCTGGGACCGGGTGCTGGAGACGGTGATCGGCGCGAGCGTCGGCCTGCTGTTCAACCTGGTGATAGCGCCCCCGGTGTGGGTCGACACGGCCGGCGAGTCGATCGAGGACCTGGCCCGCCGGGCCCGGCACCTGCTGCTCGGGCTGTCCGAGCAGTTGGGCCGGCCCGTCCCGGTCGAACGGGCCGCCGAACGGCTGTACGAGGCCCGGCGGCTGGACCAGGCGATCGCCGAGGTGGACGGGGCGCTGCGGCAGGCCGAGGACAGCCTGCGGCTGAACCCGCGGATCAGCGAGGGCCTGCTCTCCCGGCTGGTGCTGCGCACCGGGCTGGACACCCTGGAGATCTGCGTGGTCGTCGTCCGGGTGATCGCCCGCTCGCTCACCGACCTGGCCAAGCGCCGCGACCCGGACGAACGGCTGTTCCCGGCGGACGTGGCGGTGGCCCTGGAGGAACTGTTCGAACACGTCGGCGGCGCGCTGGTGAGCTTCGCGGTCCTGGTCACCACCCAGGTCAGCCGGAACGCCGAGGAGGCCGAACAGCGGCTCGCCTCCGAGCTCTCCGCGGCCTGGGCCTGCCGCGAGAACGCCGCCCAGCTCCTGCTGCGCCGCGTCCAGGAGAGCCCGGACGCCTGGCAGCTGCACGGCTCGCTGCTCGCCGAGGTCGACCGCATCCTCGACGAACTCGACCTCGAACACCGCGGCCGCCGCCTGATGGAGGAACTCGACCGCGCCGCCGTCGCCAACCGCGACCGCTTCTCCCGCTTCTCCCGCCTCCGCCGCCTGGCCCGCGGCGAACGCCTCCGCCCCCGCCGCCGCCGCCAACCGACGGCCTGACCCCACCCCGCCCTGCCCCCGGCCCCACCACCGCCACCGCCACCGCCACCGCCACCGCCCCAACGGGCCCCGGGACCGGCCGGGGGTGGGCGGACACGCCGGGGCTGGGCCGTCGGGGGGGGGAAACGTCGTACCGGTTCGGGTGTGTTGTGACGGGGCGTCAGATCGGGGCGAGGACCCTCGGGGGGTGTCGGCGCCGTGCCGGCAGCCCCCGTCCCTCACCCCGGAGCTCCCATGACCCCGACCCCGATCGGGCGGCGTCTGCTGCTGCTGCGCGCGGCCGCCCTCGCCGGTGCGGCCGTCCTGCCGCTGGCCGCGTTCGCCGCCCCCGCGCACGCCGCCGGCGACAACGGCGACGTGAAGATCCACGACAGCGGTACGCCCGCCGACCAGCAGGCCGACGACCCGAAGGTCTGCAAGTTCTACGTCGACGGCCTCAACTTCGACGCCGGACAGAGCGTGACCTGGCACATCGACCAGCAGCCCCCGACCGGCACCGCCCAGGTGCTGAACGGCGCCCTGCTCCTGCCCACCGGCAACGCCCGGACCGCCGACCTGTCGCTGCCCGACGGGCACTACAAGCTCGGCTGGAACTTCGTGGGCGAGGACGGCGACGCCAAGCAGAAGGTGTTCACGGTCGACTGCTCCGGCGTCGGCAGCAGCCAGTCCCCGTCCCCCAGCCCGTCCGGCAGCCCGGTCGGCACCGGTACCTCGTCCTCGCCGCCCCCCTCGGGCGGCACCTCCCCGTCGCCCAGCGCCTCCCCCTCCGGCAAGGGCGGCGGCTCGGGCCCCGGCGGCCCGGGCCAGGGCGGTCCCGGCCACGGCGGCCCGGGGAAGACGCCGCAGGGCGGGGTGGCGGCCGGCGCGGGCGGGGCCTCCCGGGACCTGAACCCGGCGGAGGTCACCGTCGGCGCCGCGCTGATCGCCGGGGCGGGCTACCTGGTCGTGCGCCGGCGCCGCCGCTCCCGCACCCGCCGTTGACCCGCACCGCCCACCGACGCGCCCGCGGTGCCGACCGGCTACGGTTCGGCACCGCGGCCGTCGCGCTGCTGTGCGGCGCCTGGCTGGTCGACGACGGGCTGACCACCGCGGGGCCGCCCCCGCCCGCCCCCGCGCAACTCCCGGCCCCCGCCCGGGACGCGCCCTCCCCCAGCGCCTCCCGGGCCGTCCCGGACACCGCCGCGCTCGGCCCGTCCGACCCGGCGCGGCTGCGCATCCCGTCCATCGCGGTGGACGCCGCCTTCACCCCGCTCGGCCTGGACGCCACCGGGGCGCTCGACACCCCGCCGCCGGACCGCCGCGACCTGGTCGGCTGGTACCGGGACGCCCCCTCGCCCGGCGCGGACGGCACCGCCGTGGTGGTCGGCCACGTCGACGACCGGCACGGCCCCGGCGTGCTGTACCGGCTCGGGCTGCTGCGCCCCGGCCTGGCCGTCACCGTCACCCGGCAGGACCGCCGCACCGCCACCTTCACCGTCGACGCGGTGCGCTCCTACCCGAAGAGCGACTTCCCCGCCGGGGAGGTGTACGCCCCGACCGGCCGCGCCGAACTGCGGGTGATCACCTGCGGCGGGCACTACGACCGGCGCACCGGCTACGACTCCAACACCGTGGTGTTCGCGCACCTGACCTCCACCGCCTGACGGGGACCCACCCCCTGACGGAGACCCACCGCATGGCGGGGCTCACCGTCTCCGGCGCCGGGCCGCGTCGGTCGCCAGCGCCGCTCCGAGCAGCGCCGCCGCCAGCGCGGCGACCAGCAGCGGGTGCGGGCCCCCGGGGCGTCCGGCGGTGCGGACGGCGCCCATGAAGTCCACCGCGGCGACGTGGTTGACCAGCAGGTACCACAGCGGCGGATAGAGCGCCTGGAACGGCCGGTGGCTGCGGCTCAGCACGCCCAGTGCCAGCGCCAGCGAGGGCACCAGCAGCGGACCGCCCAGCCAGTGCGCGGCCCCGGCGCCGTCCCCGGCTGCCAGCATCCGCAGCAGCGGGGCGGCGCCGGTGAGCGCGGTCAGCAGCACGCCCGCCGTCCACTCGGCGAGCAGCCGCCGGCCCGGTGCGGGGTGGGCGGCGAGCAGCCCGGCCGGGCCGTGCTCCACCTGCTGGCTGCCGAGCCGGGACCACAGCAGCACCGGCCACAGCCACAGCAGCGGCAGCAGCAGGCCGGTCCCGGTGGGCGCGGGCAGCACGAGCGCGGCGGCGGACAGCAGCGCGGCCACCGCCCACCAGGCGGCCGGCACCCCCTGCAGCAGGATCCGCGACTCCCCCGCCAGCAGCCGGCCGAACGCCCGGCCCCGGACCGGCGCGGTGCGCGGCAGCGCCCCGAACACCGCCGGGGCGGACGGCGGTTCGGCCTCCGGCCGCGGGTACCGTCCCGGGCGGGAGGCGCCGGGGGCCGGGTCGAAGCGGCCGAACCAGAGCGCGGGCAGCACCGCCGCCGCGGCGGCCAGCAGCAGCACCGCCAGCCGGGCCGCCAGGAAGCCGCCGGTGAGCGGCGCGCCGTCCCAGCGGAAGGGGTGCAGCGGCTCGGCGACCTGAGTCAGCCCGAGGCTGAACCCGCCCGCCCCGTACGGGATCCGCTGCGCGTCCAGGGTCGCCCGCAGCGAGTCGGCGACCGGCCGGACGCCGAGGCCGCCGAGCGGCGCGTGCGCGGACTGGCCGCCGATCGCGATCACCAGCGCCAGCACCGACCAGAGCAGGTTGCCGAGCCCGGCCCGCAGCACCGGAACCGTCTCGAACAGCACGGCGGCCGCGGCCGTCACCGCCAGCAGCGGCAGCGCGACCAGCAGGAACGGGGTGAGCAGCGCGACCGGGTCGACCGCGCGGTCCTCGCCCTCGACGAGTTGCAGCACCAGCGCGGTGCCCGCGAGCACGCCCAGCATCGAGGCCAGCACCAGCAGGTTGGAGAGGAACTTCGCCGCCAGGTACCCGGCGGAGCGCAGCGGGCTCGCGGCCAGCACCTGGCCGACCCGGGTCGCGGTGTCCCGGACGACCGCGCCGCGCACCGCGTAGAACCCGCCGACGGTCAGCCAGAGCGCCCCGGCCAGCGCGGTCGCGGTGCCGACCCACGCGCTGTTGTACACGCCCCGGTTGCCGCCCACGTCGATCACCGCCCACCGGCTGCCGGCGGCGGGCACCGCCAGCCGGCCGAGCCCGACGGCGGCCAGCAGCGTCACCGCGTACACCGGGCGGCGCACCCGTTCCCGGAAGTCCCCGGCGGCCAGGTGGGCCAGCGCGCGCACCGTCACCGCCACCGCCCGGCCCCCTCCCGCTCCGAGGGCTGCCGCTCCGGCCCGTCCCGTTCCGGCCGTCCGCCGTGCACGGCGGCCAGGTAGACGTCCTCCAGGTCGGGCCGGACCGGGGCCGCACCGGCCGGTCCCGGTCCGGCGGCGGGGGCGATCAGCCGCAGCCGGACGCCGCCGCCGTCGGACCTGGCGGTGCGGCCGACCAGCCAACTCGCCTGCCAGGCCGGGACGTCGGCCGCTGGGACGGTCAACTCCCAAACTCTTCCGTCCAGTTCACCCGTCAACTGCTGCGGGGTGCCCCGGCGCAGCAGGTGGCCGCGGGCCAGCACGGCGATCGTGTCGGCCGTGGACTCGACGTCCGACACGATGTGGGTGGAGAGCAACACGGCGCGTCGGGCGGCGAGTTCGCTCAGCAGGTTGCGCAGCCTGACCCGCTCCTCCGGGTCGAGTCCGGCGGTCGGCTCGTCCACCACCAGCACCTGCGGGTCGGCCAGCAGGGCCTGTGCGATGCCGACCCGGCGGAGCATGCCGCCCGAGTAGCCGCGCAGCGGACGGCGGACGGCCTCGGTCAGGTTGAGCAGTTCGAGCAACTCGTCGGTGCGGGCCCGGGCGGAGCGCGCGGTGAGCCCCTTGGCGGCGGCCAGGTAGGCCAGGAACTCGCGGGCCGTCAGGTTCGGGTAGACGCCGAAGTCCTGCGGCAGGTAACCGAGTTCGCGGCGCAGCCGGTCGGGCGAGGCGACCGCGTCGGCGCCCCGGTAGCGGAGCGTCCCGGTGCTGGGGCGGGTGACGGTGGCGAGGATCCGCAGCAGCGAGGACTTGCCCGCGCCGTTCGGCCCGAGCAGCCCGAGCAGCCCGGGCCCGAGCGTCAGACTGACGCCGTCCAGGGCCCGTTTGCCGCCCCGGCAGACCTTGCCGATCCGGTCCAGCTCGATCACGGGCGGCGCGGACGACGAGGGCGGCTGGGGCGGGGCGGCTCCCGGCGGCAACTGCGCCGGCGGGTACGGACGTCGTCGGTTCACCGGTTCCCCCGGTCGGTCGTGGTCGCTCACGCCCCGAGCCTCGCCGATCGGCGGCGCCCCGCCATCTGCCGTTCGGCAGATATCCGCGGCCGGGCCGCGCGGCCCGATTCGCCGTACACGTTCCGCCGCGCCCGCGGACCGGGCAGAGTACAGCCATGACGGATGTCCCGACCGCACCGACCACGCCGCCGCCGCCACGGGGCCGGCGCCGCCCCCGCCCGCTGCCGCTGCTCGCGGACCTCGCCGCCACCCTGGTGCTGTCCGTCGCCCAGTTCCTCGTCCTGCTGCGGGTGACGCTCATCCCCGCCGACCGGCCCACGGAGTCCTTCGAGGTGTTCGACGTGACCTCGACCTCCGTCGTGCTCCGGCTGGGCTGGCTGCTCCTCGCCGCCCTCGTCCTGCTGGCGCTCGCGTACCGGCTGCGGGCGGCGCTGGCCGCCGCCGTGCAGGTGCTCGCCGTCCTGGGGCTGGGCGCCGTGTTCCTGTTCGGCCTGGCGCACCACACCCCGGACCTCCCGGCCCACGCGCACGCCCCGACGTCCGGGTCCACCGCCTGCCGCAGCGGCGCCCACTGCCCCTGACCCTTGCCCCGCAGGGCCGCTACGGATACGGACGGGTGATCTTCGGCCGCCCCGCGCGACGTGGCTCCCCGCCCCCGGGCATTCCCGCCCGGACCGAACAGGAGGAACCACGTCCCGTAGCGCCAAGGCCAAGGGGATCGTCGCGCTCGCCGTCGCCGCCGCCGCCGTCCCGCGCTCGCCGAGCCGGCCGCCTCCCGGGCCCCGGACGCCCGGCCGCCGCTCAGCGCAGCTGCGGACGCCGCATCGCCTGGATCTCGCCGCCCGCGCTCCGGGTCCGGTCGGCGAGGGCGTGCATCCGGTCCACGGTGTCGGCCTCGTTGGCCGCGTGGTTGTCGGCCATCACCTGGAGCTTCCGGCCGACCTCGCCGAGCCGCGCCGCCAGCGAGTCCATCGACTCCTTCATACCGTCGCGCAGGCCCTCGTAGACGACGCCGAACTTCTCGCCCAGGTCGTCGTCACCCCACGGCGGGTCCCCGCTCTCCTCCAGCGCCGACAGCCGCGCCTTCATCTCCGCGACCACCCGCTGGAACGACTCCCCGATCGACTCCAGGTTCTTCCCCTGCCCGCGCAGGTTCCCCTCGTCCACGACGATCTGCTGCGACACCCGAACTCCCTCGCCTTCCTCGTCCGTTCCCACTGTCCGTTCCGAAACCCGCTCCCCGGTCCGCGCCCGTCCCCGTGCGGGTCGGGCGGGGGGATCCGGAGCCTGCTCACCGGGTCGGGAACTCCCCGACCCAGGTGCCGTGCAGCAGGTGGTGGGGCAGGTACTCGGACTCGACCTCGATCTCCATGCCCGCGTCGCGGGCCAGCACCGCGACGGCCAGCAGGGCCGGCGCGACGAAGCCCTCCGGATTGGTCGACCGGGCCTCGTTGCCGGTCCAGTACTCCCGGTGCCAGGTCAGCGCCGTCGCCAACGACTCGTTGAACGCCGCGACCTCCCGCCGGACGAAGAGCTGGAACAGCTCCAGCGGGGGGTGGAGCAGCTTCAGCATCACCTCGGCGCTCGCCGCCCGGGTGCGCTCCGGCACCGTGCCCTCGATCGCCCTGAGCAGCGACTCCCAGGCGCGCGGTCGGCCGGCCGAGGCCAGCTTGAGCGCGTCGATCCAGTCGTACACGTACTCGTCGATCATCACGCCGGAGTCCCGCAGGAACTGCGTCGGCACCTCCGCCAGTTCGGCCACCCGCTCCCCCTCCCGGCAGATCACCGCCAGGTAGAACGCCTCCAGCCACAACACCGGGTGCAGGTACTCCTGCGGCCCCGTCGCCGGCAGTTCCAGCACCTCGCCCGCCTCGGTCCCCACCCGGCAGGTCACCGGCCCGGACCGCGCCGTGGCCGACTCGAACAACGCCGAACCGATCTGCATCGGCAACACCCACGCGTGCCACGTCTCGTTCAGGGCGCACCGCGGATCCTGTACGCACCGCCGCTTCGCCAGACTCAGCGCGTAGCGCAACGCCTCCGCCCGGTCGTAGTCGAAGTCCGGCATCCCCGCGACCATCTCCCGGACGACTCCGGCGAGCCGCTCCACCACCTCCTGGCCGCCGTGCCCGGCGGGCACCTCGTGCCGCGAAACCTGCATGCCCATTTCTTCCCCCCGTGGGAAACGGCACCCGTTCGCCCCCCCGGGAAGGGAAATCGAAATCCCTTCCCAGTAAGTGTGCGGACGCCCTCGCCCTTCACTTTCGCTGTCAAAATCCGTGCGCGCCGTTTCCACGGCGCCGAATCCGGTTGTCCCCCGCGAATCGCGCCCGCTTCAGGACGCGAGGCGCCCTCAGGTGGGGAACTCGCCCAACCAGCCGTGGTCGAGCAGGTGCTTGGGCAGGTAGTCCGACTCCACGTCGATCGGGAAGTCGCCGTCAAAGGCGTGGCAGGCCATCGCGAGCGGGCCCAGCGGGACCGCGCCGTCGATGTCGGTGGCCCAACTCTCCTCCGAGGTCCAGTAGTCCCGGTGCGACTCCAGCGCCCGCACCAGCGACGGGGTGAACTCCTCCTGCTTGCGGGTGACGATCTCGTGGAAGAGTTCGAGCGGCGGGTAGAACACCTGCGCCACCACCCGGGGCGTGGCGATCCGGATCCGCTCGGGCGCCGAACTCCCGAAGGCCAGCGTCAACTTGTCGACCAGACCGGGCCCGCGCAGCCAGTACGTCTGCAGCACGTCGATCCAGTGGTAGAAGAAGTCGTCGTACAGCCCCTCCCGCACCCGCAGCCGCTCCAGCGGGATCTCGGACAGCTGCTTCAACCGCGGCTGGTCCCGGCAGATCATCGCCAACCAGAGCGTGTTCAGCCAGGTGTCCGCGTCCGCGTACGTCCGCGGGCCCAACGCCGGGATCGAGCGCGCCCGGTGGTTGATGAAGCACTCCACCCGGCCCTCGTCCACCCCCGTCGCGGCGAACAGCGCCGAACCCACCTGCAGGGCGGTCACCGTGGCCTTCCACGTCTCCAGCCGATTGGCCCTCGGGTCGGCCATCCAGTGCGCCCGGGCGGCCAGGAGTGCGCTGCTGAACGCATAGTCGATCATCTCCCCCGACTGCTCCAAACCGTCGATGAGTTCCGCCAAATCCGTGCTCAACTCTTCGGCGAACACCTCGGCATCGGGCTTGGGTTCGAGATGACGGGAAATGGTCACGGTCACGGAAGGGTCCCCCTGCTGGTGTCGAACCGCCGGTAGTCCAGGCCATTGTAGCTACCGTCGTTGCGGCCACCCATGACGAGGACGTATTCGACTTTCCCCGCTCCGAGCGCCACCGCCAGTTCCTTTGCCAGAGTTCTCTCGCCCCGCTTTTTCATCAGTTCGACGATTTGGAGGAAGTATTCCCGACTCCCTTGGGAGACCCGCTGACGACCCGCCCCCGGCATGAGGCGGGTACCGAGCGGCGCATCGGGGCTGCCCTTCGCCTCGACGACGACGAACCGCCCGTCCGGGTGCCTCCACACCTGGTCGAACTGGTCGGCGCCGTTGTCGGGGCCTCCGAGCGTCTGGGGCTCGAACCCGGAGTCCTGCAGGGCCATGTAGTGCAGGGCGGCCGCGCCTTCCCCGAAATTCTCGCTCGCCTCCTGCATCGCGTACTGCGAGGCGCTGTACGCGGCATCGGCCTCCGGCAGACCGCTCTCCTTCTTCCACTGCCGGTCCTTGACCATCTGGGCCACGGCCGCGCTGCGCTTCTCCGCGAGTTCGTCGAGGTCCTTCAGGCTCTGCGCGTCCTCGACGCCGTCCGCGTCGAGGTGCACGGGCTTGGGGTCCAGGTAGTGGGGCTTCGGGGCCTCCGGTCCGTCCTTCGCCGGGAGCCACGGGCCGTCGTCCTCGAACTGGGCGAGCTGGGGCGGCGTGTAGCCGCTCTCGTCCACCGTTTCGAGGAGCTTGCGGTGCCCGTTCTTGTCGTAGTACAGCTCCCGGTAGCCGGGCTCCTCGTTGGCCCGGTACACCTGGATCTGCTCGATCTGGGCCTTGGTGAGGCTCCCGGGCGGACCGTAGTGATCCGGCGGGTCCCCCATGAAGTCGGGGCGCTCCACCCTCCCGGGCGGGCCCGGCGGGCCGTTCTGCCCGTTGTCGCCGCCGCCGGCGATCTCCTCCGGGGCGCGGCGGTCCAGGGACGGGTCGTGGTTCGGGTCGGCGTGCGGAACGGGCGCGGCGGGGCGGCGGTCGGCGCCGAGGGGGACGGCGAAGACGCCGTTCTCGCCGTCGTGCAGGGGCCGGTCGGAGCGGCGGCCGGTCTGCGCGTCGATGTAGGTGATCTTGCCCCGGTGGTTGACGGCGTTCCAGGCGTGGGCGCGGCCGTCGGCGTCCCGGGTGATGATCACGGCCTGCGAGCCGTGCCCCTCCCGGCGGAGGGTGTCCTCCAGCCGCCGGTACGCGGCCGGACCGTCGCCCAGGTCGGAGAACCTCGCCCCGAGGGCGTTCTCCATCCGGTCCCGGCCGCCCCGCTCACCGCGGTCGGAGGGGTTGCCGTCCGCGTCGTGGTCCGGCGTACGGGCCGCGGCCGGGGTCGGGTACCCCGAATAGGTGTCGACGGTCGCCAGCGCGACGTCCACGCAGTTGTTGCGCCGCCCCGGCTCGTTCGGATCGCCGTTGACGGCCCCCGGCCAGTCCCCCTCCGGGTCCGGGTGCCGCAACGGCCGCCCCTCGGCGTCCCGCGGCACCGCGTCCTCCACCCGCTGCCGCTCCCGCTCCCCCGGCTCGATCAGCCCACCCGGCTCCCCGTACGGCCGGTCGGCGGTGACGGGCCGGGTCGGGTCCACGTCCGGGTGCTCGGCGGTGGGGTGCTCGGCAGTGGGGTGCTCGGCGGACGGGTGGTCCTGGGACGGGTGCTCGGCCGGAGGGTGGTCGCCAGACGGGTGCTCGGCGGACGGACGGTCGGCGGCCGGACGGTCGACGGACGGGTGCTCGCCGGACGGGGGCTCGGCGCTCGGGGCGTCGGCAGTCGGACGCTCGGAGGACGGGCGCTGCTCCGGCACGGGCCGCCGCGGATCGGCGCCCGCCGGACGCTCGGTGCGGTCGGGACGAGCGTCCGGACGCTCCTTCGACGGATGGTCGGCGGCCGGGGCCCCGGCAGTCGGACGCTCCGAGGACGGGCGCTGCTCCGGCACGGACCGGCGCGGATCGGCGGCCGGGCGGGACTGGCCGTCGGCCGGACGGTCCGGACGGGCCGCGCGCGGGTCCGCCGCCGGTGTCGGGCGGGCGTCGGGGCGCGGGGTGGGGCTGTCGGACGGCTGCGGGGTGCGCCAGGGGGCGGTGCGCGGGTCGGGGCGGCCTCCGGTGGGCTGCTGGCCGAGGCTGACCGGGCGGTCGGGGCGGGACTGGTCCGGACGCTGCCGCTGGCCGGGGGCGGCCGTCGGCACGGTCGTGGCGGGACGGTCCGCGCGGGGCGCGCCCGCACTCGGCGTCCCCGGCGTGCCGGTGGCGGACGGCACCCCGCCCGCACCGGGCGGCACGGCACCGGCGGCCGGAGCGGCCTGCCCGGCCTGCCCGGCGTACGGGGCCGACGAGGGCGCGGCGGACTCCCCGGCGACCGGCCCGGGCCCGTGCGCGGGCGGCGCCTCCGCGACGGCGGCGGCCCCCGCAGTACGGACGGTGGCCTGCTGCGTCCCGTCCTCGGCCCGGCGACCGTCGTTGCGGCCGTCACCGGGCTGGGCGTGCGGGGTGTCGTGACGCTGCGCGGACGGCTCGGCGGCCGGACGCCCGTGCTGCCCCGCGCCGACCGGAACCCCGGCCTGACTCTCCCGACTCCCCTCACCAAAAGCCGAGTTGGCGTCCGACCGAGGGCCCGGCGCACCCCCGTGCCCCTCGGACCGGCCCTCCCCGTGACGGGACCCAGCGACCGCCGGACGACCCTCCTCCCCGGCCTGCCCCTCCCGACTCCCCTCACCAGAAGGCGAGTTGACGTCCGACCGAGAACCCGGCACACCCCCGTGCCCCTCGGACCGGCCCTCCCCGTGACGGGACCCAGCGACCGCCGGACGACCCTCCTCCCCGGCCTGCCCCTCCCGACTCCCCTCACCAGAAGGCGAGTTGACGTCCGACCGAGAACCCGGCACACCCCCGTGCCCCTCGGACCGACCCTCCCCGTGACGGGACCCAGCGACCGCCGGACGACCCTCCTCCCCGGCCTGCCCCTCCCGACTCCCCTCACC
>NZ_BAAANS010000065.1:0-9793 GCF_039529925.1 Kitasatospora saccharophila | reverse complement strand
GCACACCCCCGTGCCCCTCGGACCGACCCTCCCCGTGACGGGACCCAGCGACCGCCGGACGACCCTCCTCCCCGGCCTGCCCCTCCCGACTCCCCTCACCGACAGGCGAGTTGACGTCCGACCGAGGGCCCGGCGCACCCCCGTGCCCCTCGGACCGGCCCTCCCCGTGACGCTCCGCGTGCTGAGCGGGCCCGGTCCCAGTGGCCGAGTCGGAAGGGGCGTGCTGGGCCGGAGCACCGGCGGTGGCGTTGTCGTGGGCCGTCGGCTGGACGCTCGCATGCGGCGAAGTTCCAACCGTGGCAGCCGAGTTGGCGTCGGCCGGGCGGGCCGCGTCCGACACCGTGTGCGCGGCGGGCGCGGGCGCCTGGGTCTCCGGGGCGGACTGCGCGGCGGCGATGCGGGGATCCACCGCGGTCGGACGGGAGGCATCGGCTGCCGGGTGCGCAGTCGGGGCGGGCGACGCCTGGGCCTCCGGCGCGGACTGCTGCGCAGCGGCCCGGGCATCGACAGGGGTCGGCGCCGAAGCCTGCCCCTCGGCCGGACGGGCCGCGTCGGACGCGGCGTTCGCGGTGGGCGCGGACGCCTGGGCCTCCGGCCCGTCCGCACGAGGGCTCGCGGACGGCGAACCCTCCGCCGGGCCGTCGGCGTTCAGCCGGGTGCCGAAGGGGTCGAGCGATGCGGTGGCACGCTGGTCGGACGCGGACGAAGCGGCGGGCGCCGGGGTGGGCGTCGGAACCGGGGGCGGGGCCGGTGATTCCGACGAAGTGTCCCTTCCGGTGGGCGAGTTGACGGAAGAGGGACCACCCGGATCAGGCGCCCGGCCGGTGGGGGCACTGGTGGTCGACGGACCGGCGCTGCCGTTCCCGCCACCACCGGCACCGTCGCCACCGCCGCCGCCACCGGAACTCCCGTTCCCGGACCCCCCGTTGCCGGAGCCACCGCCCCCGGACACCCCACCCCCTGCGGTCCCACCACCCGTGCCACCGCCGCCACCGGCAGCGTCGCCGTCCCCGGCCGGATCGCTCTCGCCGCGGCCGATGGCGGCGGACGCCTCGGCGCGGCCGCGGGCGTGGGAGCCGGCGCGGGAGCCGAGGCCGTCGCGGAGGCTCTCGCCGAAGGTGCTCTTCCAGTTCTCGGCGGCCTCGGCGCCGGCTTCGACGCCCTTCTTGGCGGTGCGGCCGAGGTCGTAGCCGTCCTGGGCGCCGAAACCCTGGTTGACGGTCTGGGTGATCAGGTCGCTGATCATGCCCTGGACGGCGGAGACGATCGGGTCCTTGATGGTTTCGATGACCGCTTCGACGAGGGCGTCGCGGAGTTCCTTCAGCAGTCGGCGCACGATCATCTTGGTGGCCTGGGTGGCGCCGAGGGCGGCGACCTCGGAGAGGCCGAAGGTGAACAGGGCGGCGCCCTGGGCGGCGATGATCTCGGTGGCGAGGATGGCGAGTTGGGCGATGACGGCGATCTTGCAGGCGACCACGATCATCGCGGCGGCGTCGAAGGCGGTGGCGATCAGCCGGGCGGCGGTGGCGGCGTCGGCGAGGTAGCCGTCGCCGCCGGTGGTGAACTTGTCGAAGGCCCGGCCGAAGGCGTCGACGTCGTCGCCGGCATTGGTGGAGCGGACGACGTCGGCGGCGGTCAGGGCCTGCTGGTTGACCTCGTCGACCCGGTCGGCGAAGTCGCGCCAGACCCGGGCGCATTCGCGGAGCTTGTCCTCGTCCGCCTTGGGCCAGTCGAAGCCGAGCATCTCCAGGACCCATTCGAGCGGGCCGGGCAGCATCATCGACAAGGGTCAGTCTCCCCCAACTGACGGAACCACCGCTTCCGGTGACGGATCACCGGCCCCCCGGTGGACGGATGGAGCAGAACGTTGCCCCAGATTCAAATGATAGTCAAATGATCGCATGCACATGATCAAGCACCGACAATCCCATGGCCGCACAAGGGAATTGCCCGGGTGATACCGGACACCCGTTCGTGCTCGGGGGAACCTCCCGCTAGTCTCACTCGGAACCGGGCCCGGGAAGCCCCGGGAGCTCCGGGCGCCGGGACCCACCAACGGAGGAAGCGTCGTGATCACCCAGGAGCAGGCCCTCGCCACCGCCGACCGCTGGCTGAACGGCGGCGCGCCCGCCGAGCGGCGACGCGGGGTGCGGTACCGGGAGTTCAGCCTGGGCTGGGTGGTGTGGGCGGCGCCCGCGCCGCTGGAGCGGGACCCGGTGACCGGGGAGCGGCGCCCGCCGGCGGACGTCGGGGACGCGTGCGGCGTGGTGGACCGGGAGAACGGCGAGCTGAGCGTGTGGTCCTCGGTGCCGGTGGACGAGGTGGTCCGGTCGTACGAGGAGCGGCACGCGCAGCTGTCGCGCCGGACGGGGCCGCCGGCCACCGGGCCGGGGAACACCGCGGTGGCGACGTACCTGGACCCGGGGAGCGGGCAGGAGGTCTCGCTGTTCCGGCTGTCGGCGCCCGGGCTGCCGCCCGCCGAGCACCAGCTGGCGGCCGAGCTGCGCCGCCTGGGCGTTCCGGCGGGCAACGTGCTGGCGGTGCACACCGACCTGCGTCCGGCGTCCCTGCCGGGCGGTTACACCGCGGTGCTGGTGGAGCGGGAGTTCCCGAACGCGGAGTTCTCCTGCTCGCACCTGTACGGGATCTTCCCGGACGAGCGGGCCGAGGGCGTCGCCGCGCTGGCCGACCACGCGGAGCGCACCGCCCGGCTGGCGGGGCAGCAGCCGCCGCCGCGGCCGTGCCGGGTGCCGGCGCCGCGGCCGGGCGAGGTGGACCCGGCGCCGGCGGTGCGGGACGTGGCGCTGGGGCGGCGGGTGGCCGGGGCGTTCGGCGAGGTGGTGCGGTACGACGCGGACGACGTGGCGAACAGCGCACTGCCGGAGTCGGCCCAGTCCACCGTGGTGTGGGCGGGGCTGCCCGCCGAGGTGCCGCTGTTCTTCGGCGCGGACCGTCCGGAGCGGCCGCCGGCCGGCGGGCTGTTCGCCGACCTGCGCACCCACCTGTCGGCCGCCGGGGCCGAGCTGGAGCCGCAGGTGCTGGACGTCCTGGCGGGCTGGACCAGGATCGGGTCGGACGGGCTGTGCGCGGTGGCCGTGCAGTGCACCGACCACGACGGGAGGTCGGGTTCGGTGTGGGCGGTGCACCCGCGCACCGGCAGCGGACGGTACGTCAACGCCTCGGTGTCGGCGTTCCTGCGCAGCCTGGAGTCGCTGGTGGCGGCCCGCGCCGCGCTGCCCGGGCTGGACCCGTACGCCGCGGCGGGCGTGGTGGCGGCGCTGCAGGACGAGTTGGCGGCGATCGACCCGGAGGTGTTCGTCAAGGAGTCGGCCTGGTGGAACGTCGTCGTCGAGCAGATGTGGCACGGCCTGTTCTGAGCAGGCGGGCTCCGCTTCCGGGGTGCTGCGGGGCACGGTCCGCGGCCGTTCCCTGGCCCGGCCGGGGATCCGCCCGCGCCGACAACCGCCACCCCCCTACAGTCGTCCAATAAAAAGATGGTGCGATGTCCGCTCGTGCCGTCACAGCGGTGCGACGGCGCGAGCGGAACAGGACGGGGAACGGCGGAGCGGTGAAGAGCCACAGGCGCAAAGAGAGACCCGGCAACCGGAGCCGAAACGTCAAGATCGCGTTGGCGGTGCTGGCCGGCTGCGCGGTCACCGCGCTCGCACTGACCCTGGTGCTGGACGACGGCGGGGAACCGGGCCGACCGGTGTCCTCCGACGCCGGGGCGGGTGCCGGGGCGTCCGCCCCGGCCTGGGACGGCAAGGTGAAGGTGCTGGGCGACGGCTCGATGTCGGACACCGGTCCGCAGCCGCACCAGCTGAAGGTCGAGAAGCTGAAGCCGGGCGAGAAGCCCCCGCAGTTCGTGGTGTTCTCCTGGGACGGCGCGCTGGAGAACGACGACCACCTGTTCTCCCGGTTCCGGGAGCTGGCCAAGGCGAACGACGCGACGATGACGTTCTTCCTGAGCGGCATCTACCTCGTCCCGAACGAGAAGCGCAGCCTCTACCAGGCGCCCCAGCACTCCCCCGGCAGCTCGGCGATCTCCTTCCCCACCGACGAGCACGTCAAGGAGACCCTGGCCCAGCTGCGGCTGGCCTGGCAGGACGGCAACGAGATCGGCACCCACTTCAACGGCCACTTCTGCACCGACGCCGGCGACAGCGGGGGCGGCTCCACCTGGAGCGTCGACGACTGGAAGCAGGAGATCGACCAGGCGTACTCCTTCGTCGCCCACTGGAAGACCAACACCGGGTTCTCCACCGAGGCCCCGCTGCCCTTCGACTACGCGAAGGAGCTGGTCGGCGGCCGGGCCCCCTGCCTGGAGGGCCAGAAGAACCTGCTGCAGGCGGCGAAGACCTACGGCTGGCGCTACGACGCCAGCTCCCCGGGCGAGTTCCAGGTCTGGCCGACGAAGGCGAACGGCATCTGGAACTTCCCGCTGCAGCTGCTGCCGTTCGGCAACACCCAGGTGCTGTCGATGGACTTCAACTTCCTGGCCAACCAGTCCGGCGCCAGCACCGAGGGCGACCCGAAGAAGTACTCGGCCTGGGAGCAGCAGACCCGCAACGGCTACCTCGACGGCTTCGAGCGGGTCTACAACGGCAGCCGGGCCCCGCTGTTCATCGGGAACCACTTCGAGACCTGGAACGGCGGCATCTACATGCAGGCCATCCAGGACGTGATGCAGACCGTCTGTAAGAAGGACGGCGTGCGCTGCGTCTCCTTCAAGGAGCTCGCGGACTGGCTGGACGCCCAGGACCCGAAGGTGCTGGACCAGCTGCGCCGGCTGGACCCGGCCGAGGCCCCCGACTGGCCGACCTACCTGAAGTGACGCGTCCGGGGGCGGGGAGGGCGCGCCCTCCCCGCCCCCGGACCGCCGGTCAGTGCGCGGTGGCCTTGGTGTAGGCGGACCATATCCCGGCCGGGACCGTCGAGTCGGGGACGTTCTGGGCGGCGCCGCCCACCCCGGTCAGCGGGAGCAGTTCCAGGGTCTTCAGGTCGAGCCGGAACAGGGTGACCGCGGTGGCCACGTCGCCCCGGTAGCCGACGTACCAGCCCGCGTTGCGCTCCTGGGTGGTGCCGGGCTTCCCGGCGCCGTCGGCGGCGGCCTGCCGGACGCCCTTGTCGGCGCCCTCCTTGACCGCGCCGCGCAGCGCGGCGTCGACCTGGGCGGCCACCTCGGGGGTGACGGCCTGGACCTTCGCGGGCTTGGCCACCGGCACGTCGGCGCCGTTCTGGCTGACGCTGCTGACCGAGTAGGGGTCGGTCCGCTTCCCCTCGGCGTCGAAGGCGGTGTAGGCGTCGGCCAGCCGGATCGCGCTGGGGGTGGAGTTGCCCAGCGCGTAGGCGGGCGTCAGTTCGCCCATGCTGTCCGGCAGCAGCCCGAGGTCGATCGCGGCCTTGCGGACGTTGCCGAGCCCGACGTCCATGCCGAGCTGCTGCACCGGGCCGTTGACGGACTGTTCGAGCGCGGCCCGCAGCGTGATGCTGCCCCAGCTCTTCCCGCCGTCGTTGGCCGTCTTGGCCTTCTTCCCGTCCCGCCCCCAGTAGGGCCCCTCGGGGGTCTGCAGGTCGACGCCGTTGTCCCCGTTGTACGTGGTGCCGGGCGTCACCGGCGTCCTGGCCCCGTCCCGTTCGCGCTGGACGCCCTGGCCCAGGCCGGCCGCGTACACCAGCGGGGCGAAGGCCGAGCCCACCGGCACGTTGACCGTGTTGGCGTTGTCGAAGCCCTGCTTCAGGTAGTCGGGCCCGCCGTAGACCGCCAGGATCCGGCCGTCGGTGGCCACCGAGGCGGCCCCCAGGTGCACGTTCTGGTCGGCGGGGCGGTGGTCGGGGTCGAGCTTCTTCTCGGCGGCCTGGACGGCCTCGGTGAGCGCCTCCTCCTTCGGCTTCTCGAAGGTGGTGTAGATCTGGTAGCCGCCCAGGTCGAACCGGGCCGGGGAGATGTCGGCGTGGCTCTGCGCGTAGCTCTTGGCCAGGTCGACCAGGTAGCCGGTCTGGCCGTTCAGCCCGACCAGCGGCGGCACCGGGTTCGGCTCCGGGAACGCGGTGTACCGGGCCCGCTCGGCCGCCGAGAGCTTGCCGATCTTGACCATCCGGTCCAGGATCCACGACCAGCGCTCGACCGCCCGGGCGTGGTTCTCCGGACCGGCCGCCGGGTCGTACAGCGAGGCGCCCTTGAGCAGCGAGGCCAGGAACGCGCCCTCGCTGACGTTGAGCTCGGAGACGTCCTTGCCGTAGTACGCCTGCGCGGCCCGCTCGATGCCGTAGCTGCCGCGGCCGAACCAGCTGATGTTCAGGTAGCCGCTGAGGATCTCCTCCTTGCTGTCCTGCTGGTCCAGCTTCAGCGCGATGAACATCTCGTCGAGCTTGCGGGAGAAGTCCTGCCGCTGGTTCAGGTAGGCGTTCTTCACGTACTGCTGGGTGATGGTCGACCCGCCCTGGGTGTCACCGCCCGAGCCCATCCGGTAGACCGCCCGGGCGATGCCCGAGACGGAGATCCCCGGGTCCGAGTAGAAGGTCTCGTTCTCCGCCGCCAGCACCGCCCACTGCACCTGCGTGGGCACCTCGTCCAGCGGCACGTCCTGCCGGTTGACCAGCCCGGTGCGGGCCATCTCGGTGCCGTCCGACCAGTAGAAGACGTTGTTCTGCTGGGTGGCGAAGGCGTTCAGGTCGGTGGGCACCTCCGTGGTCGCGTACATCACCCCGGCCGTGACCACCAGCAACCCGAACGAGCCGCCCGCCAGCAGCAGCCACTGCCGCCAGGACGGCAGCCAGCGCAGCACCCCCCGGCGGCCGCTGCGCGGGTAGTCGATCCGGCGCCCCCAGTCCGGCACCCAGCGCCGCCACCCGTCCCGATCGGCCCGCGGGTAGTTCAGCCGCGACCACGACCACGACCGCCGTCGGCCAGCCACCATCAGACTCCGATCCCTACGCGGGGCGCGTCCCTCGCCCACAGCTCAGACGCCCCAACCTCACCACACGTTTCATCCAGCCCCCTGTGATCGCGGTCACGGGGACCGGATCGTGATGGTGGCAGACGAACGAGAGACTAGATCAGGGGCGCGGGCGAGAACGGCGGGAGGCGAAATCAGGGGCTCGGGGAACGGCGAGTCCGTGCTGCCGGCGGCCGGAGCCCATCGAAGGTCCGTGCTGCTGCGTGCCTGAAACAGAACCCGAAGCGGCGGCACCCGACGGCAGCGCACCACCCGCAGCCACGACCTCGCCGTTCCCCGAGCCCCCGGACGCGCGCACGCGTGAGCCCCTCGTGGCGCCTTTCGTCAGCTCGAAGAGGCCATCGCCTTCGCGTGGGCCGCGAAGAGCTGCGCCGTGGTGCGGGTGGGGTTGGCCGGGTCGTTGTTCCACATGACGCGGTGGCCGTCGTAGTCGGGGTAGA
Source organism: Kitasatospora saccharophila (assembly GCF_039529925.1). Lineage (NCBI taxonomy): Bacteria > Bacillati > Actinomycetota > Actinomycetes > Kitasatosporales > Streptomycetaceae > Kitasatospora > Kitasatospora saccharophila. The sequence continues at coordinate 2,394 of NZ_BAAANS010000065.1, read as the reverse complement.
AGGAGCCGTCGTCGACCCGGGAGGTGAGCAGCCAGAACTGGTCGCCGGCCGCGCCGGAGGCGAGCGCGGCGTCGGTCCACGCCCGGTACGCGGCGTCGCGGGCCGCGGTGTCGGCGATGTCCCGGCCGGCGTCGATCTGCAGGCCGAACTCCTCGACGACGACGGGCTTGCCGAGCTTGCGGCCGTCGGCGAGGTGGTCGGTGATCCAGCGGGTGCCCCAGTCGGTGGCGTTGGTGCCGGGCTTGCTGCCGCTGGTCTCGCCCCAGTTCTGCGGGTAGACGTGCACGGTGCCGTAGTCGACGGCGGGCAGTGCGGTCAGCTTGAGCCAGTCGTTGCCCTCGTAGTTCGAGTAGGGGTAGTCGGCCTCGTCGGCCCGCCCGTAGAAGCCCTCGTCGCCGACGGCGAGCAGCTGGCGCGGGGCCAGCGACTTCACGTACGCGCTCATCTCGCGGGCCCAACCCAGCAGCGTGGCGCCGGACTTGTCGCTGCGGCAGCGCGGCTCGTTGGCGAGCTCCCAGGCCATGACGGTGGGGTCGTCGGCGTAGCGCAGGCCGGTGTGGCGGTTGCGGCGCTGGATCACGTGCTTGGCCCAGGCCCGGTACGCCTTGCGGCAGTTGGCGTCGGTGTAGAACCTGTCGTGATGGGTGCCGTCGCCGTAGGAGTCGTCGGCGAGGCCGAGGAACCAGGACACGTACTGCTGCATGCCGCCGTAGTCGGGCCAGTTGTTGACCAGCGGGAGGACGAGGCGCAGACCGAGCTGTCCGGCCTTCTGCACGGCGTAGTCGAGGCTGTCGAAGGCGGCCTCGTCGTAGCTGAACGGCTTGGGCTGCAGGGCCCGGTAGGAGCGGCCGTCGCCGTCGGCGAACGCCCAGGCGCGGACGACGGTCAGGCCCATCGCGGCGGCGTCGTTCAGCACCGCGTCGATCATGTAGTGCGACTGCTGGTGCAGGTAGTAGCAGTTGGTGCCGCCGAAGCGGAACTTCTCGCCGTCCAGGCGCAGTTCGCCGCCGCGCGCGGTGACGAAGGCGCCGCGGCCCCGGCCGGAGCCGTTCTCGCCCTGGCCGTTGGAGCCCTGGCCGTTGGAGCCCTGGCCGTTGGAGCCCTGGTCCGCGGAGGCGGTGCCGCCGAGCAGCGGGGCGGCGGCGAGGCCGAGGGCGGCCGCGCCGAGCAGGGTGCGGCGGCGGGTGGTGCGGGGCTGGTCGTTCACGTGCGTCCTCCGGACATGCGGATGGGGTGGGGGTGGTGCCTGGGGGGATCGTGAAGTCCCTGGAGGGGGTGCGGCGCGGCCGGAGGGGTTCCGGCCGCGCCGCGGGGCACTGCTCGGTCAACTCGACCGGTGGGGTCAGCCGTTGACGGTCTTCTGGGCTTCGGACCACTTCTTGTTCAGCTCGGCGAAGTAGCCGTCCTGGTCGCCGGAGGCCGCGCCGCGGGCGATGTCGACGAGCTTCTGCCGGTAGTCCGGGGCGTCCAGGTTGATCTCCGCGCCCTTGTCGATCTTCTTGACGGTGGCGGACTTCTCCTGCTTCTGCCCGATCAGCCGCACCCCGTTGTCGGTGAACGGCTTCAGCGTGGCCGGCAGCTCGGCGCCCCGGACCGAGGAGATGCCCTGCTCGGCCTGCGCCGCACCCGACTTGGTGATGTACCAGTCCAGCCAGGCCCGCGCCGCCTCCTGGTTCTTGGAGTGCTTGTTGATCGCGTACTTGTAGTCCGGCTGCAGCACCGTGCACAGCTTCCCGGACGTCGACGGGAACGGCATGTAGCCGATGTCGTCCGGGTTCGCGCCCGCCTTCGACGCCGCGTCGCGCATCTGCGACACCGACCACGAACCCAGGTACATCGCCCCGACCTTGCCCGTGCCCAGCATCACCTTCGACTGGTCCCAGTTGGTGGTGGTCGGGTCGTCCTCGGACAGCTTCCGGCTGACGATCGAGTACACCAGGCCGTCGATGGTGTTCAGGTCGCCCCCGGCCGCCCACGGCTGCGCGGTGGTGGCCAGCGCGTCCTTGGCGCCCTCGTCGCAGGACGGCGAGCCGACCGCGTCGGTCCACTGCCGCAGCGGCCAGCCGTCGTGGTAGTTCGTGTAGTACGGGGTCGCCGCGCCCTTGGCCTTGATCGCCTCCAGGTCGGCGAGGAACTCGTCGGGCGTCTTCGGCCACGCCGTGACGCCCGCGTCCGCCCACACCTTCTTGTTGTAGACGAAGCCGGTCACCGTGCCGAAGTTCGCGATGCCGTAGACCTTGCCGTCCACCGTCGCGTAGTCGGTCCACTGGTAGGTCTTCGACAGCTCGTCCGAAGCCCCCAGCGAGGAGAAGAAGTTCGGGAACTGGGCGATCGAGAGGTCCGAGGGGATCGGCAGCACGTCACCGTAGTTCTCGGTGTTCATGCGGATCTTGA